>NZ_JBEPAM010000004.1:0-332416 GCF_040298605.1 Kitasatospora sp. NPDC001527 | reverse complement strand
CAAGAACCTCGACCCCACCTGCAACCTCTTCAACCGCACCAAGGCCGCCTGGGACGCCGTCAGCGTCCCCGCCCAGACCGGCGACCCGACCTGCAACGGCGGCCAGACCAACGAGTTCTCGCTCTCGCTGAACCCGTCCGCCGGCCAGGTCCAGCCCGGCTCCTCGGCCACCTCGACGGTCGGCACCCAGGTGACCCAGGGCAGCGCCCAGTCGGTCAACCTGAGCGCCACCGGCGCCCCGAGCGGCGCGAGCGTCAGCTTCAGCCCGTCCTCGGTGCAGACCGGCGCGTCCTCCACGATGACCGTCTCCACCAGCGCGAACACCGCGCCCGGCAGCTACGTGATCACGGTCACCGCGGCCGGCCAGGCCACCCACACCGCGCAGTACACGCTGACGGTCGGCAGCGGCAACCCGGGCGGCAGCGCCCCTGACATCAGCGTCGCCAACGTGCAGGCGCACCTGAGCCAGTTCAACACCATCGCCTCGCAGAACGGCGGCAACCGGCGCACCGGCACCTCCGGGTACAGTCAGTCGCTCGCCTACGTGAAGGCCAAGCTGCAGGCGGCCGGCTACCAGGTCACCGAGCAGACCTGCTCCACCTGCACCTACACCGCCAACAACCTGATCGCCGACTGGCCGGGCGGCCCGTCCGACCAGGTCACCATGTTCGGCGCGCACCTGGACGGCGTCAGCGCCGGCCCGGGCATCAACGACAACGGCTCCGGCTCGGCCGTCCTGCTGGAGAACGCGCTCGTCCTCGCGCAGCAGAACCCGACCCTGACCCGTCACGTCCGCTTCGCCTGGTGGACCGGCGAGGAGCAGGGCCTGCAGGGCTCCAAGCACTACGTGAGCCAGCTGAGCTCCGCCCAGCGCAGCGCCATCAAGGGCTACTACAACTTCGACATGGTCGGCTCGACCAACGCCGGCTACTTCATCAACAACGTCAACTCGACCACCTCGGCGCCGATGAAGGCCTACTGGGACTCGCTGAACCTCCAGCCGGAGGAGAACGTCGAGGGCCAGGGCCGCTCGGACGACGCCTCGTTCCAGTCGGCCGGCATCCCGACCTCGGGCTACGCGGCGGGCGCCAGCGCCACCAAGACCTCGGCGCAGGCCTCGAAGTGGGGCGGCACGGCGGGCCGCGCGTACGACTCCTGCTACCACTCGTCGTGCGACACCACCAGCAACATCAACGCCACCGTGCTGGACCGCAGCGCCGACGGCGTCGCCTACACCCTGTGGAAGACCTCGGTGGGCAGCGGCCCGATCCCGACCAACGACTTCTCGGTCGCGGTCAACCCGGCCACCGGCAACGTCAAGCCGGGCGAGTCCACCACCGCCACGGTGAGCACCCAGACCACCTCCGGCTCCGCCCAGACGGTGAACCTCGCCGTCTCCGGCGCGCCGGCCGGGGTGACCGCCTCGGTCAGCCCCTCCTCGGTGCAGTCCGGCGGCTCCGCGACGCTCTCCGTCGCGGTCGGCTCCTCGGTGCCGAACGGCACGTACAACCTGACCGTCACCGGCACCGGCTCCGTCAGCCACACCAGCAGCTACTCGCTGGTGGTCAGCTCCGACCCGGGCCCCGGTGGCGGCACCTGGACCCCGGGCACCACGTACCAGCAGGGTGACGTCGTCACCTGGAACGGGGTCAGCTACCGGTGCCTCCAGGGCCACACGGCCCAGGTGGGCTGGGAGCCCAACATCGTCCCGGCCCTCTGGCAGGCCATCTGAGCGGACCGGATCGTCTCCGGGTCGGGATAAGGGCGGTGCCGCGGTTCGTCGAGGGGGACGGATCGCGGCACCGCCGCCTGTTCAGCGCCGTTTCCCGGCGGGCGCGGGCGCGGGCTCGGGCGCGGACCCTGCGCCCGCCGCGCGCGCGGAGCGGGCGGCCCGCACCGCCGGCAGCGCGACGAGCAGCGCCACCAGGGCGCAGCCGGCGGCCAGCGTGCCATAGCCGCCGGCCGCCACCACCGGGCCGGAGAGCAGGCCGCCGGTGCAGCCCGCGACCGCCAGCCCCACGTCGGCCAGGCCCTGGGTGGCGGCACCGCGCGCGGGCGGCGCGGCGGCGGTGACCAGGGCCGTTCCGCCGACCAGGCCGAGATTCCAGCCCACGCCGGCCACCAGCAGGGCCACCGCGAGGACCGGCACCGAGTCCGCCGGTGCGAGGCCGGCCAGCAGAGCGGCCGCGCCGAGCGTGACGCCGGAGGCGGCGGCCACCGGGAGCGCTCCCCAGCGGTCCACCAGCAGGCCGCTGAGCGGGGACGGCAGGAACATCGCACCGATGTGCAGCGAGACGACCAGGCCGATCACGCCGGTGCCGTGGCCGTGGGCGGCCAGGTGGACCGGGGTCATGGTCATCAGGGCGACCTTCGGCAGCTGGGCGAGCAGCATGATCCACAGGCCGGTCCCCAGGCCCGGGGCCCGCGAGCGCTCCACCTGGTCCGCCGGGTCCGCCGGGTCGGCCGGGTCGGCCGGTCCCGCGGAATAGGCCGGCTCCGCCGGGCCGGGCGGGGGCGTCGCGGCCCGAACCGACCGGAGCGGATCGGGCCGCAGCAGGGCGCCCAGCACCACGGCCGCCACCGCGTACCCGACGGCGGCGAGTACGAACGGCGCCGCCGTCCGGGGGATGCCCCAGTCCTCGGCCGGCCCGCCGACGAGCGCCACCAGGTTGGGCCCGGCCACCGCGCCGAACGTCGAGGCGAGCAGGACCCGGCTGACGGCCCGGCCGCGCCGCTCCGGTGCGGCCAGGTCGGCGCCCGCGTACCGGGCGAGCAGATTGGTGGCGGTGCCGGCGCCGTAGACCAGCAGCGCGGGCAGCAGCAGGGCCACCTGGTCGGCGGCCACCGCGACCACCACACCGACGCTGCCCAGGGCACCGACCGCGTACCCGAGGCCGAGCCCCGGCCGGCGCCCCCAGGCCTGGCAGAGCCGCCCGATGCCCAGCGCTCCGAGCATCGACCCGCCGGTGAACAGGGCGGTGGGCAGACCGGCCAGCCCGGTCGAGCCGAGCATCTCCTCGGCGATCAGCGAGCCCACCACGACGCCCGCGGTGAGCCCGACGCCGCTCACCAGCTGGGAGACGACCAGCACGGCCAGCACCCGCCGCTGCGCCGGGTGTTCGGGCGGCCGGCCCGGCCCGGCCGCGACCTGCGGGGAGAGCGTCATGCCGCCGCCGTCGGGCGCAGCGCCGAGATCTCCTCCAGCGACATGTCCAGCTCCTCGTGGAGGTAGCGGACGATGGTCCAGTGGGCCGGCGCTCCGTCGTCGAAGGGGCCGAACTCCTGGCAGTAGAACGGGATCCAGCGCAGCGCCTGCTCGGCGGCCAGCTCCCGGCCGGGCTCCTCCTGGTAGGCCTCGTAGGGGATGCCGCGGTGGTGGACGAAGAACCGGCCGGGCAGGCGCTCCTCGCACAGCGCGCGGTACTCGCGGGTCTGCAGGATGAGGTAGTGCCAGATCTCGTCGATGTCCTGCTCGACCGGCAGGAAGAGGCCGGAGAGCTCCTCGCGGTGGCGGGAGACCAGGTAGAGGTAGCGCAGGCACTCGGTGACCTGGCGCTCGGCGTCGGCGGGTGCGGCGCCGGTGCGCGCGATCGTGTACGCCACCACCTCGGCGTGCAGGTCCTCGCCGAGCAGGGCCCTGAGGTCCTCGGCGGTGACGCGGGGCCGGTCGGCGGTCATCGGGTACCTCCGCGGGGGTCCCCGGCGGCCGGGGACGAGGTCGGGGACGAGGACGTGGTCGTGGACGGGGTCGTGGACGGGGTCGGGGCCGTGGCGAGCCAGGCGTACTTGCCCGAGGCGCCGACCGGCAGGTGCGCGTGGTGCTCGGCCCGGCACGGCCGTCCGACCAGCCGTCCGGTCCCGCGGGCCAGGGCGTCCGCCTCGGCCACCGTCAGCGGGGCGCCGTCGAAGGTGGTGCAGCGCAGCACGGCCTCCTCCCCGGGGCCCGTCACGTCCAGCCGGTGGAGGAAGACCCGGGGCGCGACCGCGCCGACCACCTCGTCGAGGTCTCCCTGGGCGACCGGGCCGCCGGGGGTGTCGAGCAGTTCCTTCTCCCGGCCGCAGAACCGGGCGATGCGGCCGGGGTCCGCGCTGCCGTCCAGCGTGCGGACGCAGTCCCCCGAGCGGTAGCGGACCAGCGGCATCCAGGGGTTCCGCACGCTGGTGACGATCAGGCTGTGGATCCCGCTGCCCGGGGCGACGGGGAGGAGTTCGACGCTCATCCCGTCGAGGTACGGCCGGTACCGGCCGCTGCGGTCGCTGTAGTAGAGGTAGCCGAGTTCGGTGCTGCCGAACAGGTCGACGATCGGGCAGTCGAAGTGCTCGCGCAGGTACCGGGCGACGTTCGCGGGGGTGTATTCGTAGGCGTGGACGATGCTGGCCGGCGGCGGGAAGTCCGCCCACAGGCCCCAGGCGCGGGCCTTGCGCACCAGGTGCGCGAGGTGGGAGGAGGAGCAGTCGAGGAGGTACCGGCCGCGCGGGTGCGCCCGGGCGGCCTCCCGGATCTCCGCGAGCATGCGCTCGACGTCGGCCCGCTGCCAGTGGTCGGGGTCGAGGCGGAGGTTGAGGTAGCAGGTGCGCTCGTCCAGCCACCGGTCGCGCGGGGCCGGTTCGGCGGCCGGCTCACCGCCCCGCTTGCGGGCGTTGACCCGTGCCACGTGCTCGGTGGCCAGGACGGTGGTGAGGGAGACCCGCTTGCAGCCCTCCGCCCAGGTGTCGGAGATGTCGGGGTGCTCGCTCCACAGCCGGTAGTAGGAGTTCAGCAGGAAGTACGGCGGTCGGATGATCTGCATGCGGGCGTGGTTGGTGCCGGTGGAGAGCACCATCTCCGCGTCGCCCGCGGCGAGCGCCGCGGCGAGGCCGGGCGTCATCCAGTTGTCCGGGAACCCGCGGGCGATCTCGGGCTTCTCCAGAACGGGGAAGTACCCCCGCTCGATCGAGGCGCGGTAGAGGGGGATGTCCTTGATCCGGTCGACCACGTCGGCGGTCGGCTGGCCGTTCACTGTCACCTCCGGTCGGTGGGGCCCGGGCCGGCCGCTCGGCCGGCCCGGGCCCGTCTCGGCGCTGCCGGTGCGTCGCGCTGGGTCAGGAGATACAGCCGGACTTCGCCACGCTGATGCACCCGGACTTCGCGACGCTGATGCAGCCGTCCTTGGCGCCGCCGGCCGAGTTGACGGCGACCCAGCGCCGCCACTTGTCGTCCTGGGTCATCTTCTTGACGAGCTGTTCCATACGGACCTCCGATGGGTGCCGGTCATCCGGCGGCGCGGATCGACGCCGCCACGGCGACAGTAAAGTGATGGTCAAGGAAGTGTCAATGACGGGTCATCAGACTCGGCCACAGCGCGCCCGATCGGCCATCGGAGGCGATTTCCGGCCGACCCGGGATCCCGGGCGATCCGGCAAAGGTCTAGACCGGATAAATGATCACGGCTCGCGAACTGCGGCTTTCCCTCCAGTAAACGGGGGCCATTCCAGCCACCTAGATTCCCTTGCGTCAGGGCACCGTTGCACTTGAACGGGGGAAGACCGCCGCGCGTGCGCGTCGGCGTGGAAGGAGGCGGACCGAGTGGCACACCAGCCACCCTCAGAACGGTACGGGGAAGCCCTCGACCGGGACATCGCGGCGGAGATTCCCGAGGAGGTCCACCAGTGGCTGCAGCACGACTTCCTCCCCTTGTGCACCACCGACGCGTTCCGAATAGAGGGCGACCCGCGGGTGGACCCGTACGAGGCCGCCACCGAGGGCGTCATCCGCGCCCTCTGCGACTGGGAGAACACCCGCCGCGACCCATCGACCATCATCTACGACACCGTCATGTCCTGGGCCGCCCAGCGCCGCCGCGCCGCGGCCGACGAGCACGCGCCGCTCGCGCTCCAGCGCCTCGCCCCGCTGCTCCGCCACCACCTCGACGACGAGGAGGCCGGCCGCCTCGCCGTCGTCGACGGACTCCAGCCCCGCCGACGGGCCGTCTACCACTGCCAGATCGTCTTCCGGATGAGCCGGGCGGAGGCCGCCGAGGCCACCGGCATGCTCAAGGCCACCGTCGGCACCACCCTGCACTACGCCCGGAAGGCGCTCAGGAGGCAGGAGCCCGATCTCGACCAACTCGAGGACATCATCCAGGAAATCATGCAGGTCAACAGGAAGGACGACTGACATGCCCACGCTCCAGAGCACGAAGGAGACGCACGACAGCGAACCGCCCCCTGCCACCAGGCCGAAGACCGCCCCGCCGCGGGCCTGCACAGCGGTGTCGGACGAGGACTACCAGCGGCTGCGCGACGAGGTCGACCGCCGCCGCAGGCTGCGCCGCAACGGAGAGGAGAACGTCGTGCTGCTCAACCCCGGGTCAACCGGCAGGCCGAGCACGCCCCGGGCCCGCCGGGGGGCCATGGTCATCAAGATCACCTTCGAGAGCACCCGGGCCGACCTGGCCTGGCTCGTCATGGTCGTGCTGGCCGGCGTCCTGGCGATGGTGATCGAGCCGACCAAGTGGACCGCCGGTCTCACCGCCGTCGCGGGCGGCGCCCAGCTCCACCGGATCACCCATCTCAGCACCGGGTGGCGGCGGGGACCGTGACCTGAGCACTTTTCAGGAGCACCACAGGAAAGCTGCCCGCCGACGCGGATTCCGGCCCTGGCCGGCGGACAGCCCCGACAAGCACTCATCAGGAGCACTCGGCATGTTCAACAATGGCACACCACACATTCGAGCGGGCGAACACCAGGAGAAGAGCGGCCCCGCACGGGGAGCCGCACCGCGCCGGTGGCGGATCGGCGCTATCCTGCGCGCCCTCGGCGGCCGGCGGCGGCCCGCGTGCCCCGGCCCCGACCGCCCGCACGGCGCGCCGCCCGGGCCCCGGGACCACCACGGCCCGCACCCGGCCGCGCACGATCACCCCGGCCGCACACGCCACCGGGTCATCACCGCCGTCCAGGCCGCCGCGTTCGCCGTCGGCTGCGCCCTCGGCCTGATCGGGAGCCTCGTCGCCCTGCGGCACGGCAACGGCCTCCAGCTCTTCGCGGCCAGCGCCTTCCTGTTCGGCGCCGCCACCGTCCTGCAGTTCTTCCGGCCGCGCCCCACCGACTGACGAACCGTCATGAACGCCCCCCGGGCCACCCCTACCGCCCACCGGCGGGGCGTCCGCTGACGTAGAGTCGGCGCGGGCCGTCCGTCACCGACCGAGGAGGCACCCGTGACCACCACCGCGAACCCCGGTTCCGCACCCCTCCCCGTCCCCGAACTGCCGCCCGAGGCGGTCGAGGAGTGGCGCACCGAGGAGGCGGAGCTGGTCGAACTGCTGGCCCGCACCCGGCAGCGGCTCGGCGGCGTCGCGGCGTTCCGGATCGGCCCGCGGCCCACCGTCCTGGTCACCGACCCCGAGGCCGTCCAGCACGTCCTCGGCCGGCATCCCGAGCGCTACGTCAAGCGCTCGCACCGCGCCCGGATGCTCGCCGGGGACGGCGTGCTCTCCGCCACCGGCGACGCCTGGAAGAACCAACGGCGCATGCTCCAGGCCCAGTTCACCGGACCGGGGATGCGCCGCTACGAGCAGCGGATCGCCGCCGCGGCCCGCCGCACCGCCGAGCGCTGGGCCGGCCACGCGCGCACCGGGGAACCCGTCGACATCGGCGAGGAGATGCGCCACTTCGCCCTCGACACCATCTGGCGCGCGCTCACCGGCCACCCGCTGGACAGCGCCACCGAACGCGAACTCGACCGCATCCCCGCCGTCGTCGCCGCCCTGCCCCAACTGCCCGACGGCGACCAGGCCCGCGACGCCGTCACCGACGACCTGGCCCGGATCGACGCCGTCGCGCACGCCGCCATCGACGCCGCCCGCCGCCACGAGGACGGCCCCGACGGCCCCGGGGTGCTGCGCGTCCTGCTGGACGCCGCCGCCCGGCACCCCGAGTACACCGACCGGCTGATCCGCGACGAGCTGGTCACCCTGCTCGTCGCCGGCCACGAGACCACCGCCACCACCCTCACCTGGCTCCACCTGCTGCTCGACGCCAACCCCGGCGCCCGCGCCCGGGCCCTCGCGGCCGGTCCCGCGGGCTCGCCCGAACGGCGCGAGGCGGTGCAGGCGCTGGTCCACGAGACGCTGCGGCTCTACCCGTCCGCGTGGATCCTCCCCCGGCACGCGCTCGCCGAGGACACCCTCGCCGGCCACCGCGTCGAGGCCGGCACCGACCTGCTGGTCTGCCCCTACCTCACCCACCGCGACCCGGCCCTGTGGCCCGACCCGGAACGCTTCGACCCCACCCGCTTCGCCCCGGACGGCGCCCGCCCCGCCCACCTCGGCGCCTACTTCCCCTTCGGCCTGGGCGCCCGCGCCTGCCTGGGCACCCAGTTCGCCCTCCGCGAGTCCACCGCCCTGCTCGAACTCCTGCTTCCCGCCCACGAGGTGGATTTCCTGAGCACCCCGACCGGCTCCCTCTACAGCATCACCGTCCGCCCCGACGGCCCCACCCCGGCGGTCCTGAGGGCGGCCTCCACCGGCTGAGCCCGGGGGCACAGAAGCGGGCCGCGCTCAGCCCTGCGCGTTCCGGACGTAGGTCAGCAGGGACCGGGCGGCACGCAGGTGGCCGCCGTACTGTTCGGGGGCGCTCCGGGCCAGCCCCTGGAAGATCCGCACGCCCTCCAGCGCCGCGTCCAGCGCCTCCGGCGTGCCCTCCCGGTCGGCGGCGATCAGGGCGTTCACCAGGATCCCCAGCGCCAGGGCCAGTTCCTCCTGGCCGGCGGACGAGTCGGCCGCGCCCGACGACCGCTGGACGCCGACGCCTTCGCGGGCCGGACGGAGCGCCTCCCGCGGCCGACCCGCCTCGGTCAGGTAGCAGGCGAGGGCGGTGAGGGCCCGCGCGTACCCGGCGCGGTGGGCCGCGGGCTCGGCCGGGGCCAGGTCCCCGCGCACGGCGACGCTGCGCCAGGCCGGGGCCACGGCCTCCCCGGACCGTCCCATCTGCATCAGCATGGAGGCGAGGTGGGTGAGCGACATCGCGTATCCGGGTCCGTGCGCGACCGCGTTCTCCTTCACCAGCCGGCTCCGGAGGTCGACGGACTCCCGGGCCAGGTCGAGCGCCCTCTCCCACCGTCCCACCTCCACCAGCCGCGCCGACAGGTTGTTCAGCGCCATCGCGAGCTCCGGCGTGTGGACGGCGGGGTCCTCCCGCGCCAGCTCCCGCAGGAGGTCCGCGGACTCCTGCGCCGGGTCCACGGCCTCCCGGGGCAGGTCCGCCCTCGCCAGGGAGATTCCGAGACTGTTGAGGGCGTTGGCGAGGTTGTGCCGGTGCACGGCGGAGTTGCGGTCGGCGAGCCGTCGGAAGACCTCCACCGTTTCCCGGGTTCGCGCCACGGCGTCCTGCGGCTCGCCGACCCACCACAGCAGCTCCCCGAGGTTGCCGAGCGCGACGCCCAGTTCGGCGGCGTGGGCGTCGGGGTCCAGCGCCACGAGCCCGCGGCCGAGCGCCACGGCCTCCTCCAGCGGGGCGACGGCCTCGTGGCGCCGGCCGGTCCTGGAGAGCTGGGAGCCGAGCCGGCCCAGATCCACGGCGAGGCCGGCGGTGTGGGCGACGGGATCGGCCTCGGCGAGCCGTCGGGAGATCTCGACGGCCTCCCGGGCCCGGGTCAGGGCCTCCTCCCGCTCCCCCGCGCGCCACAGGGTCTCGCTGAGGTCGATCAGCGCGTCGTTGAGGTCCGGCTCGAAGGCGGCCGGATTCGTCTCGGCCAGGGGCCGGTAGGTGTCCACTCCCTCCCGGGCCGGAGCCACGGCCTCCTCGCGCCGGCCCGCCCTGGTCAGGAGGACACCGAGCCGGGTGACGATCCTGGCGTGGTCGGGCGCGTACCGGGTCGGTTCGGCCTCGGCGAGCCGCCGCTGGATCGCCTCGGCCTCCCGAGCCGCTTCCAGCGCCTCCCGGTTCCGCCCGGCCCTGGGGAGGATGTCGGCCAGGCTGCCCAGTGCGAAGGCCAGGCCGCCGGCCCGGGCGTGCGGGTCGGCTTCGGCGAGCGGCCGGTGCAGCGCCACCGCTTCCCGGGCCGTGGCCAGGGCCTCCGCGACCAGGCCCCTCCCGGAGAGGCGGTCGCCGAGGACGCACAGGGCCGCGGACAGCGCGGCCCCGACGTCGGCGTCGGCGGGGTCGGCGGCCGCCGAGTCGCGGAACAGGGTGACGGCCTCCCGGGCCGCCGCCAGGGCCTCGTCGGCCCGTCCCGCCTTGGGCAGCAGGCCCGCCAGGCAGACCAGGGCACCGGCGAGGCCCACCCCGAAGGTGTCCGGGTCGGCCTCCACCAGGCAGCGCCAGGCGGGCAGGGCGTCCTCGACGGCGGTGAGCGCCTGGGCGTCCAGCCCCGCGTTGACCAGCCGTTGGACCAGCCCCTGCCGGACCACCGCGTGCGCGAGGGGGTCCTGGGTGTGGGCGAGGCGGTGGTGGGCCAGCCGGTAGGCGAGCACCGCGGCGCCGGAGTCGAGGTCGGTGTGCCGGCCGGCGGGCAGCTGGGCCTCGATCGCCTCCAGCACCTCGCGGGGCAGCTCGGGCAGGTCCGCCAGCGCGGCGAGCGCGGTCCCGCCCGCGTGCAGCGCCAGGGCCGGCCGGGCGCTCAGCAGCGGGGCGAGCTGGCCGGCCATCAGATGCGGCCAGCGGGCCGCGGCCGCCGACAGCATCGTCAGGGCGGTCCGGGTCCAGGCCCGCTCCTGCTCCGACTCGCCGCCGCCGAGCAGCCGGGCGGGCACCCCGGTCAACGTGTCGTCGGGGGCGAAGACGTCCTTGAGCGGGTGATCCGGGACCGACAGGGCGAGGAAGTCCTCGGCCAGGCGGTCCGGGTACAGCGGTTCGAGGAAGGTGGTCGCGGCGGCCCGGCCGTCGGTGCCCGGCCGGGTCTCCGCCGCCTCCGGGTACGCGACGGCGTGATCGCGGAGCAACCGGTCCGGCGGATACGGTGCGCCGCCGGCGCGCGCCGCCCGGGTGACCGCGTCCAGGGCGTGATCACGGGTCTGACGCCCGATCAGCGTCGCGACGTAGACGCCCCGGCCCATCTCGTGCTCGTCGGCACGGGTCCGGCCGTGATCGTGGAGGTTCCGCCAGTAGGCGCGCTCACGGGTCAGCAGGTGGGCGGAGACCTCCTCGGGGCTGCCCAGCTCGGGCGGCGCGAACCCGTCCTGCCGGCTCCGGTACACCGCGTCGACCGAGGCCAGGGCCGCCATGTGCACGGCCAGTGCCTCGCGGAAGCCCTGGTGCTCCCCCAGGGACCGGGGCGGCGCCGGCTCGTCGGCGCCGGTGATCCGCAGGGCTTCGGCGAAGCGGCGGCACGCGGCCGTGAACAGCGCCAGGGGGCTGTGGGACGCCCCGCCGGCCCCGCCGGCCCCACCGCCCCCGTCCGCCCCGTCCGCCCCGTTGGCCAGTGGGCCGAGCTCCAGGCGGTCGGTGTCGACGTTCATCCGCTCCAGGTCGTTGCCGGACAGCATCTGCCACCACACCCCGGCCGCCCGGGCGACCAGCAGCACCCTGGTGCGGTGCGGCTGCCGGGTCGCGTCCGCGCACAGCTCCAGCAGGTCGGCCGCCGGCCAGCGGTCGGCGTAGTCGACGACCAGCAGCGTTCCGGCGTGGTCCGGGACCGGCTCGGTGCCGGGGCCGCCGGAACCACGGAGCGGCCCCGGCGCCGGGTCGCTCGCGTGCCGGGCCTGGAGCACCCGCCAGCCGAGCTTCCGGGTCCGCCGGGCGAACTCGGTCGCCAGGCGCGTCTTTCCCTGGCCACCGACCCCGTGCAGCAGGAGGGCCGACACCGGCTCCTCGTTGTCGCGCCAGGCCGCCAGCCGGGCCAGCTCGGAATGCCGCCCGGTGAAGTCCACCACCTCGAAGCGGGAGTGGAGCAGTCGGGACGGCCGCTCGCGGGCCTTCCTGACCGTCAGCACCTCGCGGTCGAGCGGGAACGCGTCCAGCTTGTAGAGCGGGCGTTCGTTGCGGACGGTGACGTTGACGTTCCCGGTGACGTTGTTGATGTTGACCACCGAGCCGTGGACGACGGAGTTCGCCACCCACTGGGCGCCCCGCCGCAACCGCTTCGGGTCGCTCACGCCTCGATCTCCACGTCACCGGCCGCGCCGTCGACGTCCACGACCGAACCGTTGACCCTGGAACGCCGGACGAACTGCCCTCCGGTGGCCGGTGGGGCCTCCGGCGCCGCACCCGGCTGCGGCAGCGGCGAGGCGGCCGGTCCGCTGCCGATCGTCACCTTGACGTTGCCCCCCGCGCCGGTCACCCGGGTGACCCCGCCACCGACGCTGCTGTCCACGACGGACTGCCGGGACCCGCCGCGTCGGTCCTCACCGTCGACGAAGGACTTGCCCCAGAGCGCCGCCAGCGCGGCCACCGCGGCTCCCGCCCCCACCCCCAGGGTCACCCTCGCCCCGACGTCGCGCACACCCCAGAACGGCCCGACGACCGCCGCGAAGAACCACGTCGTGGCGGCGAAGGCCAGGACCGCGACCAGCCCTGCCACCCACCATCTCCACCCCTGTCCCATCCGGCCCTCCCCTGTTCCGTGAGACCACATGGTGTTTCACGCCAACGCACCCCGGCGGGTTCCCACTTATCCCGTACTCGCCCGATCAGCGTCAACCTGATCCCGACCAGGGTTCGGGGCCGTCCGGAGCGGGAAAAGCGGTGGCCGGGTTCTCGGCGTGGGGGCTACGCTCCCGGCCACCACCCGGCGTGCGCGCCGCAGCCCCATCAGAACCGGACCGCCCGCCATGACCGATGCCCTGCTCTCCGGACTCCTCGCCGGCTACGGCGTCGCCGTGCCGGTCGGCGCGATCTCCGTACTGGTCGTCACCCTCGCCTCACGCGTCTCGCTCGGGCGGGGCCTGGCCGCCGCGCTGGGGGTCGCCACGGCCGACGGGCTGTACGCGCTCGCGGCGGTGCTGGGCGGCGCGGCGCTCGCGCCGGTGATCGCGCCGGCCGCGGGTGCGCTGGAGGCCGTGGCCGCCGGGGTGCTCGTCCTGCTCGCCGTCCGCGGCCTGTGGGCGACGTGCCGCGACCACCGGACGGAGAACGGCGTGACGCCGCCGGCCCCGGCCTCGCCCCGGCGCACGTACGCGGCGCTGCTCGGCCTGACCCTGCTCAACCCGCTCACCGTGGTGTACTTCACCGCCCTGGTGGTCGGCGGCCGTGCCGGCCCGGGACCGCTCGGCCCGGGGCTGGCGTTCGCCCTCGCCGCGTTCGCCGCCTCGGCGAGCTGGCAGGCGCTGCTCGCCACCGGCGGCGCCCTGCTCCGCCGTGCGCTCACCGGTCCTCGCGCCCGCCTGCTCACCGGCCTCGCCGGTCACACCGTGGTCCTCGCCCTGGCCCTGCGCCTCGCCCTGACGGGCTGAGGCGGACCCCGGGCGGCGCCCGGTCGGCGGGCGTCGGTTCCACGGCTCCCGGCTGTGGATCCGCTTGCCCCCGTCTCCGGAGCCCCACGGGCCGGACGCGGCAGCGCCATCCCGCCGAGGCCACGGACGGCGGGCTCCGGGCACCCGGTCAGTGGTGCGCCGTGCGGCGGAACTCCGAGGGCGGGCAGCCGTAGTGGGCGTGGAAGCGGCGGGTCAGGTGGGCGTGGTCGGTGAAGCCGGCGGTGGCGGCGATGTCGGCGAGGGGCAGGGCCGTGCGGGCGGTCAGCTGGCCGGCCACCTCCAGGCGGACGGCGAGCAGTTCCGCCTGGAAGGAGGTGCCCGCGGTGGCGAGGGCGCGTTGGAGGGTGCGCGGTGCCAGGCCGAGCAGCGCGGCCGTCGCGGGCAGGCGCCAGGGCCGGGCCGGCTCCCGGGCGAAGTACGTGCGGACGGCGTCCAACGGGCGCGGGCCGGCGGCGGGACGGTCGGACCAGCGCAGCCGCCACCCGGCGACCCGGGTCGCGCGCAGGACCTCCCCGGGGCGGCCCGTCGCGCCGTCGGCGAACACCTCGACGCGAGGCGTGCGGCCGGTCACGGCCGCCGTTCCGGCCGTGTACAGGGAACAGACGAGCAGGGATTCGGAGGGGAGGGGAACCCTTCCCAGGGAGGGAACATGACAGATCGTCAGGGATCCGTCGTCGGCCGGTGACCGGCGGGTCCGGTGACCGGCGTGGAACCAGGGTTCCACCAGCCCGGCACGGCCGAGGAGTTCCGGCAGGCCGCCGCACCGGGACAGCTCGGCGAGCAACGGGTCCTCGGCCAGCAGCCGTTCGGCGGCGGTGCGCAGCGCGGGCCAGCCGCGTGCCGCGAGGGCGGCCACCAGCCGCGCGTGCAGCGGCTCCGGTACCGGCAGGCCGTCGCCGAGCAGCCGGGCGCCCTGCCGGCCCGGCTCGCCGGCGTACCGCGGGCCGAGCGTGCGCAGCACCGCCCGGGCCATCGCCGGGCGGACCGTGCGGGCCATGTCGACGCCGGTGCGGGGCATGGCGCGATCGTACAAGCGGACCGGATGCCGCCGCTCCACGATGGCCGGCGTGAACCTCAGCTCGAAGCGCGTCCTCGTCACCGGCGGCACCGGCGGAATCGGCCTCGCCCTCGCCGACGCCCTCACCGCCCTCGGCGCCACCGTCGTCACCTGCGGCCGCTCCGCCGCCGGGCCGCTCGCCGTCCGCGCCGACCTGGCGGTGCCCGGGGAGGCGGCGCGGGTCGTCGCCGAGGCCGTCGAGCGGCTCGGCGGCCTGGACGTCGTGGTCGCCAACGCCGGTGTGCAGTACCCGACCCCGCTCACCCTGGGACCCGATCCGGAGGTCCTCGGCCGGGCCCGGCAGGAGATCGGGGTCAACCTCGCCTCGGTGGTCGAACTCGCGGCCGCCGCGTGGCCGCACCTCGCCGCCGCGGCGCCCGGCGGCCCGCCGCGCGCCGCGTTCGTCGCCGTCACCTCCGCTCTCGCGTACGCGCCCAAGCAGAGCGCTCCGGTCTACTGCGCGACCAAGGCGGCCGTCCACATCCTGCTGGAGTCGCTGCGCCACCAGGCGCGGTCGACCAGCCCCGGGGTGCGGGTGCAGGAGGTCGTGCTGCCGCTCGTCGACACGGCGATGACCGCCGGGCGCGAGGGCCCGACCAGGAAGATCGGCCCGGCCGAGGCCGCCGACGCGATCGTGCGGGGCCTCGTGCGCGGACGCCCCGTCGTCGCCGTCGGCGCCACCCGCGCCCTGCTGGCGCTGCTGCGGCTGGCCCCGCCCGTCGGCCGCCGCGTCCTGCGCGACGGCTGACGGCCGGCGGCGTGGGCGGGCGGGTACCGGTGGCTATGCTGCGGCGCATGGACATCGTGATTCCGCTCTTCGAAGGGTTCGAACCACTCGACGCGATCGGGCCCTACGAGATCCTCGCGCTCGTGCCCGGTGCCACCGTCCGCTTCGTCACCGGCGAACCCGGCCCGGTGCGGGACGCGTTCGGGGCGATGCCGGTGCACGTCGCGACCGCGTACCCGGAGGTGGAGCGCTGCGACGTCCTGCTGATCCCGGGCGGGGGCGGCATCCGGCCCATGCTCGCGGATCCCGCCTTCCTCGACTGGGTGCGCCGGATCCACGCCGGCACCCGGTTCACCACCTCGGTCTGCACGGGCGCCGTGGTGCTCGGCGCGGCCGGCCTGCTGAAGGGCCTGACGGCCACCACCCACTGGGCGGCGACCGCCGAACTGGAGTCCCACGGTGCCGTCTACACCGCCGACCGGGTGGTCCGGCACGACCGGCTGATCACCGCGGCCGGGGTCTCCTCGGGCATCGACATGGCCCTCCGGCTGTCCGCCCTGCTGACCGACGAGGTCACCGCCCAGGCGATCCAGCTCTGCACCGAGTACGACCCGCAACCCCCGTTCGACACCGGCGCCCTGGCCAAGGCCCCGGCCGAGGTCGTGACCCGGGCCCACGCCCTCGGCTAGGCGCGGCGCGGGTGTCGTCGGTGGCCTTGACCGACGTCGCCCCACCTGGCCGTCCCCCTGGCTGACCGCCGTCCGCGCGTCGTACGACACGGTCGCCGACGAAACCGGTGGACCGGCCCGGTGCCGCGCCCTGACGGGACGCTGGACTACCGGTGACCCGGGGCGTCGAATAACTCCGGTGCCTCTTCGATGAGTTCGCGCATCACGGCGCGCAGGGCGAGGACCTCCGGCGAGGAGCACACCCTCGGCCGGCTGCCGCACTCCCCCGGCGCGCGGCCACAGCGCGCGCCGGGAGCGCACGCCGACACACCGGCTGCCGGGGAGGCATGACGCGGAAGACGGGTAGGACAGCCGCGGGACCGGGAGCGGCGCCGCAACCACCGGCGCCGCTCCTCCGGCCGCCTCCCCGTCCCACCCCGTTCGCACAAGTTCGCACAAGGACGTGCCCATGAGCGACGACCCCGCCCAGCTCGCCGTCACCGACCAGATCAGGGCCGCCGGCGAGCACGCCGAACGCCTGCTCATCGCCTCGGGCCGCCCGGCCCCGGTCCGGACCACCCCGGAGCAGGCCCCGCCGTGGTTCCGAGAGACCCGGGCGGTGATGCTCCGCGCCGAGGAGGACGGCAGCCTGCGCCACTGCGACCACCTGGCCGCCCCGCAGCCGACCGCCATCCTCGCCGAGGCAGCGGACCGGCTGGTCTGCTGGGACTGCTACACCAGGGCGCAGGCCCGGCGCAGCTGCCACCTCTGCGGCGGGCCGGCGGGAACGCAGTCCCTGCACGGCGGCGTCGAGGCGGTGATCCGCGGCCCGGCCGCCGTCTACTCCCGCGTCCTCTGCCGCTCCTGCGCCGAACCCACCGGCCCCCGCGGCACCTTCGGCAACGGCCGCTGACCCACGGCCTCGGCACCCGGGCGCTGCGGAGCCCCCCAGCCAGGACGACGGCCCTGCGCCGGTGCCCCCCGCCCACCACCGGGCGGGGGGCACCGGCAGGCGTCAGCGCCGCTTGCCGGGCGGGGTGGTGGAGGAGGCCGGGGGCGAACCCGCGGCCGGGGTGCCGGAGGCCGAACCCGTGGGCCCGGTACTGGCGTTCGGGTCGGTCCTGGGCGCCGGGTCGGGGATGTCCGTCATCGGCAGGGACTGCTTGGGCGCGCCCCGCAGCGCCTGGTTCATGGCGTCCCGCCAGATCGGCCCGGGCCCGGTGGCGCCGAACACCTCGTCGTGGCGCTTGCCGTTGATGGTGATGTCGCGCATCTCCACCCCGCCGTTGGGGCCGCCGAGCCAGACGGCGGTGGCGAGTTGCGGGGTGTAGCCGCTGAACCAGGCCGCCTTCTTCTTGTCCGAGGTGCCGGTCTTGCCGGCGATCTGCCGGTCGCCCTCCAGCTGGAGCGCCGAACCGGTGCCGCCGCCCTCCGTCACACCGTTCAGGATCGTGTTCAGCACCCGGGAGGTGCTCTCGGAGAAGGCCCTCTCGCAGCGGGAGGGCGGGACGGCGACGTCCTTGCCCTCGACCGTGGTGATCCTGCTGATCGCGACCGGGGCGCAGTACGTGCCGCCGGCGGCGAAGGCCGCGTAGACGCCGGCCATGGTCAGCGGGCTCACCTCCTCGACGCCCAGGGCCATCGCGGGGACCTCGTTCAGCGGCTCGCCGCTGGCCCGGGCCGTGATGCCGAGCTTGTTGGCCATCTGCTTGACCGCGCAGAGGCCGATCTCCTGCTCCATCTGCACGAAGTAGGTGTTGACCGAGAGCGCCATCGCCTCCTTCAGCTGGTACGGCCCCTTCTCGCTCGCGGACTCGTTGGGCACCGTCGTCTTCGGTTTGCCGGTGTTCTTCCAGGTCCCCTCGCAGGTCTTCATCGTCGGGTACTCCATCCTGTTCGGGGAGTCGTACTCCTGGGTCGGCGGCAGCCCCGCCTCCATCGCCGCGGCCGCGACGACCGGCTTGAACGTGGAGCCGGGCTGGAAGCCGTTGCCGCCGCCCATCACCGCGTCGACGTTGAGGTTGACCACGGTCTGGTTCTTGCCCTTGTCCAGGCCGTACGGGCGGGTCTGGGCCATCGCCAGGATCCTGCCGGTCCCCGGCTCGACCATGCTGGCGGCGGCCGAGACGCTGTCGGTCACCCGCACGTTGGAGCTCACCGCGTTCTGGGCGGCTGCCTGCTTCTCCGGGTCGAGGGTGGTGTGGACGATCAGGCCGCCCTGGTCCCAGAGCTTCTTGCGCTCGGCGGCGTTGGCGCCGAACGCCGGATCCTGCTTGATCACGTGCTTGACGTAGTCGCAGAAGAAGCCCATGCCCGCCTTGGCGGTGATGCAGCCGTTCTGCGGCCCCCGGTAGTTCAGGCCCAGCGGGGCGGCCTTGGCCTCCTTGGCCTGCTCCTCCGTGATGTGCCGGTTCTCCAGCATCTTGTCGAGCACGGTGTTGCGGCGGTTCAGCGCCGCCTGCGGGTGCGCCTTCGGGTCGTACTTCGAGGGGTTCTGCACCAGGCCGGCCAGGGTCGCGGCCTCGGCGAGGGTGAGGTCCTTGTTGGACTTGCCGAAGTACCGCTGGGAGGCGGCCTCCACGCCGTAGGCGCCGTTCCCGAAGAAGGTGATGTTGAGGTAGTTGGTGAGGATCTGGTCCTTGCTCAGCTCCTCCTCCAGCTTGATCGCCACCTTCAGCTCCTGGATCTTGCGGCCCAGGGTCTTGCGCATGGCCTCCTTGACGGCCTCCTGGTCGTCACCGGCCTTCTCGACGTTGACGTTCTTCACGTACTGCTGGGTCAGCGTGGACGCGCCCTCGGAGGTGGTGCCGCTCTCGGCGTTCTTGCTGATCGCCCGCAGCACGCCCTTGAGGTCGACGGCGCCGTGCTCGTAGAAGCGGGCGTCCTCGATGTCGACCTGGGCCTGCCGCATGTACGGCGACATCTGCTCGGCGGCGAGGACGGTGCGGTCGCGCTCGTAGACCGTGGCGATCAGGCCGCCCTTGGCGTCGAAGATCTGGCTGGTCTGGGTGAGCGGCGGCGCCTTGAAATCGTCCGGGACGTCCTCGAACTCCTCCGCCGTGTTCTTCGCGGTCAGCCCGAGCGCGCCGGCCGCGGGCAGCACGAGGCCGGCGAGCAGCACGCCGGAGACCACGCTCACTCCCACGAAGGTCGCGCTGTAGCGGGCCAGCCGCAGCGGCGACCTCCGGGAGGGCCCGGGCGCGGCGTCGTCGGCCGGGTCCCCGGTCGGAAGAAGATTCGAATCCATACCTGTTGGATGCCGCGGAGGCCGCGGAGCGTTGCACGTTCCGGGCAGTTTCCGTGCGGTTCGGGCCGGAACGGCCCGAAAGGGCAACGCCGGACCGCCGCGCGCGGCCGGTTCCCTCCGCCGGCACCGGCTCGGGCCGGTGACCCCCGCGGAGCGCGCCGTCGGCCCGATCCTGTTTGCTGTCCCTGTCTTTGTCCCTGTCCCCGTCCGGTCCGCCGGGCCCACCACCGTCCGCACCCTCATCCGGAGCCACCCGCCATGACCGCGCCCTCGCCGTCCACCGCCGCCCCGCTGTCCGCCGGCCCGCTGTTCGCCGCCGTCGACATCGGCGGGACCAAGATCGCCGGGGCGCTGGTCGACTCCACCGGGGCACTCGCCCACCGCGTCCAGCTGCCGACGCCGGCCCAGCGGCCGGGTGCCGAGGTGCTGGCGGTGGTGCACCGGGTGCTGGACCGGCTGGCCGCCGCGCCCGCCTGGGGCGCCGTCACGGCGGTCGGCATCGGCAGCGCGGGCCCGGTGGACCTCGCCCGGGGCACGGTCAGCCCGGTCAACATCCCCGGCTGGCGGGAGTTCCCGCTGACCGCCGGGGTCGCCGCCCACCCCGCCATGGGCGCCCGCCCGGTGGCGCTCGCCGGGGACGGCGTGGCGATGGCCGCGGCCGAGCACTGGCTCGGCGCGGCCCGCGGCACCGACAACGCGCTCTGCCTGGTGGTCTCCACCGGGGTCGGCGCCGGCCTGGTGCTGGACGGCGCCGTGCGCCCCGGTCCCAGCGGCAACGCCGGGCACCTCGGCCACATCACCGTCGACCTGGACGGCGAACCGTGCCCGTGCGGCTCGCGCGGCTGTCTGGAGGGCATCGCCAGCGGCACCGCGATCGCCCGGCGGGCCCTCGCCGGGGGCTGGCGGCCCGCCGGCGACGACCGCTCGGCGCGCGCGGTGGCCGAGGACGCGCTGGCCGGGCACCCGGTGGCGCTCGCCGCCTTCGACCGGGCGGCCCAGGCGCTGGCCGCCGGGATCGCCGCCACCGCCGCGCTGGTCGACCTGCGGCGGGTGGTGATCGGCGGCGGGGTGGCGACGGCCGGACCGGTCCTGTTCGAGCCGCTCGCCCGTCATCTGGACCGCTACGCGGCGCTGCCCTACGTCCGCGGTCCGGAGGTGCGCCGCGCCGAACTCGGCACCGACGCCGGGCTGATCGGCGCCGCCGCGCTCTGCCGCTGACCGGCGCGCCCGCGTGGAGCGCGGTGTCAAGAGGGTGGCCACCAGCCGGAACCGCTCCGCGCGCCGGGCGGGTTCGCGGTGCTCCGCGGCCGGCCCGGCCACCGGACCCGCCCCGCAAACCAAGCAGGATCCTGCCCCAGCAGGATCCTACTCATCGATCGGGGTCGCGGCGGAGGTCAGCGGGCGCGACGCCCGTCCGGGATCACCGGAACGCCCCTGGTGAGGGCGGAGGGGTTCGGCAGACGCCGGCGGGCCGGGTGGTGCCCGGAGGACGCCATGGTGAGCGACCCGCGCGGCGAGCCGAACGCCACCCGGGGCGGCACCGCGTGGGCCGCGTCGTCGGAGAGGAAACCGGAGAGGAACCGCCGCTCCGACGGGCTGAGCGTGCGGGAGCGGCCGGAGACCGCGTCCCTGGCGACCACGACCGTCCGTGCCCGCATGAACGTGTGCGCGTCACGGCACACCTTGACCACGACGTGCGCGGAACTGCGCCCCAGTCGTTCGACCGTCAGCCGCACCAGCAACGGTTCCGGCCGGTGGTACAGCTGCTCCAGATAATCGATCTCGTGCCGGGCGATCAGGAATCCCGACGGGAATAGCGATTCCTGGACGGCGACCGCGTGGTGGCAGAACAGGTCGTAAATTCCCTCCTGCACGTAGGAGACCAACCGGGCGTTGTTGATGTGCCCGTTCTCGTCGACGTCGCTCCACCGGGTGGGACAGACCACCACGTGGGCGTTGACGTCCACCAGCTGGGTCGCGGGTGCCGCGCTCACCGCTGCTCGGCCGTGGAACCGGTGAGCAGCAGCGCCCGGCGCAACCGCGCGTAGTAGACGGCGTGTTCGGACGCCATCCGGGCCGCGGTCCAGCCTTCCTCGGCGGCCTCGGCGGCGGCCTCGACGACCAGGCTGTCGAGCACTCCGTCGACCGCCCGGCACAGCTCGGCGACGGCCGCCAGGCGGTCGGCGACCTCCGACCCGCCGGCGGCGCCGCGGGCCGGGAAGGCCGCGAGCGATTCCACCGCGAGCCGCAGCTCGTCGACGGTCTCGGACCTTGATTCCGAAACGAAATTGCGCACAGTTCTCTCCCTGAATGGGTACATTTCTGGATGAGTGAACCCGCTGAGCGGGCTCGTGTTCCCCCGGCGCCATGGACGCTATCCCAGCCCGGGGCGCTACCGGAAGGTATACGGAACCGGAGCGGAAACTGACCACTATTGGAGTAGTTTGGCGTTGCATAAAATCAGCCGCATCCTCCGAATGGCAGTCCGGCCCCGCCCCATTCCGCTCTATTTCGCCACCCCGTCCGCCACCCCTCCCGCCACCCCTTCCCCCGGTCGCGCCCCCTGCCGCGGCGGTCATCCCCCGCTCCCCCAACTGGTCCACCAGCGCGCCTTGTAGAGGTGCGTGCCGGGCAGGCCGCGGCTGCCGTCGGGGCGGTGCAGGGTGAGCACCGAGGTGCACCAGGCGCACGGGCCCGCGTGGTCCGGGGCGGTGGTGAGCAGCCGCCCGGTGCCGGGCTCGTCGCCCACGCTCTTGATGTCCCGCTCGGCCCGCTCGCTGCCCAGCCGGATCCGGGTGAAGCGGTCCGCCGCCGGGTCGAAGCGCCACAGGTGCGCCGCCGTGCTCACCCAGAACCGCCCGGGCGCGGCGAGCACCGGCGCCAGGTCGTGGCCGCCCGGCTCGGGCAGCGGCACCGTCCGCTCGGCGGTGAGCGTCGGCGCGGCCGCGCTGCCGCCCACCCGCAGCGCGGTCAGCCGGTCGTCGCCGAGCGCCCAGAGCAGCCGGGAGCGGCCGTCCCAGTGCACACCGTGCGCGCCCGGCAGCCGGTACTCGGCGTGCGCGGTGCTGCGCGGGCCGAGGGAGGCGGCGTACAGCCGTATCCAGCCGCCGGTGGAGGCGGCGACGGCGACGTTGCCGTCGGGCAGGAGTTCGGCGCTGTGCGGGTTGGCGAGCGGGCCGGTGTCGACGGCCCACCGCGCGGCGCCGGTCGCGGTGTCGACGACGGCCGCCAGGCCCCCGGAGGCGGTGGCCAGCAGGTACCGGCGGCCGTGCCGCACCCGGCTCTTGACCTCGTCCGGCAGCTCCCAGCTGCGGCGCGGGTCGAGGTCGTCGAGGTCGCCGGCGGTGTCCGCGGACCACGACCAGACCACCGGCCGGCGGTCCGGCCCCCGGTAGCCGACCAGTTCCTCCGCGCTCCGCACCACCAGCACCCGCCGCGACGCCTGGTCCACCACGGCCACCGCCCACCCCGGCCCCACCCCGGCGGCGGTCGCGGGGACCGCGCCGGCGCCCACCACGAGGGCCGCCAGGCCCGCCGTCGCCCGCCACAGCCGTGCCCGCTTCGACACCGCCGGCACCTCCCGTCGTCCGTCCCCCGCCACCACCGTGCGGTGCGCCCCGGCCGGCCGCCAGCGCACGGCCCCGACCGGCCTAAGACCACCACCTGTCGTACCCGGCTGGTTAGATCGGAACCGGAGGGCACCGTGAGAGGAACCGGAGAAACGATGAGCACGGCCAGCAGGACCGACGCACAGGCACCCGAGCCGCACGCCGCCGACACCCACGACCTGATCCGCGTGCACGGGGCGCGCGAGAACAACCTCAGGGACGTCAGTATCGAGATCCCCAAGCGCCGGCTGACGGTGTTCACGGGGGTCTCCGGTTCGGGCAAGAGCTCCCTGGTCTTCGACACCGTCGCGGCGGAGTCGCAGCGGCTGATCAACGAGACGTACAGCGCGTTCGTGCAGGGCTTCATGCCGTCGGTGGCCCGGCCCGACGTGGACGTGCTGGACGGCCTGACCACCGCGATCATCGTCGACCAGCAGCGGATGGGCGCGGACCCGCGCTCCACCGTCGGCACGGCGACCGACACCAACGCGATGCTGCGGATCCTGTTCAGCCGGCTCGGGCAGCCGCACATCGGCTCGGCCAAGGCGTTCTCCTTCAACGTCGCCTCGATCAGCGGGGCGGGCGCGGTCACCGTGGAGCGCGCCGGCAAGACGGTCAAGGAGCGGCGCAGCTTCAGCGTCACCGGCGGCATGTGCCCGCGCTGCGAGGGCCGCGGCGCGGTCTCGGACATCGACCTCACCCAGCTCTACGACGACACCAAGTCGCTCGCCGAGGGCGCGATCACGGTGCCCGGCTACACCGGGGACGGCTGGATGACGCGGATCTTCAGCGGCTCCGGCTTCCTGGACGCGGACAAGCCGATCCGCGACTACACCGAGCGGGAGTTGCAGGACTTCCTCTACCGCGAGCCGACCAAGGTGAAGGTCAACGGCATCAACCTCACCTACGAGGGGCTGGTCCCGAAGGTCCAGAAGTCCATCCTCGCCAAGGACCGGGAGGCGATGCAGCCGCACATCCGGGCGTTCGTGGACCGCGCGGTCGCCTTCGCCTCCTGTCCCGACTGCGACGGCACCCGGCTGACCGAGGCCGCCCGCTCCTCCAAGGTCCGCGGGATCAGCATCGCCGACGCGTGCCGGATGCAGATCAGCGACCTCGCCGCCTGGGTGCGCGAGCTCGACGAGCCCTCGGTGGCACCGCTGCTCGCCGCGCTCCGCCAGACCCTGGACTCCTTCGTGGAGATCGGCCTCGGCTACCTCTCGCTGGAGCGGCCGGCCGGCACGCTCTCCGGCGGCGAGGCGCAGCGGGTGAAGATGATCCGCCACCTCGGCTCCTCGCTCACCGACGTCACCTACGTCTTCGACGAACCCAGCACCGGTCTGCACCCGCACGACATCCGGCGGATGAACGGTCTGCTGCGGCAGCTGCGGGACAAGGGCAACACGGTGCTGGTGGTGGAGCACAAGCCCGAGGTGATCGCGATCGCCGACCACGTGGTGGACCTCGGTCCGGGCGCGGGCTCGGCGGGCGGCACCGTCTGCTTCGAGGGCTCGGTGCAGGGCCTGCGGGCGGCGGGCACGGTCACCGGCCGGCACCTCGACGACCGGGCGTCGGTGAAGGAGACGGTGCGCACACCCACCGGCAAGCTGGCGATCCGCGGCGCGAACGCGCACAACCTGCGGGACGTCGACGTGGACATCCCGCTCGGCGTGCTGGTCGTGGTGACCGGGGTGGCCGGCTCGGGCAAGAGCTCGCTGGTGCACGGCTCGATACCGGCCGGGGAGGGGGTGGTGTCGGTCGACCAGAGCCCGATCCGCGGCTCGCGGCGCAGCAACCCGGCCACCTACACCGGTCTGCTGGAGCCGATCCGCAAGGCGTTCGCCAAGGCCAACGGGGTCAAGCCGGCGCTGTTCAGCGCCAATTCCGAGGGCGCCTGCCCGACCTGCAACGGCGCGGGCGTCGTCTACACGGACCTGGCGATGATGGCCGGGGTGGCCACCACCTGCGAGGACTGCGAGGGCCGGCGGTTCGACGCCTCGGTGCTGGAGTACCACCTCAGCGGCAAGGACATCAGCGAGGTGCTGGCGATGCCGGTGACGGAGGCGGAGGCCTTCTTCGCCGCCGGCGAGGCCCGCACGCCGGCCGCCCACCGGATCCTCAGCCGCCTGGTGGACGTCGGCCTCGGCTACGTCAGCCTCGGCCAGCCGCTGACCACCCTCTCCGGCGGCGAGCGGCAGCGGCTGAAGCTGGCCACCCACATGGGCGACAAGGGCGGCGTCTACGTCCTGGACGAGCCGACCACCGGCCTCCACCTGGCCGACGTCGAGCAGTTGCTCGGGCTGCTGGACCGGCTCGTCGACTCCGGCAAGTCCGTCGTCGTCGTGGAGCACCACCAGGCCGTGATGGCCCACGCCGACTGGATCGTCGACCTCGGGCCGGGGGCCGGCCACGACGGCGGGCGCGTCGTCTTCGAGGGCACCCCCGCCGAGCTGGTGGCCGCCCGGTCCACCCTCACCGGCCGGCACCTGGCGGAGTACGTGGGCGCCTGAGCGCCCTCGCCCCGGGGCCGGCCGGTGGACCGGCCGGCCCCGGGGACCTACCGCCCGGCGACGGTGTCGGCGAGGCGGGCGAGCGGGGAGGTGCGGGGGCGGCGGCCGGCCGCCTCCCGCCGGTCGGCGGTGTGGTAGGCGGCGTAGAGGGCGTGCACGCCCAGCCAGCGGAGGGGTTCGGGCTCCCAGCGACGGACGGTGTGGCCGACCCAGGGCAGCCGGGTGAGTTCGGTGTCGTGGCCGAGGACGAGGTCGCGCAGGGTGCGGCCGGCCAGGTTGGTGGTGGTCACCCCGCTGCCGACGTAGCCGCCCGCCCACCCGAGGCCGCTGCGGCGGTCCAGGTCGACGGTGGCGCACCAGTCGCGGGGCACGCCGAGCACCCCGGCCCAGGCGTGCTCGATCCGGGCGCCGCGCGCGGCGGGGAAGAACGCGCCCAGGATCTCCCGGAGCTGACGGACGGTCGCGGGCTGGGTGGCGCCGTCGGTGTCCGTCCGGGAGCCGAAGCGGTAGGGGACGCCGCGCCCGCCGAGGGCGATCCGGTCGTCGGCGGTGCGCTGGGCGTACATGTAGGCGTGGGCGAAGTCGCCGAGCACCTCGCGGCCCTCCCAGCCGGTCTGCGCCCAGAAGGACGGCGGCAGCGGCTCGGTGGCGATCATCGCCGAGTTCATCGGCAGCCAGGTGCGCCGCTCGCCCGCGAGGCCGGAGGTGAAGCCCTCGGTGGCGCGCAGCACGTAGCGGGCGGTGACGGTGCCGTGCGGGGTGACCGCCCGGGGCCGGCGGCCGCCGCGGATCTCCGTCACCCGGGTGCCCTCGTAGAGGTCGACGCCCAGCCGCTCGACGGTGTCCGCGAGGCCGGCGGCGAGCTTGGCGGGCTGGACGCGGGCGCCGTGCGGGCTCCAGACGCCGCCGAGGGCGCCGGCGACGCGCAGCCGCCCGGCGGTCTCGGCGGCGCCGAGTTCGTGGACGCGGTCGGGACCGTAGCCGCGCTCGGTCTCGGCGAACTCGCGCAGCCGGGCCAGTTGGGCGGGGGTGCGGGCGACCTCCAGCACGCCGCCGCGCACCACGTCGGCGTCGATGCCCTCGGCGTCCAGGGTGTCCGCCACCTCGCCGACCGCCGCGTCCATCATCCGCTGCATCGCGGCAGCGGGCCGCTGCCCGTAGCGGCGGGCGAAGGCGCCGCGCCCGGCGAAGCCGTTGTAGAGCCAGCCGCCGTTGCGTCCGGAGGCGCCGTAGCCGCAGAACCGCTGTTCGAGGACGGCGATCCGCAGCCCCGGTTCGGCCTTCTTGAGGTAGTACGCCGTCCACAGGCCGGTGTAGCCGCCGCCGACCACGCAGACGTCGACCTCCCGGTCGCCGGGCAGGGCCGGGCGCGGCTCGGGCAGCCCGAGCCCGCCCCACCAGAAGGACACCCCGCCGTTCACACCCGTGCCACCGGATCCCACGGACCCCGACCTCCACCTCGCGCCGACCGTTTCCCGGGACGGTACGCCCGCGAGCCCTCCGCGAACCACCGGCAGCCTGCAAGGATCAGGGGCCCGGCCCGGGCACTCTGTCAGGCCAGCAGGCGTGCGAGGACGGCACCGGCCGGCTCGTCCCCGTCCGCCCCGGAGGCGGCGCAGCGGGCGTCGAAGGCCGCGTCGCGGGCGCGGGCGAGGACGGCGGCGTCCCGGTCGGGGTCGAGGAGGACGGAGCGTCCCGGGGCCAGGTGCAGCAGCACGCTCTCCGCGCTCCAGTCGGCGGTGAGTTCGACGAGGCCGGTGTCCGCGCCGGCCATGGCGTCGGCGAGGCCGCGCAGGGCGGTGAACGCCCAGATCATGCCGGGGAGTTCGAAGTCGACGCGGGTGTCGAAGTCGACGATGAGCGCGCCGGTGGCGTTGTCGTGGCGCAGGACGAGGCCGCCGTCCTCGTCGAGGCCGTGGAGGAGGGCGGCGTGGTCGCCGTCGATCCAGCGGTCGCACTCCGCGAGGGCGGCGGGCAGTTCGGCGCGGTAGCGGCGGCGGACGGCCTCCTCGCGCCAGGGGGTGCAGAGGCCCGCCCAGTCGGACGCGGGCCGGGTGGAGGGCGGGGCGACCGGCGAGCGGAGGAACTCCCGCAGCCGTGCCCGGTCCGTGGTGACCGCCGCCGTCACCGTGAGGTACCTCGCCATCTCCGCCCCTCCCTGGGTGGCCTGCCGCGCCGGGTGCGCGCGGCGCCGATTCTGCCCGCCCCCACCGACAGCGGCGGCGGGCGGAGCGGCGTGGAGCAGACCTCAGCCGAGGGTGGAGCCGGTGACGGGCTCACCGATCGGGATGCTCCGGCCGGCGAAGCCGGTCTTGACGAACTGCCAGGTCAGACCGTTGATCACGCCCTGGCCGAGGGGCGCGAACTTCGCGAAGGCGGGCTGGCTGAGGTCGATGTGGGTGGCGTCGCAGGACGGACACTGGTCCTTGACGGGCACGGTGAGGGTCTTGCCCTGGTAGGTCACCTTGACCGAGATGCCCTTGCAGAGCGGGTCGTTGTTGGGGTTGGCGGTGGTCCACCAGGTGTGCGAGACGGCGACGAGCAGCTGGGTGGCGGCGTTGATCTGGGTGCCGCAGGCGCCGTAGCCGGCGTCGTTGTAGTAGGTGGCCTTGCCGCTCATCGGCTGGTTGACCGGTATCGCGGCGCTCGCGGTGCCGGCGCTCAGGGCGAGCAGCGCGGCGGTGGCCACCGGGACGCCCGCCAGGATCCGGAGGTTCGGGACAACGCGCATGTGGGTCCTCCCAGTTGGGTCGTGTGAACAGGACCCTAGGCAGGCACCTCCGGAGCGGTACAGACATCTGACGTGTTGTCATGAACACAATCCGGGATGCTTTACCGGACCGGCCGAAGGAGGGACGATACGTGACCGCACGACTCCCCCGCGCGTTCGGCAGGGTGCCCGTTCCCACGCCCCCGGAGGCCCCGTGCGCACCATCGCCAAGCTCGCCGCCCTCACCGCCGTCCTCGCCCCGGCCCTGACCGGCGCCCTCTCCGGACCACCCGCCGCCGCACAGCCCCGGGAGGTGAACCAGGGCTACAGCATCCCGGTCGGCGCCGTCACCGACCTCGGCGCGCTCCCCGTCCTCGGCGGCCTCGGCCTGGACTTCGCCCGGCTACTGGGGGCGTGAGCGCCCGTCAGATGTGACGAGAGGCCCGCCCGGACGCGCTCCGGGGCGGGCCCTTCGTGCCCGGCGGGGTTTCTTCCGCTGCGAAAGTTAGTAATCCCGACACGCCCCCGACAGGCCGGAACACGCCGCCGCAGTCTTCCCGTCACCACCCGGCCATCCTCCGCAACATGCCGCCACACGGCCGCAACACCCCGTCCCACCAGGCAGAACGGGTGATTGACAGGGAGGCACGGGCTTCAGCACGATGAGCGCCGAGCCCACTCGCAGCGCCCCGGACCAGGAAGGAGGGCCGATGAGCACCCTTCACCGCACCGCCCCGGCCCGCCTGCGCTGTCGCTGTTGTCGCGGGGCCTTCGCCCGCTGATCCCGGCCCTCCGGCCGTCAGTCCTCCCCGGCACCCGTGTGCCGCCCTGCGCCGCGCCGCCCTGCCCGCCTCCGCCGCCGCCGGGGCGTCCTCGCGCATCCCCTTTCCCCTCCACCAGAGTCGAGGAATCGCCATGTCCACCTCCACCTCCCCCGCCACCGCCCTGCGCCTCACCCCGGCCGCCGGCCGGATCGGCGCGATCGTGCACGACGTCCGCCTCGGCGGCGACCTGCCCGCCGAGACCGTCGCCGCCCTCGAAGCCGCGCTGTACGAGCACAAGGTGCTGTTCTTCCGCGGCCAGCGGCACCTCGACGACGCCGGGCACGAGGCCTTCGCCCGCCTGCTGGGCCACCCGGTCGGCCACCCCACCGTCCCCAGCGCCGACGGCCGGTACGTCTTCGAACTGGACGCCACCAAGGGCGTGCGCGCCAACAACTGGCACACCGACGTCACCTTCGTGCCGTCCTACCCCAAGGCCTCGATCCTGCGCGCCCTGGAGCTGCCGCCGGCCGGCGGCTCCACCGTGTGGGCCAACACCGCGGCCGCCTACCAGGACCTGCCGCAGCCGCTGAAGACGCTGGCCGAGTCGCTGCGCGCCGTGCACACCAACGACTACGACTACGCGGCGAGCCTCGCGCTGCGCCCGGAACTGGCCGAGAACGCCGAGGTCGCCGACCTCTTCCGCAAGGTGTTCGTCTCGACGGCCTTCAGGACCGAGCACCCGGTGGTCCGCGTCCACCCGGTGACCGGCGAGAAGAGCCTCCTGCTCGGCGCCTTCGCCCAGCGGATCCAGGGCGTCTCGGGCGCCGACAGCAAGGCGCTGATCGCGCTGTTCCAGCGCTACGTGGAGCGCCTGGAGAACACCGTGCGCTGGGACTGGCAGGTCGGCGACGTCGCGATCTGGGACAACCGCGCCACCCAGCACTACGCGGTCAACGACTACGGCGACGAGCCGCGCCTGGTGCGCCGGATCACCCTGGACGGCGACCTGCCGGCGGGCGTGGACGGCACGGCGAGCCGGCTGCTGGAGCCCGTCGAGCCGCCGCGGGTCGCCGGGCTGGTGCCCGCCGAGCAGCTGGAGGCCGAGGCCGCCGAGAACTCCTGAGCCGGCCCGAACTCCCCGAACTCCCCGGAAGGCGAAGCATGTTCACCCAGGATCAGACCGCGGCCGGCACCCGCCCGCGCACCGGGGACGCGCGGCGGGACGTCAACGCCGCCGCCGTCCTGCGGGCGGTGCTGGACCACGGGCCGGTGGCCCGCAGCCGGGTCGCCGCGCTCACCGGTCTGAGCCCGGCCGCGGTCTCCCGCCAGGTGGTCGACCTCGTCCGGCTCGGACTGCTCCACGAGCGGCCCGAACTGGCCGGCCCCGGCGCCGGCGCGGTCGGCCGCCCGCAGCTCCCGGTGGACGTCGACACCGGCCGGATCGCGGTGGCCGGCCTGCACATCGGCCTGCCGTACACCACCTTCGCCTTCCTCGACCCACGCGGAAACGTGCTGCACCGCCGGGAGTTGAGCAACCGGGGCCGCACCGGCGCGGCGGTGCTGCGGCCGCTGCTGGAGCGGCTGCCCGGGCTGCTCGCCGACGCCCCGGACGGCCGCACCGTGGTCGGCCTCGGCGCCGTCGCCGGCGGCGCGGTCGACCGCGAGCGCGGGGTGGTCACCCGTCACGACCCGCTCGACTGGCGGGACCTTCCGCTCGGCGCGCTGCTGGCCGAGACCACCGGGCTGCCCGTCCAGGTGGACAACCACGCCCGGGCGCTGGCCCAGGCCGAGATCCTGTTCGGCCACCCGGCGGCCCGGCGCTCGCTGGTGCACCTGTTCGTCGGCCACGTGGTGGACGCGGCGCTCGCCGTGGCCGGCACCGTGCACGTCGGGCCGGCCTCGCCGACCGGGGACGTCGCCCACCTGCCGGTGCCGGACAGCGACGCGCCGTGCCACTGCGGCCGCACCGGCTGTCTGGCGGTCGCCGCCTCGGACACCACGCTGTTCGAGGCGGCGGCCGCCGAAGGAATCACCGAACGGCCCGACCGCGCCGCGCTGGTGGCCGCCGTCCGGGCCGGCGACCCGCGGGCCGACCGGCTGGTGCGCCGGCGCGCGGAGACCGTCGGCCGGGCACTCGCCCTGCTGGCCGACGTGGTCAACCCCGACCTGCTGGTGCTGACCGAGACCTTCGCCCTGCTCGACCCCGCCTACCTGGACGTGGTGCGCGACGAGTTCACCCGCCGCTCGCACCTGCGGCGCGACGCCGACCTGGTGATCGCCCAGCAGCGCGGCGCCGATGTGCTCGCCGTGGCCGCCGGAGCGGCCGCGCTCGGCACCCTGTACGCCCGCCCGGTGCACGCCCTGACCACCGCCCCGCGCTCGCCCTGACCGCCCCCGCACCGCCCCATCCCCGCAGAGGATCCCCACTCGTGACCAGCTTCCCCACCGCCTCCCCGCTCTCCCGCCGCGCGCTGCTGCGCGGCAGCCTGGCCGGCGCCGGCCTGCTGACCCTGGCCGCCTGCCGCTCGGCCGCCGACACCGCCGCCGGCCGCGGCGCCGGCGACGCGGCGGGCCCGCGCCGCGGCGGCGTCCTCACGGTCGGCGCCGGCGTCGACTTCACCCCGGCCCTGCTGTTCGCCCAGAGCGCCAACACCCTCGTCCAGCGGCTGGTCTTCAACACCCTGACCCGCTACGACGACCAGCTGAAGCCGCAGCCCGAACTCGCCACCTCCTGGCAGCTCGCCCCGGACGGCACCGAGGTCACGCTCCGCCTGCGCGAGGACGTCACCTTCCACAGCGGCCGCCGGTTCACCGCCGACGACGTGGTGTTCGCCGTCAAGAACCTGCAGAACCCGGCGCGTTCGGCCCAGCTGCGCTCGACCGCCGCCGCCGTCAAGGACTTCCGCAAGAACGGCGACTTCGAGCTGACCCTCGTCCTCGCCCACCCCGTGAGCAACATCTTCGACCTCTTCGAGTTCATGATCGTGCCGGACTCGGAGAGCGTCGAGGAGGCCTTCGCCGGGACGAAGCTGGTCGGCACCGGCCCCTACACCCTCACCGAGCGCAAGCCCGGCAGCTCGATCACCTTCGCCCGCAACGAGAAGTACTGGAACCCCGGCCGCCCCTACCTCGACGGCGTCGAGATCCGGGTGATCCCCCAGAGCGAATCGCTGCTCTCCTCCCTGAAGACCGGCCAGACCCACCTCTCCTACCACGTCCGCGGCAAGGACCTCGCCGCCCTGCGCAGCGACCGGCAGTTCCGCATCACCTCCTACGACACCGGCGGCGGCGCGTACTACATCGGCGTCAACCTCACCGCCGAGCACGTCGGCGACAAGCGCGTCCGGCAGGCCATCGCCTGGGCCGTCGACCGCGAACGGCTGGTCCAGCAGGCGCTCGGCGGCCACGGCACCGTCTCCGCCACGCCCTGGCCCAAGTCCTCCCCCGCGTACAGCGCGGAGGCCGCCGCCCACTACCGCCACGACCCGGAGCGGGCACGGCAGTTGCTCAAGGACGCCGGGCTCACCGGCATCACCCTGCCGTTCGCGCACAGCAACGACCCGGGCAACACCGCCGTGGCGCAGGTCCTCCAGTACGACCTCCAGCAGGTCGGCATCGAGACCGTGCTGCAGCCCACCGACTCGCCCACCATGCAGAAGCAGCTCATCGCCCAGTCCATGCCCGCGCTGTGGACGCTGAGCCACGGCTTCGCCCAACTCCACCCCGCCACCCTGGCGGTGAGCGCCTACCCGTTCAACGAGGCCAGGAACAGCTCCCACTTCAGCTCGCCCGCCTACACCGACATCGTGCAGCGCGCCTGGAAGCGGCCGGACAGCGACAGCGACGAGGCCAAGGCGCTCTACCGGCGGATCACCGACACCCTGCTGGACGAACAGTTCGTGATCGACCTCGCGATCGCCGGACTCACCGAGGTCGCCGGCGGCAAGGTCAGCGGCGCCACCCTCAACAAGTTCGGCTACCTCAACCTCGACGACGCCTACTTCACGGCCTGAGCGGACGGCCCGAACCATGCGAAGCTTCCTCCTCAAGCGGCTGCCCTCCGGGCTGCTCGTCCTCCTCCTCGCCTCCTTCGTGGTCTTCCTCATCCTGCGCCTCATCCCCGGCGACCCCGCCACCACCCTGGCCGGCCCCGACGCCGGACCGCAGGCCGTCGCCGCGATCCGCGCGCAACTCGGCCTGGACGAACCCCTGCTGACCCAGTACCTGCACTGGCTCGGCGCGCTGCTCACCGGCGACCTCGGGCGCAGCTACGCGATCGGCGGCCAGGTGGCCGAGCTGATCGGCGACGGGATCGGCGCGACCGTCCAACTCACCGCCGCCGCCCTGCTGCTGGTCGTGCTGCTGGCCCTGCCGCTGGGCGTGCTCGGCGCCACCGCCGAGCGCCGGCCGGTCGCCGCCGCCGTCCGCGCCTTCACCACCGCCGTGCTGGCCGTACCGCCGTTCGTCACCGGCGTGCTGCTGGTGCTGCTCTTCGCGGTCACCCTCGGACTGCTGCCCGCCGGCGGCCACGAGTCCCTGCTCGACGCCCCCGACCTCGCACTGCAGTACCTGCTGCTGCCCGCCGTCTGCCTCGCCCTGCCCAGTGCCGCGGTGCTCGCCCGCTACCTCAAGGACGGCATCGAACGGGCGCTCGCCGAGGACTACGTGCGCACCGCCACCGCCGCCGGCGTCTCCCGGCGCCGGATCGTCTGGCGGCACGCCCTGCCCAACGCGCTGCCGTCCGCCGTCACCGTGCTCGGCCTGCAGATCGGCCACCTGGTCGCCGGAGCGGTGCTGGTGGAGCGGATCTTCGCCTGGCCCGGCCTCGGCCAGCTCGTCGAACAGGGCGTGCTGCGCCGCGACTACCCCGTGGTGCAGGCCCTGCTGCTGCTGACCGTCGCCGGCTACGTCGCCGTCCAGCTGCTCACCGACCTCGTGTACGCCTGGCTCGACCCCCGGATCCGGTGGGAGTAACCGATGACCGCCCTGACCGCCCCCGCCCCGGCGCGCCCCGCGCGCGCCGCCGTCCGCAACCGGTACCTCGCCGGGCTGCTCACCGCCCGCGGGCTGACCGGGCTCGCCCTGGTCGGCACCGTCGCGCTGGCCGGCCTGCTCGCCCCGCTGCTCACCGGCCACGACCCGAACGCCCAGGGACCGCTCGCGCTCGCCGGTCCCAGCGCCGCGCACCCGCTGGGCACCGACGACCTCGGGCGCGACCTGCTCAGCCGGGTCCTGCACGGCATCACCACCGACCTCGCGCTGACCTTCGGCGCCGTCCCGGCGGGCGCGCTGCTCGGCTGCTCGCTCGCCCTGCTGGCGGCCACCCACCGCTGGGCCGACACCGCCGTCCAGCGGCTGTTCGACCTGGTGCTCGCCTTCCCCGGGCTGATCCTGGCGCTGGCCGTCACCGCCGTGCTCGGCCCGGGCCGCTGGCCGGTGTTCATCGTCATCGCGCTCGCCGAGATCCCGCTGTTCGGGCGCCAGTTGCGCTCGGGCATCCTGGTCCAGCGGGAGCGCGAGTACGCGCTGGCCGCCCGGGTCGGCGGCGCCTCCCGGGCCCGGGTGCTGCTGCGGCACGTGCTGCCGAACGCCGTCGACCCGCTGATCGTGCAGAGCGCGGTGGCGCTGTCGGTCGGCGTGTTCATCGAGGGCGCGATGAGCTTCCTCGGGCTCGGCGTACGCCCGCCGGAGCCGACCCTCGGCTCGATCCTCAGCCAGTCCGTCGGCTACCTCGCCACCCACCCGACCTTCGCGGCCGCCCCGCTGGCCGCGACCACCGCGCTGGTGCTCGGCTTCACGCTGATCGCCGAGGCCCTGAACCGGGGGATCCGCCGATGACCGCCACCGCACCGTCCGAAGGCACCGCCGCCCGCACCGACCGCGCCGTCCTGCGGGTCACCGACCTCACCGTGGCGTTCGACGGCACCACCGCCGTGGACGGCGTCGGCTTCGCGCTGGCCGCCGGGGAGACCCTCGGCCTGGTCGGCGAGTCCGGCTCCGGCAAGTCCACCACCGCGCTCGCCCTGCTGCGCATGCTCCCGGCCGGCGGCCGGATCACCCGCGGCTCGGTGGAGCTGGCCGGCCAGGACCTCGCCGCCCTGCCCGAACCGGCGCTGCGCGCCGTCCGCGGGCGGCGGATCGCGATGGTCTTCCAGGACCCGATGTCCTCGCTCAACCCGGTGCTCACCGTCGGCAAGCAGCTCGACGAGGCGCTGCGCGCCCACGGCAACCACCCCGACAAGCGCGAACGCGCCTCCCGCTCCCTGGAGTTGCTCGACCTCGTCGGCATCCCCGACGCCGCCGCACGGCTGCGCGACCACCCGCACCAGTTCTCCGGCGGCCAGCGCCAGCGCATCATGATCGCCCTCGCCCTCGCCAACGACGCCCAGGTGCTGGTCGCCGACGAACCGACCACCGCCCTCGACCCGACCGTCCAGCAGCAAATCCTCCGCCTGCTCACCCGGATCAACCGGGAGACCGGCACCGCGCTCGTGGTGATCAGCCACGACCTCGGGGTGATCGCCCGGACCTGCCGCCGGCTGCTGGTCATGCGCGACGGCCGGGTGGTCGAGTCCGGGACCACCGACGAGGTCCTCACCGCACCGCAACACCCCTACACCAAGCAGCTGTTGGCCGCCGTCCCACGCCTGGAGACGCCCTCGCCGGCCGCCGCCAACAGCACGCCGGGGGCCGAGCCGCTGCTCACCGTCGGCGGCCTGCGCAAGACCTACGGCGCACGGCGGCGCGCGGTCACCGCACTGGACGGCGTCGACCTGGTGCTGCACCCCGGCGAGACGCTCGGCCTAGTCGGCGAGTCCGGCTCCGGCAAGTCCACCCTGGCCCGCGCCCTGGTCCAGGTGCACGCCCCGAGCGGCGGCGAAATCCGCTTCCGGGGGCAGGAGTTCGGACGCGGCGGCGAACGGGCCGCGCGGCGCGAGGTCCAACTGGTCTTCCAGGACCCGTACTCCTCGCTGAACCCCCGGATGACCGCCGGGCAGATCGTCGCCGAACCGCTGATCGCTCACGGCTTGGGCGACCGGGCCGCCCGCGCCCGGCGGGTGGCCGAGCTGCTGGAGCAGGTCGGCCTCGACCCCGAGAGCGCCGGCCGGCACCCGCGCGCCTTCTCCGGAGGCCAGCGCCAACGCATCGGCATCGCCCGGGCGCTGGCACCCGAGCCGAGCGTGCTGATCTGCGACGAGCCGGTCTCCGCCCTCGACGTCTCGGTGCAGGCCCAGGTGCTCGACCTGCTCGCCCGCCTCCAGCGCGAGCTCGGCCTCGCCCTGCTGTTCATCGCCCACGACCTCGCGGTCGTCCGCCAGGTGAGCCACCGGATCGCGGTCATGCACCGCGGCCGGATCGTCGAGACCGGACCGGCCGACCGGGTCGTCACCGCGCCCGAGCACCCGTACACCGCCGAACTCCTCGCCGCCGTCCCCCGCCTGGACACCCGGCCCGCCGCCCTCACCACCACCCGGAGCACCGCATGACCGCCGCACCGCGCCACGACGCGTACCGCGACCCGTACGCCGGCTTCCCCGGCACCGTCGGCCGCACCTTCCGCGACTCCGCCCCCGCCTGGCCCCGGCGGGTCCGCCCGCGCGAGGGCGCGCCCAACATCGTCGTCGTCCTGGTCGACGACCTCGGCTACAGCGACATCGGCCCGTTCGGCGCCGAGATCCCCACCCCGGCCCTGGACGGCCTCGCCGAGCGCGGCGTCAAACTCGCCAACTACCACACCATGCCGCTCTGCTCCCCCGCCCGCGCGGCCCTGCTCACCGGCCTCAACCCGCACCGGGTCGGCTACTCCTTCGTCGCCAACGCCGACCCCGGCTTCCCCGGCTACGGCATGGAGATCGCCGGCGACATCCCCACCCTCGCCGAACTGCTGCACGACGCCGGCTACGCCACCTACGCCGTCGGCAAGTGGCACCTCACCCGCGACTCCGCCTCCAACGCGGCCGACAACCGCGCCAACTGGCCGCTGCAGAAGGGCTTCGACCAGTACTACGGCGTCCTGGAGGGCCTCACCAGCCTCTTCCACCCGCACCAACTCGTCCGCGACAACAGCCCGCTGGACATCGACGACCTCCCCGACGGCTACTACTACACCGACGACATCACCGACCGCGCCATCGACATGGTCACCTCGCTGCGCGCCCACGACGCCGACAAGCCGTTCTTCCTCTACCTCGCCCACAACGCCGTGCACGGCCCGCTGCAGGCCAAGCCCGAGGACCTCGCCCGCCACCGGGGCCGCTACGACGACGGCTGGGACGCGCTGCGCGCCGACCGGTTCGCCCGCCAGCTCGCCGCCGGCCACTTCCCGCCCGGCACCGAACTGCCCGACCGCAACACCGAGTCCGGCCACGAGGTCGGCCCGTGGAGCGAGCTCACCCCCGCCCAGCGGCAGCTCTACGCCCGCTACATGGAGGTCTACGCCGCCATGGTCGACAACGTCGACCAGAACCTCGGCCGGCTGCTGGACACCCTCACCGCGCTCGGTGAACTCGACAACACCATCGTGGTGTTCACCTCCGACAACGGCGGCACCGGCGAGGGCGGCGCCGAAGGCACCCGCAGCTACTTCAGCCGCTTCGTCCACCACCCCCGCCTGCCCGCGGACTGGAACCCCGACGTCGAACGGGAGACCGAGCTGATCGGCGGTCCGCGCTCGCTCGTCCACTACCCGCGCGGCTGGGGCATGGCCTCCAACACCCCGTTCCGCCTCTACAAGGGCCAGACCCACGCGGGCGGCGTCCGGGTGCCCTTCGTGCTCTCCTGGCCCGCCGGCCTCCCGCGCACCGAGGGCGACCCCGGCGTGCGCACCCAGTACCAGTACGTCACCGACCTGCTGCCCACGCTGCTCGACCTCGCCGGCCTCGACCGGCCCGCGCGGCGCGGTGGAACCGAGGTCCAGTCGCTGGACGGCACCACCTTCGCCCCCGTGCTGCGCGACCCGGCCGCCCCCTCCACCCACCCCGAGCAGTACTGCGAGATGACCGGCAACCGCAGCTACTACCGGGACGGCTGGAAGCTCGTCACCCTGCACCGCCCCGGCGCCCCGTACGACGACGGCGAGTGGGCGCTGTACGACCTGCGCACCGACCCCACCGAGATCCACGACCTCGCCGCCGAACACCCCGGCCTGGTCAAGGAGCTGTCCGAGGCCTGGGAGGCCGCCGCCTGGCGCAACGGCGTCTTCCCGCTCGCCGACGCCAGCGGCGCCCTCGCCCTGCGCCACCCCGACGACGCCCGGCTGCGCCGCCCGCTGCGCCTGCTCGCCGGCACGCCCGAACTGGAGCGGTACCGCTCGTCCCGGCTGATCTCCTTCCGCTCCTTCGCCATCGAGGTCGAACTCGCCCGGCACGGCGCCGGGGACGCGGGCGTCCTGGTCTCGCACGGCGACCAGGGCGGCGGCTACAGCCTCTACGTCGAGGACGGCCGGCTGCACCTCGCCTACAACCAGTACGGCGAACTCCTCGACACCGACGCCGGCCCGCTCGCCCCCGGCGCCCACCTGATCACCGTCGAGGCGACGGCCGTGGCCGGGCTGCGCTGGGACTTCCGGCTCCTGGTGGACGGCGCCGAGACCGGTCGGCTCGGTCCCGTCCACCAGCTCATCGGCATGGCCCCGTTCCAGGGCATCAGCGTCGGCGTCGACCGCCGGTCCCCCGTCTCCTGGCCGGTGTACGAGCGCCACCGCTCCTTCCGCTACAGCGGCGGGCTGCGCGCCGTCACCTACCTTCCCGGCGCCCCGGCCCCCGACGACCCCGAAACCGTCGCCCGCGCCCTGCGGGAGGCCGCCGCCGCGTTCGAATGACGGATCATCACGCTATCCTCCGGAAGGCCATGTCGTCCGTCTGTCCGGGGGAACAGTGATCAACGAAATCCTGCCCGCGCCCGTCGTCGTCGAGACCGCCTACTCCGACCCGCCCGAGGCCCGCCTCGATGCGGAGGAGGAGGCGGTCATCGCCCGCGCCGTCGAATCCCGCCGCCGCGAGTTCACCACCGTCCGCCACTGCGCCCGCCTCGCCCTCACCCGCCTCGGGGTGCCCTACCGCCCGCTGCTGCCCGGCCTGCGCGGTGCCCCCGGCTGGCCGGAGGGCGTCATCGGCTCGCTCACCCACTGCGCCGGCTTCCGCGCCGCCGCCGTGGCCCGGGCCGAGGAGGTCCTCTCCCTGGGCATCGACGCCGAGCCCGCCCTCCCGCTGCCCGAGGGCGTGCTCGACGCGATCGCCCTCCCCGCGGAGCAGGAGCGCAACACCGCCCTGGCCGCCGCCGACCCCGGCACCCCCTGGGACCGCATCCTGTTCAGCGCCAAGGAATCCGTCTACAAGACCTGGTTCCCGCTCACCCACACCTTCCTCGACTTCTCCGAGGCCGACCTCGTCCTGCGCACCGACGGCACCTTCACCGCCACCCTCCTCGTCCCCTCCCCCCTGCCCACCCTCGCGGGCCGCTGGCGCGTCCACGACGGGCACCTCGCCACCGCCATCACCGTCCTGCGGTAGGCGCCGATGACTCTAGGCTCTTCCTCCGGGCCGCCGTACGGCAGTCGGGGTTCGTTCGGCCCGAGGGAGACGGGGATGAGCACGGAGATCGTTCAGCTGGCGCAGCAGGCCGGGCCGTACCTGACGGCGGCGGTGAGCGCGTACGGCGGCGCGGTCCCGGTCCGGGCCGAGGAGACCGCCGCCGACGCCACGGTCGACCTGGGCCTGCGGATCCTCCAGGCGGTGTTCCGGCGGGGCGGCGCGGCCGAGCAGGCCGCCCTGGAGGAGGCGGTCCAGGAGGTCGCGGACGCCCCCGAGGACGCCGAGCTGCGTGCCGAACTCGCCGCCCTGCTGCCCGCGCCCGCCGCCGGCGCCGTGACGATCACCGCCTCCGGTGAGCGGTCGATCGCCGCGCACACCATCACCACCGCCATCACGGGCGACGGCCACCGCGCCGACGCGTGACCGGCGGCAGCTTCGAGGCGGCGGGCGCGGGCTCGATCTCCGCGCACGGCATCGGCACCGCCCACACCGGCGACGTGATCGGCCTGCCCGCCGAGATCCTCCACGCGGCCCGCGACGTCCAGGCCCCGGGCGGCCTGACCAGCCTCGCGCCCGTCCCCCTGTGCATCGGACGCGAGGACGCCCTCGCGTGGCTGCGCACCACGCTCACCGAGGCCGGCGGGACCGCGATCACCCAGGCCTCGACGGTGCACGGCCTCGGCGGGGTCGGCAAGAGCACGCTCGCGCTGGCCTACGCCCACCGGTACCGCGCCTCGTACACGCTCATCTGGTGGGTCACCGCCGACACCCCGGCCCGCATCGAGGAGTCCCTCGCGGACCTGGCCCGCCGGCTGCTGCCGGCCTGGCCCGGCACGGCCTCCCAGCAGCAGCGGGCCGAGTGGGCGCAGGCCTGGCTGCAGTGGCACCCCGGTTGGCTGCTGGTGTTCGACAACGTCGAGAACCCCGCCGACGTCCACCGCTACCTCGGCGCGCTCGGCGGTGGCCACCACCTCGTCAGCAGCCGCCGCGCCACCGGCTGGCCCGGCACCGTCCGCACCTGTCCCCTCGGCACCCTGGACCCCGACGAGGCCGCCGAACTGATCTGCCGGTACGCCTTCCCGGACGGCGCCCCGACGGCGCGCGAACGCCGGCAGGCGCGCGAACTCACCGCCGAGACGGGCCGTCTGCCGCTCGCGCTGGAGCAGGCCGGCGCCTACCTCCGGCAACGACGACTTCCACGAAGCCCTGGGCCTCCTGAACGCCTACAGCATGGCCACCGTCACCCGGCACACCATCAGCGTCCACCGCCTCGTCCAGACCGTCCTGCGCACCACCGCACCGCCCGAACCGGACGGCTCCCCCACCGGACGCCATGCGACGGAACTCGCCCTGCTGCGGCCTCTCAACCCCGAGGAGGAGCCGGAACCGGTCGCCACGGCGGAGTGGGACGCCCTCATGCCGCACCTGGTCGCGCTCGCCGCCACCCGAACCGGCGATCCCCGGAACGACCATGCGACCGCCCTCTACCGGACCGCGGCCGAACGCCTGCACGGGCAAGGACATTCGGCACGCGCCATCCCGTTCCTCCAAGCCCTTCTCCGCCTACGTGAGCAGGTCCGCGGTGACACCCACCTCCGGACCCAGGCCAGCCGCCGCTACCTCGCCGCCGCGATCCGCCGCCGCGACGAGCGCGCGGCGCGGAGCTGAGCGGATCCGCCAGGAAGTCGCACCGCCGCCGGTGGGCGGTCGGGCTCTCAGATCCACCCGTGCCGATGGGCCTGCCGGAGGGCGGCGCCGGGGTGGGTGGTGCCGAGCTTGACGGCGGCGCAGGTGAGGTGGTGACGGACGGTCGCCGGCGGGAGGGGGACGGGGGTGCCCGTGGCGGTGAGGTCGAGGACGTCGAGTTCGTCGGCGGTCAGGACGGTGGTGTCCGGGGCGAGGGTGTCCGGGTGAACGTAGCGGCCGCCCCGATGGACGGTGCGGACGACGCGGGCGAGGTCGGCGGCGGAGACGCTGCGCGGCAGGAAGGCCCGGGCCCCCGCGCGCAGGGCGCGGCGCAGGTCGCCCGGGCGGTCGTGGGTCGTGATGATCACGGTCGGGCAGGGCGGCAGCGGCGAGCCGCCGAGGCCCGGAGACCGCAGCGCGAGGACGGCGACGTCGGGCCGCCGGCGGACGGCCAGGGCTGTCGCGGCCGGGGCGGAGTCGGCCTGGGCGACGACGGTGAGGCCCTCCTCCAGGGCCAGCAGGGCGGCCAGGGCGGCCCTGCGGCCGGGCTCGTCGTCGGCCAGCAGGAGGCGGAGGGCGGGGAGGCGCTCGGTCATGTGGTTCAGCCTCCCAGTGGCCCCGGGGCGACAGAAGTGCGTGCACTCACCGAGGGTGATGAAACTCCTCAGCGGCGTCCCATGACAAATGTCATGACGGTCCATTGCCCGGATCGACGGAGGCGGGGGAAATCCACAGGTCGGGGCAGAGGTGGGGCCGGGGGCTCATGCATCTGGGACAGGAGTGGGGCGAGGGTGGTATCAGTTCACCCGCACAGAACCGAGCGGGTCGCCGATGATTACGGAGAGTCACAATGAGTAGTGAATCCGCTACCGAGATACCCGCCCTGCTCGTCACGGTGAACCTGTGGGAGCGGTCCGGGCCCGCCGACAAGCCGCTCGCGTACGGCTTCCTGACCAGCACGGCGACCGTGCTCGTCCCGGAACCGCCCGAGGAGTTGTCGAGCCCCTGGCGGCGGTACCTCGTCCGCATTTCCCGGTCGCCCGGACCCGACGGCCGGACCGAGTCGATCCTGGCCGGCGGCATCAGTCTGGCGGCGGTCGACGGGGAGGGGATCACCACCGCGGCGGCGGTCCTCACGCTGGTCCGCCCGACGGCGTTCACGGTCCCCGTCGTGCACTCCACCCCGGAGCGGGTCGCCGAACTCCTGATCCGCCACCACGGCGACCAGTGGGCGGCCCACGCCGAACTCGGCTTCCGGGTGGTGCGCCCGGAGAAGGACTCCGCTCCGCCGGACCGCTGGTGGCTCGGACCCGCCTTCGCCGGCGACGTCGTCTCCAGCGTGAAGGCCTTCGGCTGGGGCACCTGCTGCACCAGCCCCCTCTGCGGACACCACGCCGTGGATCCGAACGACGATCCGTGGCGCGCCGCGACCGGCTGACCGGATCAGGAGCGACTGTCATGACCGCAGTGACGCCGGAGGGCCGGCTCTGGACCGGGCACAACGGGCCGGGCGGGTGGGTCCTCTGCTGGCAGGACATCGCGCTGGCCCTCGCGGCGATCGTCCCGGAACTGCTCTACTTCGGCAGCTTGACCGGCTCCTGGGTGAGCTCGGAGCAGCGTCTGGGGATGGTCCTGCTCGCCCTGGCGGAGGCCTCCGCGCTGGTCCTGCGGCGTCGCTGGCCGGTGGCGGTGTTCGCCGCCGTCTGGGTGATCTCGTCCCTCGCCAGCGTGCTCACGCTGGGCGGCGTCCTGGACTACGTGCCGTGCTTCGGCCTCATGATCGCCCTCTACACCGTCGCCGCGCAGTGCCGCCGACCCGTCGCGCTGACGGCCCTGGCGCTCAGCACCGTTCCGCTGGGGCTGGCGATCAGTTACAGCGTCAGCGATCGCCCGAGCCAGGACTTCGGCCCCGTGCTCGTCGCGAACCTCGCGTTCTACCTCCCGGTGACGCTGGTGGTCTGGGGCTTCGCCCGGTGGAGCCGGGCCGCCGAGAAGGCGGCCGAGCGCCACCGGGAGGAGGTCGCCGAGGCACGGATGCGGGTCACCCAGGAGCGGGTGCGGATCGCGCGGGAGCTGCACGACATCGTCGCCAACGCGGTGGCCGTCATGGTGATGCGGGCCGAGACGGCGAAGGTCACCGCCTTCGAGGACCCGGCGCGCGCCGAGGCGTTCGGGCACATCGAGACGCTCGGGCGGTCGACGATGGCCGAGCTGCGGCACATGCTGCGGCTGCTGCGCAGCTCGGAGGCGGCGGTCGAGGAGGGGTACACCCACGGGCTGGGCGATCTGGACCATCTGCTCGACGACGTCCGCGAGGCCGGCGTGCAGATCTCCCTCGAAGTGCGGGGCACACCGCAGCGGATCGACGACAGCGTGGGCCAGACCGCCTACCGCCTCATCCAGGAGGCCGCCACCAACATCACCAAGCACGCCGGCCCCGGCACCCGCGCGGTGGTGCGGGTCACCTGGGACCGGGCGCTGCTCATCGAGGTGGTGGACGACGGTGCCGGGCGCCCGCCGGAGGCACGTCACGAGCTGTCCACCGGGAACGGGCTGCTGGGGCTGCGCGAGCGGGTGGCGCTGTACGGCGGGCTGCTGAGCGCGGCCCCGTACGGTCCCGGGTTCCGGGTCGCGGCGGCGCTGCCGGTGTCCACGACGGTCGGTGCGACCGCGGCGCCGCGGTGAGGAGGGGGAAGAGCACGAGGAGGCCGCCGGTGGGCGGCCTCCGAGGCGCGGCGGCCTAACGGAACGCGTCGGAGAGGCGGGTGAAGGTGCGGCCGGCGGCCAGCAGGGCGGGGAGGGCGGCGGCGACGCCGCGGGCGGTGCCGGAGGCGGGGCGGTTCATGTGGGCGATGACGATGTCGCCCGGTGCGGCGCCGGCCAGCTCCCGCTGGACCTGGGCGGCGGGGAGGGTGGCGCCGCCGTCGGCGTTGGTGCTGAAGCCCGCGACCTGCTGGCCGAGGTCGGCGGCGATGCGGGTGGCGACGTCGTCGTAGTGCGCGGTGCCCGAGCGGAAGAAGCGGGGCGGGCGGCCGAGGAGGGCGGTGAGCTTCGCCAGGTTGCCCGCGATCTCGTCGTAGGCCTCGCCCGGGTCACGGGTGCCCGCGATGCCGTAGGCGGAGCGGCCGGTGACGGAGAGCGGGCGGTGCGCGGTGCCGTGGTTGGCGATCTCGAAGAGCGGGTCGGCGGCGAGGGACTCGAAGACGGCGGGGTTGGCGTCGATCCAGCGGGCGTTGAGGAAGAGGGTGGCGGGGACGCCGTGGGCGCGCAGGGTGTCGACGAGGGCGGCGTCGTAACCGGAGCCGCCGGAACCGCCGCAGGCGTCGAAGGTGAGGGCGATGGCGGGGGCGGCGGCCCCGGGGAGGGTGGTGAGCACGCCGGGGACGTCGAGGCCCCAGGCCGCGGGGGCGGTACCGGCGTAGCGGGCGGTGACGGTGGCACGGAGGGGGACGGGGGCGGGAGCGGCGGTGAGGGCGGAGGCGGGGGTGGGGGCGACGGTGGGAGTGGGAGTGGGGGTGGTGACGGACGCCGTGGGGGTCTCCGTGGGCGTCGGGATCGGCGGAGCCGGAGGGGTCGTGGGAGCCACCGAAGGCGGCGGGGTGCCGGTCGTCGGGGTACCGGTCGGCGGGGCGGAGGTCGGCGGGGGCGGCGGCGCCGGACGCGCGCAGGCGGCCAGGGCGGTGCCGGCCGTGGCCGCCAGGAGGGTCCGCCGGCTGAGTGACATGAGGACTCCGGAACTGTCTGACTGTCAGATGATCTACGTCTATAAGAGGCCCCCAGCACCGGGCCGCGCAACCCGGGTGGCCTTCACGGGCCCGCCGCTCGGCGGTGGGGTCCGGCTCACCGGGGGTTCATCGGAGCGGGTAGGAGGCGGGCCGCAGGCAGACCAGGAGAGAGCGGAGGCTTCCGATGGCGGAGGACGTGCGGGACGACGGGGCGCGGCTGGGCCGGCGCGGATTACTGGCGGCGGGGGCGGCACTCGGGGCGGCAGCGGCGACCACGGCGGCGACGGGCGTCGCACGGGCTGCGGACGGGGCCGGCGGGGCCGGCGGCCCGGACACGGCCGATCGGACGATCACCCTGTCCGGCAAGCTGCCGACCGGTGCGCCCGACTTCGTCCACCTCCCCTTCGACGTCCCCGCCGGGGTCCGGGAGATCGCCGTCGCCTACCGCTACGACAAACCGCCGGTGCCGGCCGGCACCCCGGGCAACTCCTGCGACATCGGGCTCTTCGACGAACGCGGCACCGACCTCGGCGGACGCGGCTTCCGCGGCTGGTCGGGCGGCTTCCGGAGCGAGTTCGCGGTGAGCCGGGAACAGGCCACCCCGGGTTACCTGCCGGGCGCGATCCGCCCGGGCCGGTGGCACGTGGTACTGGGTCCGTACCAGGTGGCGCCGCAGGGGCTGGAGTACCGGGTCGACGTGACGCTGCGGTTCGGCGCGCCGGGCGGCGAGTTCACCCCCGCCTACCCGCCGGAGCGCGCCCGGGGGCGCGGGCGGGCCTGGTACCGGGGCGACTGCCACCTGCACACGGTGCACTCCGACGGGCGCCGCCAGCCGGCCGAGGTGGCCGCCGGCGCGCGCGAGGCGAAGCTGGACTTCATCGTGTCGACCGACCACAACACCACCTCCTCGCACGGGGTCTGGGGCCCGCTGGCCGGCCCGGACCTGTTGATCGTGCTCGGCGAGGAGGTGACCACCCGCAACGGCCACTGGCTGGCGCTGGGCCTGGAGCCGGGCCGGTTCGTCGACTGGCGCTACCGCTCGCGCGACGAGGTCTTCCCCCGGCTCGCCCGCCAGGTGCGGCGGCAGGGCGGGCTGGTGGTGCCGGCGCACCCGTACTGCCCGTACGTCGCCTGCCAGTGGAAGTTCGGGTACGAGCACGCGGACGCCGTCGAGGTGTGGAACGGCCCGTGGACGTACGACGACGAGTCGGCGGTGGACACCTGGGACGCCGGACTGGCGGTGGCACTGCGCGACGGGCGGTCCTGGCTGCCCGCGATCGGCAACAGCGACGCGCACAGCGTCCCGCAGGTGATCGGCTCGCCGCACACCGTGGTGTTCGCCGAGGACCTCGACCGCGACGCCGTCCTGGCGGGCCTGCGCGCGGGCCGCAGCTGGCTGGCCGAATCGGCGTCCGTCCAGCTGGAGTTCACCGCCACCGGCGACGGCCGGCAGGCCGGGATCGGCGAGGAGCTGGCCGTCCCCGCGGACGCGCCGGTGGACGTCCGGCTCGCCGTCTCCGGGGTGCCGAACGGCACGGTGCGGTTCCTGACCGACGAGGGCCAGCTGCACCAGGAGTCGCTGCCGGCCGACGGCGCGGGCACCGTGGTGTGGCGGACCACCGCCTCGCTCGCCGCGTACGTCCGGGCCGAGGTGCGGCACCCGAAGGCGGACGGGAGCCCGGGCCGGGGCAACTCGATGGGCCCGGACCTGCCGTGGGGGCCGATGGCGGCGCTGACCAATCCGATCGTGCTGAGGGTGCGGAGGTAGCGGGGAGGCGACGGGACGGCGGAGGTCCGGGGAGGGGAGGACTCCGGGGTGTGCGGTGGACTAGGTTGATCTCCGACAGCAGTCACTCGTATGACGAGAGGGTCGGCTGTCCGTATGGCCGGGTTCGATGGCCGGGTTCGCCCGCGCGCTCCGGCCGTCCCGCCCCGGCCCCGTCCGTCCCCGGCCCGCGAAGGGATCAGCAGCTGTGAACCGTACGACCGTAGGTGGGCCGGAGCTCGGAGGCGGACGGGGAGCGGGCAGCGTGGTCGTCCTCTCCGACCCGGCCGCCGGCGCCGGGAGCGGCGCGGTCGCCCCGCTGGTCGCGGAGGCGCTCTTCCCGAGCGTCCACCTGCGCGCGGAGGACTTCCGGCGGGCGGTGCGGCAGGGGTACGTCGAGGCGGACCGGCCGGAGGCGCGGCGGCAGAACGTGACCGCGCTGGCGGCCACCGCGCAGGCGGCCTTCGCGTTCGCCTCGGGCGGGTACCAGGTGGTGGTGGAGGGATCGGTCGCGCCGACGGCGCTGGACGCCTTCCGCCGGGAGAGCCGGGCGACGGGGGCGGCGCTGCACTACGTGGTGCTGCACGGGGGCGCGGTGGCGGAGGCGGACGGCTCGGCCACCGAGGACGCCGGGGTCACGGCCGACACGGTGCTGGCCGGGCTGCGGCGGGGGGCGTACCTGCTGGGGTGGTGACCGCCCGGGCGGTGACCGCGGCCCGCGGAAAGGGGCGGCCCCCGGTCCGGGGGAGACCGGGGGCCGCTTGTGCGGCCGGCCGCCCCGGTGTCCGCGCTCCCACAAGGGCGGAGACCGGGGCGGCCGTTGGCCCGGCGCCCGCACGGGGGACGGGCGCCGGTGGCGGTGCCGCCACCCTGGTCTACGGGTGCCGGCCGGGGAACGGTTCACGGCGTTCCGCTTCCGGGCGGACGGTTCCCCAAAGGGCACACAAGGGCACGGAAGGGGCATCGGCACCGGACGTCACGGCCGCCGGACCGCACCGCCGACGCCGCTCAGCCGCTCAGCCGGCCCAGGCCATGCCGTGCGCCTCCAGGATCGGCCGCAGGGCGCGGACGGCGTAGAAGTTGCGGGACTTGACCGTGCCGACCGGCACCCCCAGCACCCGCGCCACCTCCGCCATCGACCGCCCCTTCATGTGCAACTCGACCAGCACGTCCCGGTGGTGGGGCTGCAGCTCGGCCATCGCCGCCGCCATGTCCTGGGCCACCAGCACCTCGTCGTACGGGTCGTGGCTGCCGGCGTGGTCCTCGGGGGCCTCGTCGGCGACCTCCTGGGCACGGGCCATCTGCATCCGGTAGTGGTCGATGGCGATCCGGCGCGCCACCGTGAACAGCCACGGGCGGCTGTGCTCGGGGCCGCGGTGCATGGCCGCCGGGTTCTGCCAGGCCCGCAGCAGGGTCTCCTGGACGATGTCCTCCGCCTTGCCCCGGTCGCCGCTGGTCACCCGGAGCATCGCGCGCAGCAGGTAGCCGCCGTGCAGCCGGTACAGCTCGGCGAGGATGTCCTGGTCCAGGGTGGGCCGGGCGCCCGCCGGGGCGACGGGCCCCCGGGGCTGCTCGGTGGTCGTCCCGGCGTGGGCGGTAGCGTCGATGGCCACGGCTGTTGAGCCCCTTACGACATTCGTCATTCGTCGGCACCCCGGTCGATGGCCGGTGGTCGGTGCCTGGGTCGATCGCTGTCTCGGCGCGCGGGGGCGGGCCACGGCGGGCGTGCCGCTCTCCCGGGCGCTGCCACGCTTGCAGCCGTCGCCAACGGGGGGCCAACGGCGGACCAACGCGGGCGCGCCGGGCCGCGTTGGCGCGACGTTGGGGCGGCGTTCGCGGCCCCCGCCGATCGCCCGGCGGCCGGCCCGGGCCGTCACTCCGGGCGGCGGCCGCCCCGGTTCCGCCCGGCGCGCACCGCGGCCGCCGCCAGGCCGACCAGCGCCGCGCCGCCCAGCCCGGCCCCGGCGACCGCCGCCGCCAGCCGCTCGGCCGAGCGGTCGGCCGGCGGCGGGACGACGACCGGTTCGGCGGACGGCACCGCGCCGCCGCCCCCGGCCTGGGGCCTGGCGGCGCTCCCGGCGGCCACGGCCGTCATCGGGTCCACCGTGCCCCAGCCGACCGCCTGATCGGGCAGCGCCGTCCCGGGCCGGTAGGCCGTCGCCCGCAGCCGCTCGGCGAGCTGCTCGGCGGTCAGCGAGGGCGAGCGGCCCAGCACCAGGGCCGCCGCCCCGGCCACCAGCGCGGCGGCGTAGCTCGGGCCGGAGGCGGTGAAGGTGCCGCCGCCCGGTCCGGGGGCGAGCAGTGCCATGCCGGGCGCGACCAGGTCCACCCGCGAGGCCCGCCCGGCGGGGGCGCCGGAGGACGCCGACGGAGCCTCGGTCGCCGCACCGCCCGCCGGGGCGCCGTCGGCGCCGAGCGCGGCCACCGCGAGCACGCCCGGGTACCCGGCCGGATAGACCGGGGCGGCCACCGCCTGGCTGTCCGGGCCCACCGGGGCGACCAGCAGCATGCCCTTGACGGCGGCGTAGCCGACCGCGTCGGCCAGGGCCTGGGCCGGCTCGGCGATGGGCGCCGCGACCAGGGCGATCCGGGCGCCGCCGTCCGCCGCCGCGCGGATGCCCCGGGCGAGCAGGTCGGCGTTGGTGCTTCCGGCGTCGTCGGTGGCGGCGACGGCCAGCACCTTCGCCCCGGGCGCGATGCCGGACGGGCCGCCGTCGCCCGTCCGGCGGCCGGCGATCAGGCCCGCCAGGACGGTGCCGTGGCCGACGCAGTCCCGGCCCGCGTCGCCCTCGCCGTGCAGCCGGGGCCCGAGGGTGAGCCGCCCGGCCAGCGCGCCGGAACCGGCTCCCGTGGAGGCGTCCACCCCGGAGCCGATCACGGCCACGGTCACGCCGTCGCCCCGGCTCAGCGGCCAGACGGCCTCCGGCCGCAGGTACGTCTGCGCCCAGCTCGCCCGGTCCGCCACCCGCCCGGACGGCTTGCGGCACCCGTTCTGCCGCACGTCGGGCAGCGTCTGCCCGGCCGCCGGAAGCTCCGCCGCCCCCGCCGGGGCACCCCCGCCGTCCGCCCCCGGCACGGCCGCCACCGCCGTGGGCCCCGCCGCGGCGGCCACCCGGACCGCGCCGGCCGGCGCCTCCCACGCCGCCACAGCCGAGACGGCGGCCACGGCCGACGGCTCCCGGCCGAACCGGAGAGCCGCCGGGGAGGCCGGCCCGGCCGCGGCCGGGGATGCGGACACGGCGGACCCGTCCAGGGCGGGCCCGGCGGCCCCGGCCGGAGCAACGGCCGGCGCCGGCACCAGCGGGGACGGCCCCACCACCGCCGGACGCACCGGCACCGGCCCCGACCGGCCCGCCGGGCCCGTCACGGCCGACGCCTCCCGGGCCGACACGGCCGCAGCCGCCGCGAACGCCGCGGGCCCCGGGCCGGGGAGGCCGACCGGACTCGCCACGACCCGCCCCGCCGGGGCCGGCCCGGCCGCGACCGGGGAGGGGGCGGCCGTCGCCGCCGACGGGGTGAGGACCGCGAGGCCGCAGACGGCCGCCAGGGCGGCGGTGGTCGCGGCGGTCACCCGGGGCTGCCCGCGCGGTCGACCGCGATGTCCTCGGGCAGGAGCAGGCTCAGCTCCGACAGGTCCGCGACGTCCAGGCGGCTGAGGCGGCCGGCCTGGCGGGTGATCATGCCCTCCAGGGTCTGCCGGGCGAAGCGGCCGTTGCCGAAGGTGCGGTCGCGCGGAACGGTGCCGAACAGCTGCTGGAGGGCGACCAGCGTCTCCGGCGCGCACTCGTACCCGGCCGAGACCGCGTGGTTGCGCACGATGGTGACCAGCTCGTCGTCCGCGTAGTGGCCGAAGTCGATCTGCCGGGAGAAACGCGAGGCCAGACCGGGGTTGGAGGAGAGGAAGTGCCGCATCTCGTCCTCGTAGCCGGCCACGATCACCACCACCTCGTCGCGGTGGTCCTCCATCAGCTTCATCAGGGTGTCCACGGCCTCCTGGCCGAAGTCCCCGCCGCCGCCGTGCCGGGGCGTCAGGGTGTACGCCTCGTCGATGAAGAGCACGCCGCCACGCGCCTTGTCGAACGCCTCCTTGGTGAGCTGCGCGGTGTGGCCGACGTAGCGGCCGACCAGGTCGGCGCGGGCCGTCTCGATCAGCTGGCCGCCGGGCAGCACGCCCAGCTCGGCCAGCAGCCGGCCGTAGAGCCGCGCCACCGTGGTCTTACCGGTACCGGGCGGGCCCGCGAAGACCAGGTGGTGGCTGATGGTCGCGGTCGGCAGGCCGGCCTCCTCGCGGCGGCGCACCTGGCGGATCAGGTTGACCAGGTCCTCGACCTGCTCCTTCGCGGCGGGCAGGCCGACCAGGGCCTGGAGCTCGGCCAGCGGCTCGGTGCCGTCGGCCTCCTTCGCGGGCGGCTCCAGCTCCACGCCGACGTCCGCCGGGACGAGCAGCGCGAGGTCCTCGTCGCTGATCTCGGGCTGTTCGGCGAGCCGGGTGGCCTGCCGGTCGACCATCTCCTCGAAGACCTTGCGGGCCGACCGGCCGTTGCCGAAGTCCTCGCCGCGCGGCATCCGCTCGAACAGCACGGTCAGCGCCGCCCCGGTGCCCTCGGCCAGCTGGTAGCCGTGGCCGGAGGCGGCGCGCTCGACGATGGTGACCAGCTCGTCGACCTCGTAGTTGGCGAACTCGACGGTCCGGCTGAACCGGGAGGCCAGGCCGGGGTTGCTGGCCAGGAAGTCGACGATCTCGGCGGAGTAGCCGGCCACGATCACCACCACGTCGTCGCGGTGGTCCTCCATCAGCTTGACCAGGGTGTCGATCGCCTCGCGCCCGAAGTCCGGGCCGGAGCCCGAACCGGACCCGGCCGAGAGGGTGTACGCCTCGTCGATGAACAGCACGCCGCCGAGCGCCTGCTGGAACACCTCGGTGGTCTTGATCGCGGTGCCGCCGATGATCGAGGCGACCAGGTCGGCCCGGGCCACCTCGGTGAGGTGGCCGCTGCGCAGCACGCCCAGCTCGGCGAGGATCGCGCCGTAGAGGCGGGCGACGGTGGTCTTGCCGGTGCCGGGCGGGCCGGCGAAGACCAGGTGGCGGCTCATCGGGAGGGCCGGCATGCCGGCCAGTTCGCGGCGGCGGGCCAGCTTGTTGAGGTTGACCAGGGTGGCCACCTGCTCCTTGACCCCGGCCAGGCCGACCAGCGACTCCAGCACCTCCAGCGGGCCGGGCGGCGCGGCCGGGGCAGGGGCGCCGCCGGGCGCGCCGCCCGGCTCGGCGGCGGGTCCGCCGGGCGCCGCCGGGCCGGAGGCGGCGCCCTGACCCTCGGCGCGCGGGCCGCCGGACGCGGAGCTCGCGGTGCCGTGGGCGTCCGGCAGACCGTTCTCCTCGCTGGTGAGCTGCTCGACGGCGAGGCGTTCGCTCGGCGTGGTCTGCCGCAGCCCGGAGCCGCGGTTGCGGGAGAGCGTGCAGCCGGTCAGCCGGACCGCCTCGGTGGAGTCCAGCCGCACGCCGTCGCCGATGTTCTCGACGGCGTCGACCTGGGAGAGCGCGGCCCGGCCGCCCGCCCCGATCCGCACGCCGTGCCGGCGGTTGCCGTGGCTGCGGGCCCGGGTGCAGGTCAGCTCCCCGCCGTCCTCGACGGCGAGGCCGTCCTCGCCCGAGCCGCTCACCTCGCAGTCGCGCAGCGCGGCCCTGCCCACCTTGCCGACCACCACGCCGCAGTTCCTGGAGCCGCGCACCACTCCGGCGCCGACGAAGGTGTCCGCGCCGTCGGTGATCCGCAGGCCGGCCCGGCCCGCGTCGGTCACCTCGACGCCCTCCAGCCGGCCGCGGCCCTCCCGCAGCACCTCGACGCCGTCGGTGCCGGCGTTGGTCACGGTCAGGTGGCGCACCCGGGGGTTGGCGCCGCCGCCGATCGACAGGCCGGCGCCGGTGACGTCCCGGATCTCCAGCCGGTCGATGTCGGCGGCGCTCTCCTCGGCGAGTTCGACGCCGGCCGCGCCGCAGTTGCGCACCACGGTGCCCTTGAGCACCGGACCGGACTGCTCGCCGATCCAGATGCCGGTGCCGTCGGCGTCCGCCACCTCGCAGTTCTCGAACTGCCCGCGCGAGCGGCCGGTGACGTGGATGCCGTGCCCGGCGGTGCGGGAGGTGGAGCAGCGGCGCAGCTCCGGGTCGGTCCCGGCGGCCAGCGCGATGCCGTGGCCGGTGGTCGCGCTGACCACGCAGTCCTCCAGCAGCACCCGGGCCTCGGAGCTGATGTAGACGCCGATGGTGGTGTCGCGGACGGCGGTGCGCACCAGCCGGGTGGTGGAGCGCTCCTCCAGGGCGACGGCGGGCTTGTCGGTGACCGAGATCTCGCAGTCCTCGAAGGTGCCGCGCGCCTCGCCGTTGGCGCACACGCCGTTGCCCCGGGCGTCGCGCAGCACGCAGTTGCGCAGCAGCGGGTTGGCCCGCTCGCCGACCACCACGGCCGAGGTGCCGAGGTGCTCGATGACGCAGTCCTCGATCACGCTGGTGCCGGTGGAGGTCTCGACGATGCCGGCGCCGGCCGGGTTGGTGACCCGGCAGTCGCGCATGGCGAGCGAGCCCTGCTGGCGGGTGAGGACGGCCGTCCAGGAGCTGCCGACCACCTCGCAGTCGGAGAGCGCGGCCTGCCCACGCGGCACGTCGACGGCGGGCATCTCCTCGTCCTGGCCCTGCACCACCAGGCCGGTGAGCTGGACGGCCTCGGCCACCACCTGGACGACGCAGCCGCGCCGGGCGGTGATCCGCACGCTGCCGCGCGGCTCCTCGGCGGTGATGGTGACCATCTTGGTGATGACCAGGTTCTCCTCGTAGCGGCCGGGGCGCACGGAGATCACCGCCCCGCTGCGGGCCGCCGCGAGCGCGTCGCCGATCGTGCGGTACGGGCCGCCCCGCTGTTCCGGGCACACCGTCAGCACATGGCGCGACATGGCCGTCCTCTCCTGGGGTCTTCGTCGTTCGTCGGGGGTGGGGCGGTGGTCGGGACCGTCAGGAGGCCGTGCAGTCGGCGCGGACGGCGGAGGCCGCGATGTGCGCCTTCTCGGTGGAGGTGCCGGCCCAGTCGAGGCCCCGCGAGTGCAGCATCACGGCGATCTTGCCGCCGGTCACCGCATAGGTGCCGCCGGCGGTCACCCAACTCCCCCGGCTGCTGGTCTGGTTGACCGAGAAGTCGCCGATGGTGCCGGAGTTGGGCGTCGAGGTGTTCTGCACGGTGTAGTAGGCGGGCGCGCCGCCGACCGCCTTGAGGTCGGAGTTGTTCGGCACGTAGACGGCGATCTTGCAGGTGCCCGTGGTGACCGGTGCGGTGGAGAACGTCCAGACCACCCAGTTGTCCTTGTCGTCGGTGTTCGCGGCCCCGGACATCGGCATCGAGACGTACTTCCCGTTGCAGCCCGAACCGGTGTAGCCGCCGGCCGAGTTGGTCAGCCAGCCGGTGCTGCCCTGCTCCCACCAGCCGTGCTGGGCGTAGGCGACGGAGGAGGTGCCGCACCCGTTGCCGCCGATGGCGCTGTAGGTGGCCTTCGCCGCCGCCGGCGGCGGGGCGGGCTGCTGGGGGGCGGGCTGCTGCGGGGCCGGCTGCTGCGGCGCGGGCTGCTGCGGGGCCGGCTGCTGCGGCGCGGGCTGCTGGGGAGCGGGCTGCTGCGGGGCCGGCTGCTGACCGGAGGCGGGCTGCTGGTTGGAGGCCGGCTGGCCGCCGCCGGTGGCGGGCTGGGTGGTCTTGCCGCCCTGCGCGGACGAGCCGCCGCCGACCGAGGTCTTGGCCTGCGGGGCGGGCTGGCCGCCCGGCTGGGAGCCCGTGTTCGCCGGGACGCCGGCCGTGCCGGCGCCGCCCGGCTGGAGGCCGGGGACGGTGCCGGAGGTGTCGACGGGCACGGTGGGCTGGGCCGGGGTCTCGGCGTTGACCAGCGGTGCGGTGGTCTCCGCCGGGGTGCCGGTGGCCGGCGGCTCGGTGGGCACCGTCGGCACCGGCGCGTCCTCGATCTGCGGACCGTCGGGGAGGTGGTTGTCGGGCTGGTTCACCCCGAGGTTGTCGCCCCGCTTGTGGTCCTTGTCGGCGCCGTCGGTGATGAGGAACGGCAGGCCCATGAGCACCACGCCGGCCGTGGCCGCGGCGACCAGCGCGGGCCGCTTGAACCGCCGGCGGCGGCTGTCCGGCTCGGCGGGCGCGTCCGGGTCGTCGGCCCCGATCGGCTCCAGGAGGCCCGGCTCCTCGGCCGGCCCGTACCCGGCGTCGGGCGGGAGCTCCGGTCCGGCACCCGTCTCCGGGGTGGCCGGCCCGTAGTGCGGCACGGCGACCTGCTCGGTCGGCGACTCGGCCGCGACCACGCCGGCGGCGGCCCCGGCGCCCTCGGCGGCCTCCGCCGCCGGGGCCTCGGCCGGGCCGCCCTCCTCCTCCATCTCCCAGTCCATCGACGGAAGTTGGATCCCCGTGTTCCCGCCCGTACTCGTGCTCACCGCAGCTCCTCCGGCCTCGGATGCAGTCCCTGTCGACGGGACCACCCGGCCGACAGGTCTTCGGATGCTCCCACTGCGTCTCTACGGCCCGCCCGGGCCGAACGGTTCACGCCTCCCGCCGCCGGTCCGGCGGCGGGGTGGGGTTCAGGACGGCGAGGACGAGGTCCAGGAACTCGGGCTCCGGATCGCGCTCGATGGGCACGAGCTCCGGCGGCTCGGCTCCCGCCGGGCGCGGCGGCAGGTCGCGGTCCGGCTGCGGGGGGCTCGGCACCATCGGCGGGTTGGCCCCCTGCGCGTACAGGTCGGAGCCCTGCGCCTGCGGGGCGGGCCGGCCGAGGTCCACCCACGAGTCCTCGGACAGCTCGCTCCCGGTGTCCGACAGGTAGCCGCCCTCCAGGTCCGAGTCGCCCTCGTACTCCTGGGCCGTGCGGAACGTGGCGTCCGTCGGCCCGCGCCCGTGCGTCGGCTTCTCGTCGCCGTCCTCCTGGCTGAACTCGCGCCGGATCGATCCCTTGAGGGACGGGGCCGTCACCATCGAGTCCTCGGAGAGCACGCGCTCGTGCCCGAGGTTGGCCGGCGGCTCCTCGGGCGTCGCGTGCCGCAGCGACCGCTCCGTGTCGTTCGCGTCGTAGGCCGGCACGTACCGCACCGGCCGGACCGGACCGCCCGGGTTGCCGAAGGGCCGCACGGGCGGCGCGACGACGACGTCCTCCCCGTCCGGCAGGTCGCCCGGCGTCTCCTGCACGCCACCGAGGTCACCGTCGCGCGGGGTGAACGGCCCCTGGTCCCCGCCCAGCGGCCGGAAGGCCGGGTACGGTCCGGCCGCTGGGATCCGGTTCCCGCGCCGGTTCACCGGCCCGAGCAGGGTCTCCTCCTCGCTCTCCTCGCTCTCCTCGGAGTCGTCGTCGGCGTCCTTCCGGTTCTGCGGCTGCTCCGGGAGGTTCACCGTCGCGGCCGAGTCGTCCTCCGGCGCGCTCGCCTTGATCACCTCGGGCACCTCCTCCGGCACGTCGGTCGGCCGCTGCCGTGACAGGTCCTGGGCCGACGAGTCGTTCCCGTCCTTCACCCCGGCCCCGGCCGGGGTGAGGTCCGACTCCGGCACCTCGTGCAGGGTCTCCATCGGCGTGAACCGCTCCCGGGGCCGTCGCCGGGTCGGCGGAACGTTCTCCACCGTCGTCTCCCGCAGGTCCTGCGGACCGGGCCGCCGGACCGTGGTGTCGTTCGACCCGGCCGGGGCCGAACCGATCTGGAACTGGCGGGCGGCGCCCCTGGTCCTCGGCGGCCGGACGCTCTCCTCCGGGTTCGGCACCGGGTTCTGCCCCTGGTCGCGCACCGGGGCCTTCCCCGCGTCGGGCTTCGGCGGCGTCACCGGGTCGTCGGGGGTGACCACGATCACGTCCACCTCCTGCTTCAGACCCCGGGTCAGCCGCCGGAGCGTCCGCTCCAGGTCCTTCGCGTGCCGACGCGCGTCCTCGGCCGCCGTTTCCAGGGTGATCTCGACCAGCGGCCGGGGCGCACCCTGGGCGGCCGGCTCGGAGAACGCCGTCCGCAGCCCCGTGACCACCTCGTTGAGGTAGGTCGAGGAACCAGCCCTGACCGTCCAGCGGAAGTCCGGCTCGGTCGGCTCGTGCAGGACGAGGTCCGACTGCCGCTCGGTCACCGGCCCGTCCCACCGGTCGCGCACCTGCTGCTCCGACAGCACGTGGGCGGCGGCGACGTGGTCGACGACGTCCTGGAGCCGGTGGCGGTCCGCCCTCGGCAGTTCCTCACCGGCGAGCAGGTCGCGGATCCGGTCGAACGGCGCTCCGGACGCGCCGGCCCTGGCCAGGTCGATGACCTGGCCGAGGCCGTGGAGCCACTGCCGCGCCCGTGGGGTACCCGCGGTGAGCGACTCCGGGAGCAGGCTCCCGGCGGCCCGGCCCACGAGCGCGATCCTCGCGTGGTGGTCCGTCGTCGAGGCGTTCAGCCCCAGGGCGTCCGCCACCGCGCCGGCCGCGCCGGGCGGCCGACCGTGCAGCAGGATCTCGCCCTCGGCCGCGTTCTCGCTGAACCTGAGGTAGCCGTTGCCCGGCACCTGCTGCCCGGCCTTGGTGTGGGCGGTCGGGATGTCGATCTGGATCGCCATGAGCTCCTTGCGGGCGAGCGTCCGGTCGCCCTTGTGGTAGACCACCTCCACCTCCGCGAAGCCGTGGTAGCGCGCGGTCTCGTTCTTGATCTTGGCGTTGTTGACGAGCTGGCCGGCGGTGCCGGTGGAGAGATCGGTCCGGCCCTGGTGGCCGAGGTCCCCGTAGCCGCCGATCCGGCCGCTGACGAAGGTGCCGATGTCGCCCTTGAAGCCGCCGGTGGCCCTGGCCGAGATCTGGAGGGTCCGCTGGGCGTTGGTGCCGTCGGCGACCGAGGTGGTGTTGGTCGGGTTGGACTCCGAGGCCGTGTCGATCCGGACGAACTCCAGCTCCGTGATCCTCGTCCGGACCTCGACCCGGACGTCCCCGCTCAGGTCCGGCGGGCCGATCAGGAAGGTGGAGTTCCCGGGACGGCCCGTGGGCACGGGCGCCTCGCCGTCCGCCGTCGGGCGGGGCGGCAGGGCGGGCGGGGTGAGCGGGGTGGTGAGCTTGCTCGCCAGTGACACCGGGTCGATCATCCGGTCGACCGTGCGCCGGATCCGGTCCCAGTCCTTCGCACCGAGGAACTCCTCGGCACCCGCCGTCAATTGCCTGCGGGCGGCCTCGTCCATCGTGACCGAGCGCACGACGTCGGTGTCCACCAGCCCGTGCGTCCACACCCGGTCCGGCGGCGCCTTGGCCGTCGTGGCGCCCGCGGCCTGGTCGACCAGGGAGCGCAGGGCGTTCCCGCGGGGCGCGGACGCGCTGTCGAAGGCGTTCAGCGGGTTGGGCCGGTCGCCCGCCGGTGCCTTGGGCATCGTCTCGTTGAAGTCGATCACCGTCTCCATGCCCAGGGCGCGGCGGTAGTAGGCGAGCTTGGTGCCCCCGAGCGCGCTCTTCGTCTCGACCCAGAAGTGCAGGTCGGCCTCGCCGGTGAAGACGCTGCTCTTCAGCTTCACCTTGGTGGTGTTGCCGGAGCCCGCGCGGTTGGCCCAGGTCTCCTGGATGTCGTGGCCGGTCGCACCGGCCACCGCCAGACCCGCGTACCAGTTGCCGCCCGCGACGTTGCCGGTCACGCGCAGTTGGTGGCCGCTGCCCTTGCCTCCGCCGGTGGCGCCGTCGGCCGCCGAGTGGGTGTGCTCGGTCTGCGTCCCGGTGTTGAACTCGGTGGTCGCGGTCGTGCCGGTGTTGGTCAGGTTCCTGACGGACGCGCCGATCCTGATGGTGACGTCCCCGTCCGAGACCACCAGCCGGCGGCCGTTCATCATGCCCTTGAGCCGGTCCTGGAGGTGGTCCGGCGTGAGGGTGTCGTACAGCTTGTGCCGGAGGCCGGACCTGCCCGGTCCGTGCAGCCAGGAGTAGAGGTCCTTCCCGCCGGGTTCCGCCGTCTCCTTCGACCTGCCGAGGATCGCCTTGGCGAAGTCGAGCCGCTCGGTCACCGCCATCCGGTCGACCGCGACGGAACTGCCGGTCCGGTCCGACGACACGGAGGAGTCCTGCGGGTGGAGCGACGTGGAGCCGCCGCCCGGCTGCGACGAGGCCGAGCCGCCCCCCGGGTGCGGCGAGGCCGAGCCGTTCCCGTCGAGCGCGGACGAGCTCGCGTTCCTGCTCGCCGCGGTCGAGCCGGTGTTCGCGCCGCCCGGCACGAAGACGTTGGTGACCACGTCGGAGGAGCCCAGCACGTGCGTCAGCCAGACGCGGTCCGGGACGGCGCGCACGTCCTCCGGCTCGACGGGGTCGTACCTCGGGGTGAACACCTCCGTCCTCATGGTGATCGGGCCGAGCTTGGTGGTGCCGGGAATCAGACCCAGCGTCCGGCCGCGGATCTCCACGTCGAACACCACGTCGGTCTCCGACACGACGGCCGTCGAGACGTTCTTCGCCCGGTTGACGGTGCTGCCGGCGGTCTCCAGCGCGATCCCGGTCGACGTGTCCCTGCGGTAGGAGTAGTCGACCGTGACCCCGTTCTTGGCGACGGTGGCGTTGACCCCGAGGGTGCCCGTCACCCGGCTCCGCTCGTCCTGCGAGACGCCGTGACCGGTCCGGTTCTGCGCGCCGACCTCGAACTCGGCCCCGCCCACCTCGCGCACGGGCTTCGGCGCCGTGTTCAGCCGGGCCCGGACGATCACGTCGGCCGACCAGCCGACACCGCCGACCGGCACCTTCAGCACCCCGCCACGGGTCAGCTGGGAGATGTTGGCCTGCAGCGTGGTCGGCCCCAACTCCTCGGCGAGGATGCGGTCCAGCGACCGCGAGACCCCGCCGACCGGGCCGAACCGGCTCTTCAGCGCGCTGCGGACGTCCGCGAGCACCTGCCCGCCGCCGCTCTTCCCGTCGCCGAGCTCCTTGAACGAGACGACGGAGGCGGCACTGATCTCGTTGCGCGGCAGGACGACCTCCCCGCCCGACGTCTTCGCCGCCTTCGGCGATCCCACGCTGAACTCGGTCGAGAGGCGTTCCTCGACCGGGCGCGGCGCACCCCGGCCCTCCAGGACCAGCGTCAGCCTCACCGTGCCGCTGTGGACGTTCTGGGCGTCGCGGATCTTGCTGTTCATGTACAGCTTGTCCGCCTCGGAGTCACGGGTGCCGACGCGGACCCGCTTCTGGTGGCTGAGCTCCGTGCTGCCGGAGGGCGGGTTCCCGGCCACCGGGAAGCCGACGGCCCCCTGCTTGACGTCGTGCTTCCCGCTCTGCCGCCGCTCGGAGGTGAACGTGCTGCTCTCGTTCTGCCGGCTGAGGTCGGCGTCCTTGGAGTGCCGGACGAACGCCGTGTCCTCCAGCGTGGCCCTGACCGTCACCTTGAGACCGCGGCCCAGCGCGGAGTCCGTGAACGCCCCGGGCTTGCTCCGGTCGAAGGAGGTCAGCACGAACTCGTCACCGCGGGTCATCGCGCCGAGCCGGGAGGCCAGCGCGGGCTGGGTGGCGAGCTGCATCACCTCGTCCCGGATGGACGGCCAGAGGCTGCCGTAGTACTCCCGGCCGGCCTTCTCCAGATCGGCCCTGAGCTTGCCGACCGATCCGAGATCACGGATGACGGTGGCCTCCGGCAGCGTGGTGAAGGTGCGCTCCCATCCCTCCGGCCCCGTGCTCCCGGCCTCCTCCGTGGTCCTCCTCGGCGGCGTCTGGACCGTCAGGTCGGCCTTCGGCATCAGGGAGCGGAAGCCGATCGGCACCTCGACGGCGTCGCCCACCTGCGTGTCGCCCCTTCGGACCACCACCTCCAGGTAGCCCTGGCCGTCGAGGATCGAGCCCGGCTCCTTGGTCTTGGTCGTGACCGCGGTCTCCAGCGTGCGGCCGGAGATCCGGATCTCGTCCGAGCCCCTGCGGATGCCGTAGCCGCCGCCGACGTTCCGGTCGTCCGCACCGAGCCGCCCGGCGCCCTGGATCTGCCAGAGCCCGCTGACGACCTTCCGCCGGAGCTTGGTGACGATGGCACCGGCACCGGTGTTGAACTCGGTCTCCTTGGTGTCCGCCACCAGCTCCAGCCGACGGCTGGCGGCCTTGACCTCGATCACGACGTCGCTGTCCGGCAGCCGGAGGACCACCGACTCGCCGTTCGTCATGCCCTTGAAGTCCTGCTGGAGACGCCGCTGACCGAACTCCGCCACCAGCTGGTCGGACAGCTTCCGGCTGTTCCCGCGGAACGCCTGCCGGACGTCGTCGTGCTGCATCAGCAGGTCGACGACACCCGCCATGACCTGACGCTGCACGGGGCGGCGGCCCGCCACCCCGAGGTCGGTCAGTTCCGTGCTCCCGTCCGGGTTCGGCCCCGCCGGCCGGATCCGCGGCTCGCCGCTCACGTGGACGTCCAGCATCACGTGGGACAGGTGCAGCCGCGGGTCGGTCCGGATCCCCTCCTTGAAGTCCGCCGGCCAGGGCTTGTGCGCGGCGTCGGGGGCATCGGCGGTGGCGCGGGCCTCGCGCTGCGGGATGCCGACCTCGATCGGCGTCGACGTGACGTTCTCGGCCTCCCGGTTCAGCCGGCCCGTGAGCGCCGGGTCGTCCCGCCGCCCGGCCGCCTGGTACCCGACCTCCAGGAACAGCCGGCCGTCGAACGTCAGGGTGGTCTCGGTGGTCTTGGAGCGCGAGAACAGCCGGGCCCGGGTCGTCAGACCGTCCCAGCCCGTGACGTCGCGCTGGTAGCCGGCCGAGCCCTGGAGGCGGAACAGCTTGAAGAAGTCGAACCGCCCCTGCGGACCGAGGCCCCAGCGCCCACGACCGCCCGCGACCGTGCCGAGCGACACCACCCGGTCACTGCCGCCCTCGTACTCGAACTTCTCCTTCGCCTTCTCGCCCACCCGGTGGGCCAGGTTCCCCACCTCACCGCGGACGGTGATGGTGCCGTGCCCGGCGTCCGTCCCGACCGGGATGTGCAGGACCTCCCCGCGGGACAGGGCCGACACCTGGGCGCGCAGGCCGGAGCCGCTGAAGACGCCCTCCGCGAGCGTGCGGGCGAGGGCCTGCGGGTTGGCCGTCCCCTCGGGGAGCTTCGCCTCGATCAGCTTCGCGACCTTCACGACGAGCGCGCCGTTCGGTTCGCCGATCGAGGTCACCATGTGCGCGCCGGAGAGGAGACCGGATTCGTCGACGGCCCTCGGCGGCAGCAGCGGCGACGGCGGTGGTGGCGGCGGCGGGTCCGCCGGGAGCTCCTTGACCTCGTCGGCCTCCTTGCGCTCCTCGACGATCTCCTCGATCTCGCTCTTCGCCTTGGGCTTGAGCGGCCCGGCCGTGCTCTCCTCGACGTCCCCGTCCTTGCGGCCGGTCGTGAGGTCCCCGTCCCGGTGCGAGGTGACGGACGGGTGCGTGCCGGAGCTCCCCGCTCCTGTCGCGGCGGTGCTGGTCGCCGCGTCGATCAGTGCGACCTGCCGCCGGAGCTCCTCCATCGACAGGTGGTCCTCGGCCTCCGGCTCGACGAACGCCGCCTTCGCCTTCGCCTTGCCCTTCCGCCCCTCCGACTCGTCGCGCGGCTGGAGGTGGACGCCCGTGTTCCCCGTCCCCTCGTCGTGGTGGATCGAGAGGCGGCGCCCGTTCACCGGGCCGAACACGACCATCTCCCCCGGGCCGTCGGCCCGGGTGTCCGAGCGGACGATCCGCAGGTCCAGGGCGGAGGCCATCAGGACGAGGAACACGTCCTGCACGTGGCGCTGGGCCCGCGCGGGATGGACGCCCCACTCCCGCCAGGTGGCGAGTTCGTCCCGGAGGGACTCCCTGAAGGACTCCCAGTCCACCGTGTCACGCCGCTGGCCGCCGGCCCAGTCGAGGTAGAAGCGGTACGCCTCGTCCGCGAGGTCGGGGTCGTCCAGGAATCGCCGCTCGACCTCCTCGCGCAGCGCGCGCTCGGCGGCGTCCGGGTCCCCGGCCACCCGGTCCGCCCCGTCCTCGCCGAGGGCGTGGACCAGCAGTTCCCGGGGGGCCGCACCGGCGATCGACCGCAGCACCGGCAGGCCGCCGTGCTTCCCGTCCTCGTTCTCCGGGAGCACGGCGTTCCGCAGCCGCGGCGCTCCGTTGTCGGCCGGCGTGGAGTGCTGCCGGGAGTTCTCCTGGCCCGGCTCGCCCCAGATTTCGGCGATCCGGCCTCCCTCCCGCCGGACGTGCACGGTGACGCCACCGGCGGTGCCGTCGACGACGCCGTTCTCCGGCAGCCGCCCGGACCGGTGGGCGCGGTCGAGCACGACCCCGGCCGCGTAGCGGATGTCGTCGGCCGACCACTCGCGCGGCAGGCCGGAGCCGCGCGGGTCGCGCCAGGCGTCCTCGGTGAACTCCTGCCGGAGCCGCCGGACGTCGTACTGCGGGGCGGACGCGGGGATCTGCTCGTCCTGACGGCGCGGGCCGGGCTCGCGCAGCGCGTTCGGCCCCTCGGTCGGCATCACCCGGTCGGACAGGGTGGTCACCGGGCCCGCGTGCCTGAACAGCTGGGCCGGCGGGCCCTGTTCGTGGTTCGGGCCGAACCCGGGCAGCAGTCCCCCCAGCAGCGTCGGGAGGCCGGTCTCGCCGGCCTGCCGCGCCGTGAGGCTCCGGTAGGCGCCCTCGGGACGGTCCACCGGTATCACGGTGACGTTGACCAGCAGCGGCTGCCCGCCCCGGTTGCCCTGCGCCCACTGCTGCCGGACGCTCCGGTTCAGCTGGTCGGTGTAGGCGTGGACCTGCTGCTCGGTGATCCCGCCCTCCCGGCTCACGTGGAGGGGGACGACGATGTCGACGCCCTGCTGTCCGGAGTTGAAGAGCACCCGCCGGACCTGGAGGAAGCCGTCGCCGGCGGCGATCCGCCGGCCGTCGCCGGTGGCGATGATCCGGTGCCGGTCCCAGCCGTCCGTGCGCCCCTCGGGCTGCACGTCGGTCGGGCGGTAGGCGAGGTGCTGGCCGTCGCGGCTGAGACCCTCGATGCGGACGCCCCCGGCCTCGCCGACCCACCGGTAGGTCCGGTCGTCGATCCGGACCTTGTGGAACGCCGAGGCGTGCGCCGACTCCACGGCGTCCAGGACGGTCCGCCGGTTCCACTCACGCGGGAACATCGTCCGCGCGGAGTTGTCCGGCTCCCGCCAGTGGTTGCGGAACTCCGCGAGCGGCGCGTCGGGAGCGACGGTCGCGTCCAGGAAGCGCACCCTGGCCCGGTAGGTGCCGTTGACGTGGACGGGGCCGCGCTCGATCACCTCGACACCGCGCCGGCGGAGCCAGGTCGCGGCGTCCACGCCCGAGCCCGGGGTGATCTCGTGGTGCAGCCCGGTGAGGAACTGCCGGTCGCCGTAGCGGGCGATGTCCTGCGCCCTCTGCCCGTACCGCAGCAGGTCCCACGGGCGCGAGGGCGCGTGGGCGAGGTCCGGGTCGCGGGGCGGGAGCGGGCCCAGGTCGGACAGGCCGTCCCACGGCACGGCCTCCCGCCTGGGCCGGGTCGGCGGGGGCGGCACCGGTGCGTCCGGCGTCGTCGGTGGGTCGGGCGTCAGCGCCGAGTCCGGCGTCATCGGCGGCTCGTGCGGCTCGTGCGGCTCCGGCTGGGTGTCGGAGGGCCGGAAGGACAGGAACCGGTCGCCCCGGATCTCGCCCTCGATCCGCACCCCGGCGTACTCGCCGACCCAGCGGTGGCGCCCGCCCCAGAGCGGGGTGACCGCGTCGTGGGCCAGCGCGTGGAGGTACGCCTGCTCGGCGGCGTAGACCGCGTCCGCCTCCGTCCAGTTGCGCGGGAACAGCCGTCGGCGGTCGGCGGTGTCGGTGGTGTCCAGGATGCCCGCGGCGCTCTCGGTGTTCACCGTGGCGGCGCGGCGCCGGCCCCTCGGCGCGGCCTCGTACTCGACGTGCAGCACACCGTTGGCGTGCTGCTCGACGATCCCCGTGGGCAGCCGGCGGTCCGCACCCGCCACCGGGAGCAGGTGCCCGCCCTGGCCCCGGCGGTCGCCGTACAGCGCGGTCTGCCGGGCATCCGCGTCGAACGCGGCCCGGGGCGGCAACGGCCGGCCGTCCGGCGCCCGGTGGGTCGGGGTGAGCCGGGACGGCTGGGTGCCGAAGACCTCGTCGATGGCGGCACCCAGCTCGCGCAGGCTGCGCGGCGCCAGGTTCTGGACACCGTCCAGCCTGCGGGACGGGATGCCGGCCACCTGGTCGGAGGAGACCCGGCCGTGCTCGACGTGCGGGCTGTTCATGATCGTGGCGTCGTTCTCGACGACATGCCGGTTCTGGAAACGGCGGTACTCGTCGTCGAAGCCGATCAGGTGGCCGATCTCGTGGGCGAGCGTCTCCGGGGTCGATTCGAGGGACCAGGTCTCGTTCTCCTCGTGCAGCTCGCGGCTGAACAGGTCGACGATGTGGACGTGGTGGTTGACGTCGGCCGAGTGGTCGACGAACTCGGGACGGACCCGCAGCACGCTGCCGTCGGGCAGCCGGTGCCCGGTGTTGTACACCAGGTTGACGCCCTCCCAGGCGCGGTCGATCACCAGACCGATCTGTTCGTCGGTGAACTGCTCGACCTGCGCGTCGTAGCCGTAGCCCTCCTCGATGCCCGCCTCGGCGGGCTCCCGGCGGATGTGGATGCGCACCACGACCTCGGTGGCCGGCTCGCCGTTCTCCAGGAAGCCGCGCCGGGCCTCGTACCCCCGCAGGAACGAGGCCGAGACGGACCGCTGGAACGCGTCGACGGGGGCCCGGACCTCGCGGGCCCCGGTGACGCTCGCCAGGGCGGACTCGTCGAGGTCCACCAGCATGGTGAGGTCGTCGCCGTGGTCCGTCCCGGCGACCGAGGACTCCCGGTCGGACGCCATGTCGGTGTCCTGGTCCTCCGTGACGTGCTGCTGCGCGTCGTCCTCGGAGACCCGCACCACCAGCTCGCTGTCCGGGCCGTACTGACGGACGGTGCCGTGCCGGTCGGTCACCTCCAGCCGGACGTGCAGGGCGTGCGCCAGCAGCGGGGCCAGCGCGCCGCCGAGCCCGGCGTCGTGGGTGCCGTCCCCGGCCTCCAGGGCGTCGCTCAGGCCGTGGAGCTGCCGGGCGGTGGCCGGGTCGGGCACCGCGCCGGGCCGGAACGCGGTCAGCGCCTCGGCGGGGAGGTGGTCGGGCGGGGTGTTCCGGAGGTAGTCGGCGACCTCCCGGGCCATCAGCCGCAGCAGTTCGGGCCGCGGGGTGCCGGCCGGGAGGTCGTGGTGGGCCAGCAGGGCCGCGGCGAGTTCGGGGGACGCGTCCGCGACGGCGGTGAGCAGCGGGTCCGCGGCCGGCGGCGCGAGGTGCGGGACCGCGGGGCCGCCGGGGCCGCCGGTGTGCGCCGGCGCGTAGCCCGCGGGCGCCTGCGGGGCGTGCAGCTGCGGAAGGTCCCGCTGGTCGCCGATGCCCCGGTAGCCGTGGATCATGCCGTCGACGATGTCGACCTCCAGCAGGACGCCGCGGAAGTCGCCGAAGACGACGCTGTTCTCGTTGGGGCGGACCTGGTGCCGGTCGACGAACTGCGTCACGGCCCAGCGGGCGTCGGCGGCCGTCCACTCGCGCGGCAGGCTCTCGTCCTCGGGCAGGCCGCGGGGGTCGAGGTCGAGGCCCTCCCGGCTGAAGCGCTCGTCGACGGCCTCGGCGAGCGGCCGGCTCCGCGGGTGGCCGTCCTCGGTGACGACGACCGCCGGGTGCTCCTCGGTCTCCCGGCGCGGACCGGGCTCGCGCAGGTCGGCGGGGACGTCCGGGGTCCCCTCGGCGTCCCGGTGGCCCCGGAGCACGTCCGCCCGGGTGGGGGCGGACTCCTCCAGCAGGTAGAGCGTCCCCTGGAAGCCGTCCGGGTCGTACGGGTCGGCGAGCGGGCCCAGCAGGGACCGCACGTCGTCGAGGTCGACCGCCATCCGGTCGTCGGGGCGGGGCGAAGCCTCGTGGTCGGCCGGCGGGGTGGCGGCGTCCCGCGGCCCGTCCCCGAAGTCGAGCCGGACGGTGACCAGCATCTCGGGCAGACCGTCCGCGTCGGCGGTCGCCCGCACCCGCTCCCGGACGAAGGTGTCCACCTGGCGCCGGAGTTCGGCCCGGTCGCCCTCCCGGTCGCGGTGCGCGAGGTCGCCGTCGACCCGGACGGTGATCTCCAGGCCCAGCTGCCCGGAGTCGAACAGCACCCGGGAGAGGCCGACGGTCCGGCCGTCCAGGTCGGTGTCCGCGCCCCGTTCGACGTGCAGCACCCGCGCGTCGTCCCAGGCGTTCAGCGGCGGCGCGGGCTGCGTCCCGGCCGGGCGGTGGGCCAGGTGGGCCCCGTCCCGCGAGAGGCCCTCGATGCGGACGCCGTCGGACTCGCCCACCCAGTAGTAGGTCCGGCCGTCGTCCAGGGGGACCCGCAGCTCGTGCGGGACGCTGTCGTGCGCCTCGTCGACGTGCGTCAGCAGGTCGGTGGACGACCAGCGCCGCGGGTACATGACGCGCACGCCCTCGTCGTCCGCCCGGACCCGCCAGCGGGTCCGGAAGTCCGCGAGCGGCGAGTTCGGCGCGACGGTCGGGTCCAGGAAGGCCACCCGCGTCAGGTAGGTGCCGTTGTGGGCCCGCGGCCCGGTCTCGACGATCTCCACCCCGTGCGCCCGGAGCGCGCTGCTCCGCTCGGACCGCGACAGGTCCAGGCGGTGGTGCAGGCCGGTGAGGTTCTGCCGGTCGCCGTAGTGGACGACGTCCTCGGCGCGCTGGCCGAAGGTCCCGAAGGCCCGTCGGCGCGCCTGCGGGTCGTCGGTGAGGGTCGTCGGGTCGGGCCGGTGCGGCGCGTTCAGCGGCGGGTCCGTGTCCGGCTGGTCGTCGGCTGGACGGAACGCCGGGAAGCGGTCGCCGTGGACCTCGCCCTCGATCCGCACCCCGGCGTACTCGCCGGTCCAGCGGTGGCGGCCGCCGCCGAGCGGGACGACGTTCCGGCGGTCCAGCGCGTCCAGGTACGCCTGTTCGGCGGCGTACACCGCGTCCTCGGACGTCCAGTTGCGCGGGAACATCCGGCGCAGGCCGGAGCCCGCGACGAGGAGGTCGTCGACGGCCGCGGAGTCGCCGGTGGTCCGCCGGGGGCGCGGCAGGTCGCTGCCGGGCTGGGAGGAGAAGTCGGCGACCACCACGCCGTTGCGCTCGACCCGCACCACCCGGTCGGGCACCGGCCGGTCGGAGCCGGCCGGCACCAGCAGGTGGCCGCCCGGCGTCCGGGTGTCACCCTCCAGCGAGGACCGCCGCGCGTCCAGGCCGAAGGAAGCCCGCGCCGGAAGGTCGTGCACGGCCGACACGGTCGGCCTGGCGCCCAGGCCCCGCACGATCGCCTCGCCCAGCTCGCGCAGGTTGTGCGGGGGCAGCGAGAAGTGGACGACGGTGTCGTCCGCGTGGATCCCGGCGTCCTGGTCGATCCGGACCCGGTCGCGGGCGGCGTGGGTGCTGCCCATGAGGACGCCGGACCCGTCCACGGCCCGCGGCGGGATCCCGGTGACGAGGACCCGCTCGTTCCCGTCCTCGTCCGTGGTCGTCTCGCGGGCGCGCCGCTCCCGGTACTCGTCGGGCAGGCCGAGCAGGTGGCCGATCTCGTGCGCCAGGACGGTGCGGCGGGTGTCCAGGGACCACCGGGCGCTGTTCTCGCGGATGTCACCGTCGACGACCTCGACCCGGTGGTGGGCCGTCGCCGGATCGTCGACGAACTCGGCGCGGACCACCAGGACGTCGCCGTCGGGCAGCCGGTGCCCGGTGTTGTAGTAGTCGTCCACGCCCTGGCGAGCGCGGTCGCGCAGGCTCCGCAGCTCCGAGCCGTGGTCCCCGGCCGGCAGCCCGGCGGTGTCGAGGTGGATGCGCACCACGACCTCGACGGCCGGGCGGCCGTCCGTCAGGACGACCCGGCTCGCCTGGAAGGCGCGGAGCCCGGTGGCGGTGCTGGAGTGCAGCGCGGGGTTGTCCGGGGCCCTGACCTCGGCGGTGTCCAGGACCCGGGCGACCGTCAGGTCGGGCGCCGCCGCCGCGTACGCCGGCCGCGGCGGGGCGGCCGGGTCCGGGGTCTGCGACCGGGTGTCGGAGAGCGCGTCGGACTCGTGCACCGACGCCATGTCGTCGTCGCTCATGAAGTAGCGCGTGGAGTCCGAGTAGGAGCTCGCCACCGACTCCATGTCGTCGTCGGCGTCCCGGTACAGGTCCATCTCCTCGTCGGTGAGGGGCCTGCCGGACGGGGAACCGGCGCCGTGCTCGGAGCCGCGGTCGTGTCCGGGGGTCCGCGGCCACTGGCCGGGCGGGAACGGCCAGACCTCGTCGAAGCCCTCCGGCGTGTCCGGCCGGTAGCCCGGCGAGGAGCCCGTGGACTCCTCGTCGAAGCCCTCCGGCGTCGCCGGACGGTAGCCCGGCGAGGAGGCGGCGGAGCCGTCGTCGGCGCCGGGCGTCCGCGGCGGGGCGCCGTCGTCGTGCTCCGGGGACGAGGGCACGGAGCCGTCGTCCGACCGCGGCGTGGACGGCACCGAGCCGTCGCCGGCCCCCGGGGTCGACGGCAGGTCCTGGCCGGGGTGGAGCGGCTCGTAGTCGTACAACGGCTGGTAGGTCAGCGTGGTCGGATCGACCCGGTACCTGCCGGGCTCGTACACCGGCACGCTGAGCTGCGGCGGCGGGACGTGCCCGTCGGCGATCGAGAAGTCGACGATCCGGTACTGCTCGTCCCGCCACACCGTGATCTCGACACCGGAGAACCGCACCCGGTCCTGGAAGGTGCCGTCGGGCCGCAGCATCTGGTTCTCGATCTGCGCCCCGTAGTAGGCCGCGTAGAGCCGCTCGGCCGGCGTCCACTCCCGGGGCAGGCCGCGGCCCGCGGTGGCGTCCAGGTCCGGGCTGATCCGGTCGGCGGGCACCGCGTCCGGCGGCGCCGACCCGTGGAAGGGGGGCCGGTCGTCGGGCCGCCGGGCGCTGCTGCCGAGCGGCAGCGGCTCGGTGAGCGGGACGGAGCGCTGCGCGTGCGGCGGCAGCACCACGCCGGGCTGCTCGTCCGCCGGGCGGTGGACCAGGTGGCGGCCGTCCCGGGTGATGCCCTCGATCCGGATGCCGTCGCCGCCGGTGCCGGTCCAGTGCACGGCGCCGTTGACGTTCCGGTCGTCGGCCCGGTTCCGGTGGAGGTACGCGTCCTCGACGGCGTCGTGCACCCGGCCGGTCGTCCAGTTCCGGGGGTAGAACGTGTTGGTCGGGTGGTCCGCACGGAGGCGCCAGCGCGAGGGGAAGGACGCCATCGGCGCCCACGGCGACACCGTGGGGTCGAGGAACCAGACGGCGGCGCGGTAAGTCCCGTTGGGGTGCTGGGCGAACGGCTCTCCGATCTTGATCCCCTTGCGCTCCCCGGCCATCGGGCCGCGGGGGCGGCCGCCCGGCTCCCGGGGCGGCGGCCCCGGCGGCTGGTGGTGGACCCCGGTCATGTCGTACCGGCTGCCGTACCGCACCAGGTCGGTGACCTGCTGGTCGAAGGCCACCCGGGTCTCGTGCCAGGGCAGGAAGGCGGGCGCGCCCTGCACGCCCCGGTCCTCGGAGGGGCGGAACGAGACGATCTCGGCCACCTCGACCGGGCCGCCGGGCCGCCGCTCGGTCCGGACGCGGACCTCACCCTCGATCCGCACCCCGGCGTACTCGCCCGTCCACGCCCAGGACACCGGGCCGAGCTCCGTGAACGCCTCGTCGCCCCGGCGCAGGGCGCTCTGGTACGCCTGCTGCGCCGCGTAGGAGACGTCCTCGGACGTCCAGTGCTCCGGGAACATCACCCGGGTCCGCTCGGACGGCGGGAGGGCGAGGTCGCCGGTCCGGTCGCCCTGACCGGTCCGCCCGTCGTCGGACGACCGGTCCCGGACCAGGAAGGTGCCGTTGCGGTGCTCCGAGCCGGGCACCCGGAACGGCTGCGGCCGACCGGTGCCGGGCGTCGGGAACAGGTGGCCGCCGCCGTCGCGCCCGGCCCCCGGGGGCCGCATGCTGTCGCCCGTCAGGGTTCCGTACAGCGCCGTGTGCAGGGCCCGGGCGGACAGCCGCGGCCGCGGCGGGTGGACGCCGTCCCCGGCGGGCCCGCGGTCCGGCCCGAAGGCCAGGTCGACCGCGAGCCCGATCTGCTCCAGGTGCCGCTGGCGGAGCAGCCGCTCTTCCCTGAACGCGGCCGCCGTCGGGTTGTCCACGTCGATCAGCGGCCGGCGGAAGCGGTCGCTCAGGTCGGCGCCCATGAGGCCCTGGGCGTAGGCCGGGCGGGCAGCGTGCGCGGCGGAGCCCTCGCGGTACTCGTCCGCCAGGCCGAGCAGGTGGCCGACCTCGTGCGCGACCGTGTCGGGCCGGATGTCCAGCGTCCAGTCCCTGGCGGTGCTCCGGCCCTGCTCGCGGTGGATCCTCACGACCTGGTGCGCGTCGGCCGGGTCCTGCACGAAGTCGAGTCGCACCCGCAGCCGGTCGCCGCTGGGCAGCCGCTGGTCGCCCCCGTAGTACTCCGCCATCGCGGCGCGGGCCCGGTCCACCATCTCGTCGAAGCCGCGGGCGGTCACCGGGTCGGCCAGGTTCAGCCTGGTGGGGTCCACGTCGAGGTGGATCCGGACGGTGATGCGCGACTCGGTGTCGCCGTCGGCGTACCTCACCCGCTCCACCGTGAACCGCTGCCGGTTCCGGGCCTGGACGCTGTACTGGAACAGGTCCGTCGGGGGGCTCACCTCGCGGATCCCGATCAGCTCGACCGCCTCGGGCCCGCGGTCGGCCCGCTGGTCCGGCACCCGCTGGTCCGGCTGGGCCCAGAAGTCGGTGATCCGGCCGTTCTCCACCCGCACCGTGAGACGCACCCCGGCGAAGCTGCCGTGCGAGAGGACGGGCGCGGTGCCGCCGTCCTGCGGCGCCGGTCCGCCGGGCACGCGGTGCGCCGATCCCGCGACGCTGGTCGCGGCGTAGCGGGCCTCGTCGGCGGTCCACTCCCGGGGCAGGCCGCGGCCCTCGGTCGGGTTGTCCCACGCGGCGGCCGTGAAGAACCGGCGCCGGCCGTCGAGCATCGACTCGCCGGCCACGGTGCGCGGTGCCTCGGGAACCTGCGGCTGCCCCTCCGAGGTCAGGACCTCGGCCAGCCGGTCCGTGCCCGCGGCCCCGTGCAGGAGCGGGATCGCCTGCTCGATGGTGGGGTCCTGCCCGGGGACGAGCCGGACCTCGGTGGCGTCGGCGTCCTCGGTGAACTCCAGTCGGAGGTCGATCGGGGCGTCGTGCGCCGCGCGGTGGCCGTCCAGGTACTCCTCGGCGGCGCGGCGCAGCGTCTCCTCGGCGTGCTGCCGGTCGGCCGGACCGGTGTCCTCCCCACCGACCAGCCGGACCCGGGCGGTGACCCGGAGGGCGTCCCTCCCGTCGAACAGCAGGTCGCGGCGGACGGTGACCGGCCCGAGGCCGTTCAACCGCACGTCGGTGCCCCGGGTGGCCGTCAGCGTGGAGGGGTTGTGGTACTCCGGGTTGTCGAAGCCCTGGTAGGGCGACGGGCGGTGGTAGTAGAGGGCGCCGTCCGGGCCGAACCGGCCCTCGATCCAGACGCCGCCCGCCCGGCCGACCACCAGCCGGGAGCCGTCGGACTCGTGACGGGTGAGCAGCGGGTGGTCGAGCGCCTGGGTGACGTGGGCGCTGAGCTCCGTCGCGCCCCAGTTCTCCGGGTAGTGGACGGTGCCGGGGTCGAGCGCCGACCGGTGCCAGCGGCTGGGGAACCGGGCCAGCGGGGCGTGCTCGCCGAGCCCGGGGGCGAGGTGCGTCTCGAAGACGCGGACGGTGCCGTTGGGCAGGGTCACCCGCGACCGGCCGGGCCCGGGCGGCTGCGGGCGGCGGGGTTCGCCGGTCACCGAGCCGTCGAGGTCGACGGGCTGCCAGGCGGTGGCGGTCGGCCGGCTCGGCCGGAGGGCCGGAGCCACCTGGTTGGGGACCTCCGGCATCGGCGGGACGTGCAGCTGCGCGTGGTCCCGCTGGTCGCCGACGCCGTGGACGGCGGTGATCAGCCCGTCCGTGACCTCGACGTCGACCCAGACGTCGCCGACCGGGCCGCGGACGATCAGGTTCTCGACCTGGCCGTGCTCGGCCTCGTACCGGGTGAGGATCTCGACCGCGGCCCAGCGGGCGTCGAGGGCGCTCCACTGGTGCGGCAGGCTCCGCTCGGCGGGGAGGTCGCGCGGGTCCGCGTCCAGCGCGTCGTCGTGGAAGTACTGGTCCAGGTCCGCGAGGTGCTCCACGGCCGCCTGGTCGTGGCCGGGGCTGACGGCGGGTGCCTCCTCGTCCGGCCGCAGGCCGGGTTCGCGCAGGTCGGCGGGGACGTCAGGGGCGGGCCGGGGCGCGGGCGGGGGCGCCGCCTGGTGCAGCTCCGCGATGTTCCGGTGGAACACGTCCAGGTCGCCGTGGACCGTCAGCGGGGCCAGGACGGACTCCGCGGTGGAGACCGCGTCGTGCTGGACGACCACCTCGGCGAAGACGGCCGGGTGGGCCGGGTCGGGGTCGATGACCACGGAGACCGGCAGCCGCGGCACGCCGTGCGCGTCGGCCCTCTCCTGCGCCCGCGCCTCGACGTACTCGTCGACGGCGCGCTGGAGCCGGCCGAGCACGTACGCCTGCCGCTCGGGCGTCACCCCGTCCTGGACGTGCGTGCGCACGGGCAGGGTGATCTGCAGCCCCTCCTGCCCGGAGTCGAAGCGGACCCGGGTGACGCCGAACGGGAGGGCGCCCGCCGTGACCCGGAGCTGGGGCGCGACGGCCTCCACCCGGTCGGGGTCCCAGCGGGGCAGGGGCTGCGCGGTGGTCGGACGGTGGGCCAGGTGGGCCCCCTCGCGGGAGAGTCCCTCGATGCGGACGCCGTTGGCCTCGCCCACCCAGTAGTAGGTGCGACCGTCCTCCAGGAGGACCCGCCGCTCGGGCGGCGTGTTGTCGTGGGCCGCGTCGACGACGGCGAGCAGCTGCTCGGGGAACCAGCTCCGCGGGTACATGGTGCGCAGGCCGCCGTCGTCCTGGCGGATCCGCCAGCGGGTGGGGAATCCGGAGAGCGGCGAGTCCGGCGCGACGGTCGGGTCCAGGAAGGCCGCCCGGGCCCGGTAGGTGCCGTTGTGGGCCGGCGGGCCGGTCTCGACGATCCGCACCCCGTGCGCCCGGAGGATCTCGGTGGCTTCCGGGCGGTCCGGGGCGAACTCGTGGTGCAGGCCGGTGAGGTTCTGCCGGTCGCCGTAGCGGACGACGTCCTCGGCGCGCCGCCCGAAGGTCCCGAAGGCCCGGGCCGGGTCGTCGGGGCTGGGGCGGTGGGGGGCGTTCAGCGGCGGGTCCGTGTCCGGCTGGTCGTCGGCCGGACGGAACGCCAGGAACCGCTCGCCGTGGACCTCGCCCTCGATCCGCACCCCGGCGTACTCGCCGGTCCAGCGGTACCGGCTGCCGCCCAGCGCCACCACGTCGCCGGTCACCAGCGCGTGCTGGTACGCCTGTTCGGCGGCGTACACCGCGTCCTCGGACGTCCAGTTGCGCGGAAACATCCGGCGCAGGCCGGAGCCCGCGACGAGGAGGTCGTCGACGGCCGCGGAGTCGCCGGTGGTCCGCCGGGGGCGCGGCAGGTCGCTGCCGGGCTGGGAGGAGAAGTCGGCGACCACCACGCCGTTGCGCTCGACCCGCACCACCCGGTCGGGCACCGGCCGGTCGGAGCCGGCCGGCACCAGCAGGTGGCCGCCCGGCGTCCGGGTGTCACCCTCCAGCGAGGACCGCCGCGCGTCCAGGCCGAAGGAAGCCCGGCGCGGGAGGTCGTGGAGGCCCGGCAGGAGGTGGTCCGAGCCGAGGGCCGCCTCGATCGCCCGGCCCAGCTCGCGCAGGTTGCGCGGCGCGAGCGCGAACCGCAGCGAGGTGTCGCTCACGTAGGTTCCGGCGTCCCCGTCGATCCGGGGCTGACCCTGGAACCCCTCGGTGCCGGCCATCAGCGAGGCGTCGGAGTGGGCCGGCCGGGCGCGGTACCCCGCCGTGCTGACGGTGCCGCCGGCGTCCGCCTGCAGGAGCCGCCGCGAGCGGTACTCGTCGGGCAGGCCGAGCAGGTGGCCGAACTCGTGGGCGAGCACGTGCCGGTCGCTCTCCAGGTGCCAGAGGCCGGAGTGCTCGTTCCCGGTCCCGGGCAGGACCTGGATCCGGTGGTGCGACCGGGCCGGGTCGTCGACGAACTCGGCCCGGACCACCAGGACGTCGCCGTCGGGCAGCCGGTGCCCGGTGTTGTAGTACTCGTCGATGCCCTGGCGGGCGCGGTCGCGCAGGTCCCGCAGCTCCGTGCCGTGGTTCCCGGGCGGCATGCCGGTGGTGTCGAGGTGGATGCGCACCACGACCTGGACGGCCGGCCGGCCGTCCAGCAGCACGCCGCGGGCGGCCTGGAAGCCGCGGTGGCGGGTGGAGGTGCTGCTGTGCTCGGCCTGGTTCGCGGGCGGGCGGACCTCGGCCGGGTCGAAGAGCATGGCGAAGCGGAGGTCCGGGGCCGGCGCCTCGAAGGCCGGCCGGACCCTGGCCGGCGGCAAGGGGTCGTCGAGGTCCATGAGCGGCCCACCCGGCGCGTCCCCGTTCCCGGGGTGCTCGCCGGAGTCGGACTGCCAGTCCATGTCGTCGGACAGCTCCCCGTCGGACATCTCCCCGTCGGACAGCTCGCCGTCGGACATCTCCCCGTCGGACGGCTCGTCGTCCTCGTCGTCGGTGCGCGGGACGTCGCCGTCCTCGTCCTGCGGAGCGGGGCGCCGGGGGGCGGCGTGCTCCGTCCCCTCCGCCCCGGGACCGGCCGGCTGTCGCCGGAGCGGGTCGGGCACCGCGACGTGGCGCTGCGGCGGCGGGGTGTGCCCGTCCGCGACCGCGAAGTCGACGATCCGGCGCTCCGCGTTCCGCACCACCGTGATCTCGACCTCGGCGAACCGCACCCGGACGCGGTAGCCGCCGTCGGGCGTCCGCGTCTCGGCCCCGACCGGCTTCCCGTGGTACGCCGCGTAGCGCCGCTCGACCTCCGTCCACTCCCGCGGCAGTCCGCGGCCGGCCGTCCCGGCGAGGTCCCGGGCGAAACCGCTGCGCGGCAGCCGGCTCGGGGCCAGGTCCGAGACCACGAGGGGGCGGCGGCCGGTACCGGGCGGGGTGGGCTCGGCGAGCGGGGCGACCAGGGCCGCGCCCCGGTGCGACCCGACCGCGGACTGGTTCTCCGCCGGACGGTGGATCAGGTGGCGGCCGTCCCGGGTGATGCCCTCGATCCGGACGCCGTCGGCGACGCCGGTCCAGTGGACGGCGCCGTCGACGATCCGGTCGTTGGCGGGATTGCGGGTCCGGTAGGCCGTGTCGACGGCGGTCACGACCTGGCTGTGCGTCCACGCGTCCGGGTAGAACATGTTGTACGACCGGTCGGTGCGCCGGTGCCAGCGGGTGGGGAACTGCGCCAGCGGGGCTTCCGGGGAGACCGTGGGGTCGAGGTAGCGGACGACGGCCCGGTAGGTCCCGTTGGGGTTGGGCCGCGAGGGGTTCTCGATCCTGATGCCCATCCGCTCACCGGCCAGCACCACCCCGCCCGGGGTCGACAGCCGGTCCGGCGGCCGGTGGTGGACGCCGCTGAGGGTCTGCCGGTCGCCGTAGCGGACCAGGTCCGAGACCCGCTGGCCGAAGACGTCCGTGGCCGGGCGCCACGGCATGTGCACGGCCGGGCCGAGTCCGCCCTGGTCGTCGGACGGGCGGAAGGAGACGATCTCCGCCACCCTGGCGCCGTTCTCGACCCGGACCGTGGTCCGGCCCTCGATCCGCACGCCGCCGTACTCGCCCGTCCACGCCCAGGAGACCGGGCCGAGTTCGGTGAACGCGTCCGGGCCCCGGCGCAGCGCGTGCTGGTACGCCTGCTCGGCCGCGTAGCCCGCGTCGGCGGAGGTCCAGTGCGCCGGGAACATCGTGCGCCCGCGGTCCGGCGCCCGCGGCGGGAGCGCCAGGTCGCCGGCCAGCTCGCTCCGGCCGGTCCGCCCGTCGTCGGCGGGGCGGTCGTACACCCGGAAGGTGCCGTTGCGGTTCTCCGAGCCGGGGATCCGCTCGGGCCGGGGCCGGTCGGAGCCGGGCGGCGGGAACAGATGGCCGCCGCCGTCGCGCCCGGCCCCCGGGACCCGCAGGCTGTCCCGGGTCAGGGTCCCGTACAGCGAGGTGTGCAGGGCCAGGCCGGTCACCCGGGGGCGCGTCGGGTGGACGCCGTCCCCGGCGGGCCCCCGGTCATCCCCGAACGCCCTGTCGATCTCCTCGCCCAGCTGCCGCAGGTTCCGTGCGCGCAGCACCGGCCGGGGACTGGGCGTCCCCCCGGAGTGGTTGTCCATGTCGAGCGGGACCCGGCCGAACCGGTCGGCGGCGGTGGCGCCCATGATCCCGCCGTCCGTCGCGGTCGGGCGGCTCGGGCGCTTGGAGCGCTCGCGGTACTCGTCCGGCAGGCCGAGCGAGTGTCCGAGCTCGTGGGCGATGGTCCTGCCCGGGATGTCCAGGCCCCAGTTCACCCGGTTCGCCCGCTCCTGGACGGCGTGGACGTTGACCACGTGGTGCGCGTCGGCACGCTTGGAGACGAACTGGACCTCCACCCGGAGCCGGTCGCCGTTGGGCAGGCGCTGGCCGAGGTCGTACGCCTCCGCCATCCCGGTCCGGGCCCGCCGGATCAGGTCCTTGAGCTTGGTCCTGACGACCGGGTCGGTCATGTCCAGGTTCTTGCCGACCAGCCGCACCTTGACGGTGAGCAGGGACTCGGTGTCACCGTCGGGGAGCACGCTCCGGGTGACGGTGAACCGCTGCCTGCCCCGGCTCTCCCGGGTCAGCTGGAAGGGGTCCGTCGGCGGGACCACCTCGCGGGTCGCGATCACCCGCCGCCGCTCGGGCCGGAACGCGGCCGACTGGTCCGGCCGGCGCTGGTCCGGCTGGCCCCAGAAGTCGGTGATCAGCCCGTTCTCCAGCCGCACGGTGAGCTTCACCCCGGCGACCTCCCCGTGCACCAGCACCGGCGCGGCCGTGCCGCCCGGGGGCACCGGGCCCGCCGGGACGCGGTGCGGCCCGGCGGAGACCACGGAAGCCGCGTAGCGGGCCTCGTCGGCGGTCCACTCCCCGGGCAGGTGGCGGCCCTCGGTCGGGTTGTCCCAGGCGGCCGGCGCGAAGCCGCCCCGCCGCCCGATCAGCATCGTCTCGCCCGCGACGGTGTACGGCGGCGGCGGCGCCTGCTCCTTGAGCGCGGCCAGCACGGCGGCCGGACCATCCGTGTCCACCGCCTCGTGCAGGCGCGGCAGCACCTGCCGCAGGGTGGGCGCTCCGCCGGCCTCGACACGCACCGCGGTGGCGTCGTCGTGCGTCGTGAAGGTCAGCCGGAGTTCGACCCGGGTACGGCCCTCCCGGTGGCCGGCCAGGAACTCGGCGGCGGCCTGGTCCAGCCCGCGCTGCGCCCTGATCCGGTCGGACATCGTGACGTTCTCGCCGTCCACCAGCTTGATCCGGGCGGTGATCCGGACGACCTCCGAGCCGTCGAGCCTCAGCTCGCGCTGGACCTTGACCGGCCCGTGGCCGGGCGCGTCCACCAGGGCGCCCCGGCTCGCCTCGGCGGCCGCGGCCGCCGAGGCCGCGTCGTCCGTCGGCCGCGCCCGGTACCGCGGGTCCGGCTCCGTCTGGAACGGGGAGGGGCGGTGGCCCAGGAAGTGGTCCTGCGACGACGGGCCCGTCCCGTGGCCCGGCACGTACATGCCCTCGGTCCACACGCCGTCGGCGAACCCGAGCTTGTAGAGGACGCCGTTCTCCGTGCGCGTGGCGACCGGTCGTTCGAGCGCCTTCCCGACGTGGGCGGCGAGCTTCTCCGCGGTCCAGCCGGTCGGGTAGTGGACGCTGCCCAGGTCGAGCACCGAGCGGGACCAGCGGGAGGGGAAGAGCGCGAGGGGCGATCCCGCCTCGACCGTGCCGTCGAGTTCGGCGCGGACCACGCGAACCACGCCGTTGTGCATGACCTCCTGCCACTCGCCGTCGCCGGGGGCCGGCGGGCGCAGCGGATCGCCCTTGAGCGTGCCGTCGGGCTCGGTGCGGTGCCAGGGGTTGTTGCGGGCGAGCGGGGTGTGCGCCGCCGCGCCGTCCTGCGCGGGGGCCGTCGTGACGGCGTCCGGGTCCGGCCGCGGGAGCGTCCGCCGCCCCGCGTCGCCGTCGCCGGGGGCCATCAGGTCGCCGTGCTCGTCCGGCGCGAAGTCGTGGGGCGCGTCCGCCGGGCCGCCCGGGGCGGGCACGGGCCGGCGGAACCAGCCCTCGCCCACGCCGCCGACGACCTCGGCCCGGACGGCCCTGCCGTTGACGTCCAGTTCCAGCAGCAGCCGGATGCCGCCGTACTCCACCGGGTGCACGGTGAGTCCGCCGCGCATCGGCTGCGGCGGCGGGCCGTCGGGGGTGAAGGGGGTGCCGAACCTGAAGGCGTTGCGGAAGAGGTGGAAGGCGTCCTCCCGGGTCCACGGCGCCGGGAGGCCGGAGTCGCGGGGGGTCCAGCCGGCGCCGAGGGCGAAGGCGTCCGCCACGTCCGGGTGCCGGGTCTGCGTGCGGCTGATCGTCGCGGGCCGCTCGTCGGTGCCGGGGGTGCCGGGTTCGCGCAGCTCCGGCGCGGTGGGCCGGCCGCTGTCGGTCCAGTTCGCGGCCGGCGCGGACCGGCGCGCGTACTCGACGACCCGGGCCGCCAGGGCCCGGTCGCCGACGAGCTGGGGCAGCAGGTTCTGCGCGTCGGGCGGGGTCGTGCGGTCCACCGGGTGGGCGTCCGGGTGGGTGCTCTCGACGAGTCGCACGACCACCCGGACCAGCGCGCCGTCCGAGGTGCGGACGTTCCCGAACTCCTGGTCCACCTGCCGCTGGAGGGCGGCCCGGTGGGCGGCCCGCTCGTCGGGCGTCAGGCCGGGCGCGAACCGCACCTCGACCGGGGCGACGATCCCCAGGCCGGACTGGCCGTCGGCGAACCGGACGTGCCGGACGGCGAGTTCGAACCCGTTGCCGAAGCTCACCGCGCGCGGCGCGGACTGCTGGACGATCTCCTCCGCCCGCCACCGCGAGATCGGCTGCTCGAAGGAGGGCCGGTGGACGAGGTGGACCCCGTCGCGGGTGATGCCCTCGATCCGCACCCCGCGGTGCTCGCCCACCCAGTGCTCGGTCAGCCGGTCCGACTGCCGCGGGTGCGGCCGGTTCCGGTAGGCACCCTCGACGGCCTGGAGGATCTCGTTCGGCGTCCAGGCGTCCGGGTACATCATGTGGGCGTCGCCGTCGGCGCGGCGGAACCAGCGCGAGGGCAGGGAGCGCATGTCCGCGGTCGGGGCGACCACCGGGTCGAGGTACCAGGCGCGCGCCCGGTAGGTGCCGTTGTCGTGCGGCTCGTACAGCGGCTCCACCGAGATGCCGTGGTGCAGCGTGGTGTCGCCGTCCGGCCGGTGGTGGCCGCCGCTGAGCGTCTGGCGGTCGCCGTAGAGGGCGATCGTCTCGGCGCGCACGCCGAACCGCCGGGGGACGACCGGCGGCTCGAAGGCCGGGGCGGGCACCCGGTTCTGGTTGGCGCTCGGGCGGAAGGCGGTGAACTCCCCGTTCACCACCTCGCCCTGGATGCGCACCCCGCCGTACTCGCCGGTCCAGTGGTGCACGCCGGCGCGCTCGGTGATCCGGCCGGTGCGCCGCGCGTCGAGGTACGCCTGCTCGGCCGCGTACACGGCGTCGTCGGACGTCCAGTGCCGCGGGAACATCGTCCGGGTCACCGTCCGGGTCGTGGCGGCCGGGCCGGTGAACAGGGTGCCGGCCGACTCCAGGTGCTGCGGCGGCAGGGCCTCGGTGCGGGCGACCCGGAAGGTGCCGTTGCGGTTCTCGGAGCCCGGGACGACCTCCGGCCGCGGCCGGGCCGAACCGGCCTCCGGGTACAGGTGTCCCCCGGAGCCGTCGGCCGGCCCGTGCAGCACCGTGCGCAGGGTGTCCTCGCCGAAGTTCGCGCGCCGGGGCAGGGCGCCCGGCCCGGCCGGGCCGCCGGTCGTGCCGAACGCGCCGTCCACGACGGACCCGAGGTGGCGCAGGTAGCGGGCCGCGAGGCCCTGCGCGGGGTGGAGGCGCTCGGGCGGGAGCATGCCGTGGCGGTCCGTCATGAAGTCGCCGAGCGCGTGGACGCCGTAGGAGGTCATCGTGGCGCCGTCCGGGTGGACGGCCCGGGCCGGGCCGTTCCCGGCCTCCCGGTACTCGTCGGGCAGGCCCAGCAGGTGTCCCACCTCGTGGGCCATGGTCAGCCGGGAGGTTCCCAGGCCCCAGTGGTGGCTGTGCTCCCGCTCCACGTCGGCGTCCAGGACGACGGTGTGGTGGGCCTCCTCCGCGGTGTCCACGAAGTCCACCTCCACCCGCAGCAGGTCGCCGCCGGGCAGCCGCTGGCCCCGGTTGAACTCCTCGTCGACGCCGCGCGCGGCGCGGGCCCGCACGGCCCGCAGTCCCCGCTCCCGCTCGTCGGGCGCCATCGAGGACAGGGACGTGGTGTCGAGGTGCAGCCGCACCCGCAGCACGGTCTCGGTGTCCCCGTCGGGCAGCGCGATCCGGGTGGCCTCGAAGGACTGGATGCGGCGGGCCGCCAGCCGTTGGCCGAACGCGTCCGCCGGCGGCCGGATCTCCGCGGTGGCGAGGACCCGGTGCGGTCCGGCCTGCGGCACCGGCCGGTCACCCCGGTCGATCGGCGCGAACCGGACGTCGGTGACGCGGTTCCCGTCCATCAGGAGCCGTACCCGGTGGCCGGCGAACACGCCGTCCACGACACCGTGGGCGTCGGGCACGCCCCGGGCCGCGACCACGTGGGCCGCGTACCGGGCCTCCTCGGCCGTCCAGGCCGGCGGGACGCCGTCGATCGGACGCTCCCGGAGGTGATCGGCCAGCGACTCCCGGACGGCCCCCAGCCGGTCCTGCATCAGGTCGGCGGAGCGCGGCGGCGCGGCGGGGTTCTCGGTGCCGGGGACGCGCAGGCTGCCGTGGACCGGCGACGGCAGCGGCAGCGCCTGCCGGCCCGCGCCCGGCGGCGGGGCGAGGAGCGTCGCCGCGGTCTCCAGCCCGGCGCCGCCGGCGGAGTCCAGCAGCGGCCGCAGGTGCTGCTCCAGGACGACGGGCCGGTCGGCCCGGAGCTGGATGCCGGCGAACGCGTCGGCCGCGTCGTCGGTGAACTCCAGCCGCAGCGCGATGGGCGTCAGCGGGTCCGCGGCCGCGACCAGCCGGTCGGCGGCGTCCTGGAGCTCCGCGCGGCGGACGGCGAGGTCCGCGTCGCCCATGCCCTGGCCGGGCATCAGGTGCAGCCGGACGGTGAGCTCGATGCCCTCCTGCCCGGTGGCGAAGACGACCCGCCGACCGGTCACCTCGGGGCCGCCCGGCGCCACCGGCCGGGTGACCGGCTCGGAGCGCGCCAGGACGGGGGCGTCGTCCCAGTGCCGGACGGCGCCGTTCACGAAGTCCGGCTGCCGTTCGGTCGGGCGGTGCGTCAGGACCTGTCCGTCGCGGACCAGGCCCTCGACCCACACGCCGTCCGCCTCGGCGACGACGTGCCGGGTCCGGCCGTCCGGCAGCGGCGACTCGCGGCGCGGCCGGCCGGTCAGCAGCGCCGGCTCGACCAGGGCGGCCGTCAGCTCCGGCGTCCAGTGCGCCGGGTAGAGCCGCGACGCGTCGCTCTCCGCGCTGCGGTGCCAGCGGCTGGGGAAGTCGGCGAGCGGCGAGTCCGGCCGGACCCTCGCGTCCAGGTACCAGGTGCGGGCGCGCCGGGTGCCGTTCGGATGGGGTTCGCCCAGCACCTCCGTCCGGACGCCGAGGGCGTCGCCGGTGGCCCCGTCGATCAGGTGGTGGACGGGGCGCAGCGTGCGCCGGTCGCCGATCGGGGCCGGGCCGCCGGGGCCGCCGGAGTCGCCGGCGCGCGGCGTGGCGGGCCGGCGCGGGGCGTACGGCGGCGGTGCCAGGTCGCCCTGGGCGGGGTGCGGCCGGAAGCCGGTGACGGCGCCGTTCTCGTGGGTGCCGCTGATCACGACGCCCGCGTACTCGCCGATCCAGTGCGGGGAGGAGTCGCCGCCGTGACGCCGGGCGTCCAGGTGCGCCTGCTCGACGGCGTACAGGACCTCCTGGGTGCTCCAGTGCCGCGGGAAGAACGTCCGGTCCTCCTGGCCGGAGCCGATCGGGGCCGGCAGCAGGACGGTCTCGTTCGCGTTCGTGCGGAACCGGCCGGAGAACGCCGCCTCGACGGAGGGCCGCAGCAGCGAGCCGCCGGTGCCGCCCTCGCCGAGGAGGCCGTACAGCGACAGGTCGCGGGCCCGGTCGGTGATCCGGGCCGGGGCGGGGTGGGGGGCGGTGGTCCCGCCGTCGGGGGCGAACGCCCCGTCGACGGCGGCGCCGACGGCGCGCAGGCGCGGCGTCCAGTCCGTGCCGGGGGTGGGACGGGCCTCGCGGGGGCCGTCCTCCAGGCCGAGGGCGCGGCCGATCTCGTGGCCGATCACGTCCCGACCGGTCCGCAGGCCCCAGTTGGAGCCGTCCTGGCGGACGGTGCCGGCGTGCAGCGTCACCGTGTGGTCGGCGGCGGCGGGCGAGTCGACGAACTCGACCCGCACCTGCAGGCGGTTGCCGTCGGGCAGCCGGTGGCCGGCGTTGTACTCGCGCGCCACCGCGTCGTCGACCCGCCGGCGCAGCGCGGCCACCCGGCCCGCGTCGTCCGCCGGCACCGACGAGTCGTCCAGGTGCAGCCGCAGGACCAGTTCGGTGACCGGGTCACCGTTCAGCAGGTGCCCGCGCCGGACCTGGTACGAGCGCGGCGGCGACACCTCGCCCTCCGGCCGGGGCCCGGCCGGCGGGTCGACCCGCCGGGTCTCCGCGCCGGGCCGGAGTGCGGTCGGCGAGTTGGGGTTCGGCACGCCCCCGGCGGCGTGCTGTCCGCCCGCCGCCGGGTGGACCGGGGCCTGCGGCGGGGCGGGGGGCGCGAACGGGGGCGCGCTGAACTGCGACGGGTGGTTCCGGTCGCTCAGCACGTCGACGGCGACCACCCGGCCGTCCTCGTCCCGGTCCACCCGGACCCGGATGCCCCGGTGCTCCAGGACGGCCGCCTCGTGGCCGGGCGGCAGGGTCCCGGCCGCGGGCTCCAGGTGGGGGAACCTCACGCCGCTCCCGTCGGCGTCGTGCAGGAACTGCAGGGCGTCCTGGCGCGACCACCCCGCCGGCAGTCCGGAGCCCTGCGGGGTCCAGTCGGCCGGGAGGGCGAAGTCCCGCTCCAGTTCGGGGAGGTCGTCCGCCGTGCGGCTGGTCGTCGCCGGCCGCTCACCGGTGCCCGGGGTGCCGGGCTCGCGCAGCGGCGGGGCGGTGGGCCGGCCGGTGTCCGTCCAGTCCCGCGCCGGGGCCCGGTCGCCGAGCGCGGTGAGGGTGCCCCCGAGGTCGTCACCGCCGCCGAGCAGCCGGCGCAGCAGGCCCTCCGGGTTCCGCTCGGCGTCCTGGACGCGGATCCGGTTCTGCTGCCCGGTGGTGCCGGTGGTGTCGAGGACGACCCGCACCAGCGCGCCGCCGGCGGTGCGCAGGTCCCCGATCTCCTGGTCCAGGCGCTGCTGGAGGCCGGATTCCGCGATCTGCCGCACCTCCGCGTCGTCCCAGATCCGGTGCTCCAGGGCGATCCCGGCGACGACTTCCAGGCCGTGCCGGCCGTCGGCGAAGCGGGTGTGCCGGACGGTCAGCACGGACCCGTCGTCGAGGGTGACGTCGGTCGGCGCGGACCGCCGGACGACCTCCTCGTCCCGCCACCGGGAGATCGGCTGGTCGAGGGAGGGGCGGTGGGCCAGGTGGACGCCGTCCCGGGTGATGCCCTCGATCACCACGCCGTCGTGCGTGCCCACCCAGTGCTCGGTCCCGTCCGGCAGCCGCTCGGTGGAGACGCGGTCCCGGTGGGCGGCGTGGACGGCGTCCATCACCCGGGCCACGTCCCAGTGGTCCGGGTACATCATGTGGGTGCCGTCGTCGGTGCGGCGGAACCAGCGCGCGTCCGACCTCGCCAGCGGCGCGGTCGGCGCCACCACCGGGTCCAGGTACCAGACCCGGGCCCGGTAGGTGCCGTTGTCGTGCGGCTCGTACAGCGGGTGTTCCTCCACCTCGACGCCGTGCCGGCGGGCCACGTCGTCGGGCGGCAGGAGGTGGGCCCCGGTGAGGGTCCGGCGGTCGCCGAAGCGGGCCTGCTCGTCGGCGCGCCCGCCGAACCACTGGTGGCCGGGGCGGCGCGGCTCGAAGGTGGTGGCGGGGATCCGGTCCTGGTCGGGGGCGGGGCGGAAGGACGTGAACTCGCCGTTCACGATCTCGCCCTCGATGCGCACGCCGCCGTACTCGCCGCTCCAGTGCAGGACGCCGTTGTCGTCGGCGGTCACCCGGCCGGTGCGCCGCGCGCTGTGGTACGCCTGCTCGGCCGCGTACACGGCGTCGTCGGTCCTCCAGTGCCGCGGGAACATCGTCCGCGTGACCGTCCGCGTCGTGGCGGCCGGGCCGGTGAACAGGGTGCCGGCCGACTCCAGGTGCCGCGGCGGCAGCGGGACCGTCTCCGAGGTGCGGAAGGTGCCGTTGCGGTGCTCCGAGCCCGGCAGGACGTCCGGCCGCGGACGGGCGGAGCCCGGCTGCGGGTAGAGGTGTCCCCCGGACTCGCCCGGGCCGCCGAACAGGGCGGCGCTGCGGACCGCCAGGTCGAACGCCGCCCGGGGCGGCGGGGTGCCCGGCGCGGACGGGCCGTCGGCCGGCCCGAACGCGCCCTCCACCACCGACCCGAGCTGCCGCAGATAGCGCGCGGGCAGCCCGATCGCGGGGTGGAAGCCCGTCGCCGGGACCCGGGCGTCCATGTCCACCAGGCTCTGGCCGTACCGGCCGGTGGCCGCGGCGGTCATCAGCGAGCCGTCGGAGCTCACCTCCCGGACGGGCTTCGACGCCTCGCGGTACTCGTCCGGCAGGCCCAGGTGGTGCCCGAGCTCGTGGGCGATGGTGTGCGGAGTCACCGTCAGGGACCAGTTGTTCATGTCCGCGCGGTCGAACCGCGGGTGCAGGTTGACGGTGTGGTGGGCCTCCTCCGCGGTGTCCACGAAGTCCACCTCCACCCGCAGCAGATCGCCGTTGGGCAGGCGCTGGCCGCGGTTGTACTGCTCGTCGACGCCGGTGACCGCGTTCCGCCGCAGGTCGTCCAGCCGTCGGGCCAGCAGCGGGTCCGGCGTGCCGGACAGCCGCGTGGTGTCGAGGTGGACCCGCAGGCGCAGCACGGTCTCGGTGTCGCCGTCGGGCAGCTCGATCCGGACGGCCTCGAAGGACTGCTTGCGGCGCAGCGACAGGGTCCGGCCGAACGCGTCGGCCGGCGGCCGGATCTCCGCGCTGTCGAGGACCCGGTGCGGCCCGGACTGCGCGTCCGGCCGGTTCCCGGCGTGCGGCTCGACCGTGAACTCGGTGATCCGGCCGTCGGCGCCCAGCCGCACCCGGACGTCCGCGCCCGCGAACCGGATCGTCGGACGGCCCTCCCGGTCCGGCATCCCGGTCATCGCCAGGTGGGCCGCGTGCCGGGCGTCGTCGACGGTCCAGCCGGCCGGGAGTTCCCGCGGGGGCCGTTCCCACGCCTCGGTGGTGAAGTCCGCCCGCGACCGCTCCAGGTGGTCGGCCGACCGGTCCGTGGAGCGCGGCGGCACGGCCGGCGCGTCGGCGGGCGGGAGGAAGCTGCCGGCGACCGGCCGCGGGATCGGGGCCGGCACGTCCTCCATGAGGCCCTCGGCCACGTCCCGCAGGTCGCCGTCGGCCTCCAGCAGCACGGCCAGGTGGTCGTCCAGGAAGGGCCGGGCGCCGGCCACCAGCACCACGGGGTGGGCCTTGGTCAGGTCGTCGGTGAAGTCGAGGCGCAGCCGGAGCGGCGGGTGCGCTCCCTGGCTCGCGACCAGCGCGTCGGCGTCGTCCTGGAGGCGCTGCCGCGCGAGGAGCAGCTCGTGCTCCGTGACGCCCTCGCCCGGCGCCAGGTGCAGCTTGGCGACGATCTCGATGCCGTCCTGGCCGGTGTCGAACAGGACGCGCCGGAAGCCGAGTTCGGGGAGGTCGTCGGACTTCTCCCGGTCGAAGAGCCCGGACGTGCCGATCTCCGCGGCGTCGTCCCAGCCGTGGGGCCGGGCGTCGGTCACCCCCGGCTGGCGGTCCGTCGGCCGGTGGTCGAGGACCTCCTCGTCCCGGATCAGGGCTTCGACCCACACGCCGTCGATCTCGGTGACGACGTGCTCGGTCACCCCGTCGTCGAGTGTGTCGAGGTGGAAGTCCTCCCCCGTGCCCAGCCGCTCGGCCAGGGCCTCGACCACCCGCTCGTTCGTCCAGCCCGAGGGGTAGAACCGCCGGTCCGGGGTGTCGGCCGCGCGGTGCCAGCGGCTGGGGAGCTGGGCCGCCGGGGAGTCCACCGGCACCCGCGGGTCCAGGTACCAGGTGCGGCCGCGCCGGGTGCCGTTCTCGTGCACGGCGCCGACCGTCTCCGTCGACACGCCGTAGTGCCGCTCCACGGCCGGGTTCGTGTGCGGGACGACGGTCAGCAGCCGGCGGTCGCCGAACTCGACGGGCCGCTCGGTGATCTCCCGGAAGCGCGGGTCGGGCCGCTTCGGGGCGTACTGCGGCGGGGGCTGCGTGCCCTGCTCGCCGTCGGGGCGGAAGCCGGTGATGACGCCGTCGTTCTGTTCGCCCACGATCCGCACGCCCGCGTACTCGCCCTCCCAGTGGGGGCCGGTCGCGTCCGGGTTGCGGGTGCGGTGGTCGCGGAACGCCTGCTCGGCGGCGTAGACGCTCTCGTCGGCGGTCCAGTGCGGCGGGAAGAACGTACGGCCCGGCTCGCCGGCGGCGTCCGCGGGCCGCAGCCGCACCGTCCGGTTGGTGTTCTCCTGGAACCGCCCGTCGGCGTGGGCCTGCCGCACGGAGTCGCGCAGCAGGTGGCCGCCGGTGCCCTCCGGTCCGCCGGAGCCGTACAGCGAGCTGGTGCGGACCGCCTCGGCGACCAACGGCCGGGCCGGGGCGGCCGGAGCGCCGACGGGGGCGAAGGCGTCGTCGAGGGCCAGGCCCACGGTGCGCAGCCGTCGCGGCGTCGGGCCCTGCGCGGGCCGGTCGGCACCGCCGTCCCGGTAGACCTCGCGGGAGCCGTCGCGCAGGCCGAGCACCCGGCCGATCTCGTGGCCGAGGGTGTCCCGTCCGGCCTTGACGGCCCAGTCGGACTCGCTCTGGCGGACGCTGCGGTCGTGCAGCCTCACCGTGTGGTGGGCGGCGTCCGGCGAGCCGACGAACTCGACCCGGACCCGCAGCAGACTGCCGTCGGGCAGCCGGTGGCCGTTGTTGTACGTCTCGTCGACGCCCTCCAGCGCCCGGCGCCGCAGGGCGGTGAGGGCGGACGGGGGCGTCCGCTCCAGGCCGCTGTCGTCCAGGTGCAGCCGCAGGACCAGTTCGGTGGCCCGTTCCCCGGTCGGCAGGGTGCCGCGCCGGGCCTCGTACGGGCGCAGCGGGGACGGTGCCTCGCCCTGGGCCCGGGGGCCGGCGGGCGGGTGGACCTGGGTGGTGGTGTGGCCGGGGCGCAGGTCCGAGGTGCTGCCCGCGCCCGGCTGGTGCGCCGGGGCGGGTGCGGGAGCCGGGGCCGGAACGGGTGCGGGCGCCGGCTGGAGGGTGTCGGCGGGCTGGACCGGGTTCTCGGCCGGGGCGTTGGGCAGGTCCTGGTCCTGCGTGTCGGTGGTGCGGTCCTGCCGGGGGGACGGGAGCGGGGTGACCGGGCCGGACAGCGAGTCCGGGCGGGGCACCGTCGTGGTGTCCGCCCCCGGGAGGAGCGGGCCGGCTGAGGTGGTGACGTGGGTACCGGCCGGCGCCGCGCTCAGGTCGGTCTCGGTGGCGGCCGGCCGCGGGACGCGCGGCGGCGGCGACAGCGGTTCCGGCTCCGGCTTCGCGGTGGCGGAGGCGGTGGCGTGCTCGGCGGACAGGCGGTCGAGGTCGGAGTCGGAGGCCGTCCGGCGCAGCCTCGGGCGCTGCACGGGCTCCGCCGGCGTCTCCGCCTCCGCGCTGGTCCGGGGCCGGCCGGTGGGGCTCGGGGCCGCCTTGTCCTTGTCCGGCGTCTTCGCGGCGTCGTCTCCGGGCCTGGTGTCGCCGCCCTCGCTGCTGGTGCGCACCGGTGGCTGCGGCCTGGTGTCGCCCGCTGCCCTGCCCGGCGCCTTCTGCTGCTCCTTCGCGGAACCGTCCTTGCCCTGCTCGCGGGGCTGCTCCTTGCCCTGGGCGTCCTTGCCCTGGCCCGAACCGCCGTCCTGGCTCTGGGTGCGGACGGCGTCGCCGGTCGGCACGACCGTGACCTTGTCGTCGTCCCCCGGCACGAGGGTGGCGGTGTCCTCGTCGTCCTTCAGGCCGAGCGCGACGAGGTCCTCGTCGCCGAACACCAGGCTCGGGTGGATGTCCCGGAGCGCTTCGGCGAACGCCTCGCCGTACCCGTCGACCCTGGCCTGCGAGAAGGCCTCGATGATCTCGCCGCGCAGCTGCGAGGGCGTCATGGTCGCGGGATCGGGACGGTCCGTCCCCAGCATGCCGCCGCCGAACGCGTCGCGGAACAGCTTGGCGTTCTCCTCCTCCGGCGTCAGGTGGGTCTTCGGCGACTCCACCTCGGTGCCGCTCGCGTCGACGTGCGCGCCGAGCCGGGGCACCAGCAGCGGCGCCGGGTTGCCGGAGAGGTTGCTGAGCACCGCCAGGACGGTGAGCGGGTGGTAGGGCGGGAAGTACTTGCTGTCGCCGGGCTTGACGTTGGAGAACTGCAGGTCGCGGACCCAGTCCATGTACCGGCTCATGACCGGGGAGGCGGCGTGGTGCAGGCCGCGCGCCATCAGGCCCATGGCCATGCCGGATCCGAAGGTGGCCAGGGTGGTGGTGAACTCGTGCTTCTCGGAGAAGAACAGGTTGTAGAAGCCCTCGACCAGGTTGCCCTGGACGCCCTCCTTGAGCTGTTCGCCGATCGCGTAGCCGATGTGGAACATCCGGTTGCCCTGCGGCATGTCCTCGGCGATGTCGACGAACCTGCGGGCGAGCGCGCCGACGCCGCGCTCGCTGAAGTCGCCGCTGACCTCCATCATGCCCTTGAGGCCGACCTTGAGCGCCGCGTGCTCGGCGGTGTTCTTGCCCCAGCCGGTGACGAAGAGTTCGCCGAAGTCCTTGCCGAGGGCCTTGGCCGCGGCGCTTCCGCCCTCCTTCTTCATCACGCCGCCGAGGTGCTTCTCGAAGATCTCGCTCAGCCGGGTGGAGAAGCGGTCGGCGGCCTTGGAGCCGGCCTTCTCGAAGCCGACCCGCAGGACGTTGTCGGAGGACTCCAGCAGCTTGCCCAGGTCCCGTGCGAAGGCCCGGGAGGCCGACTTGTCCAGCCAGTTGGTGGTGCCCTCGGTGGCGCTCTTCCCGGCCACCGCGCCGATCTTGCCGATGCCGCCCTCGGCACCGGCCGTGACGCCCTTGAGCCCGGACTTCCCGGCGGCCTCAAGCGCCTCCTTCAGCGCCTTCCGGTCACCGTTGATCATGAAGTCGGTCAGCTTGTCGGCGGCGATCCGACCGCCGTTGCGGCCCAGCAGCCGGCCCAGCAGCTTGCCGAGGCCCATGCCGATCAGGTTCAGCGGGCCGGAGATCACACCGCCGATGACGCCGAACAGGACGGCCTGCTTGAGCGCGTCCTTGTCGATCTCCTTGCGGTTGCCCTGCCCAATCTGGATGTTCTGGATGACCAGGTCCATGGTGAGCCCGCTCATGATCCCCGCGAAGGTGTGCAGCAGGATCGTCTTGAGCAGGAACTTCATCAGCTGCTTGAGGACCTCACGGGTCAGGATGGTCTTCAGCGTGACCTCGGCGAGGCTGGCGCCGAAGGTGAACGGCGCCCAGAGGATCGCCAGCGCGATCTCGACCAGCAACTGGACGAGCTGGGCGATCGACATCCACTTGCTGTACTCGGCGGCCGTGGCCACGTCGTTGGCGCACTTGGCCAGCGCCTCGGCGGTCTTGACCGACGCCGTGATGTAGTCGGCGCCGCCGGTCTCGCCGATGAACTGGCGCATCTGCTCGGAGAACTGGCGCGCCGCCTGCCCCTCGAACTGCTGGCGCGCCTTGTTCGCCACCTCGGCGATCAGCCGCCGCAGCTCGGGCAGCTCCTCCGCGATCCGCTGGTAGGCGTCCCGCACCTCCCGCAGATCCCCCTCGGCGATCTCCGGCCAGGGCATGCCGGTGACCCTGCTGAAGAAGTCGGCCGTCGACTTGTCGACCGTGATGGAGGAGTAGGGCACGGGGATGGCCTGCCGTTTCCGGTTGTTCCAGGGGTGCTTCGGTGCTGCTGCGGCGGGTGCTAGAGACCGGCGGCGCGGGCGCCGGCGTCCTCGTTGGCGCGGTCGAAGCTGTCGGACAGGCGCTCGCCGTTCTCGCCCACCGAGCCGACCACCTGGGTGACCTTCTTGAGGAGCTCCTCCAGGTTGTGGGTCGGGTCGTCGACCTGCTCGTGGTACTGCTTGCCGATCTCGTCGTTGCCGCCGACCGACTTGTTCAGCTTGTTGATGATCTTGACGTTCTCGTGGATGTCCGCGAGAACGTCCTTCAGTTCGCCGAACTCGGCGAACGACCGCTTCATGTACTCCGTCTTCGCGAGCACATTGGAGTCGTCAGCCACCGAACTCCTCCTGCTTGCGGGACGCCTTCTTGTCGTCGTCGTGGCCGGGGCGCATCGACCACAGCGGCTCCAGCAGGTCGTCCAGCTCGGTGCCGCCGGTCATCGAGAGCCGCAGGGACTCGCCCACGCCCTCGAACTCCCGGATCCGGGCGGCCACCTGCTCGCCGACCTTGGCACGGGCCTCGTTGAGCACGTCCTTGAGCTGCTCGGCCAGCTCGGCCGGGGCCTTGTCGCGGTAGCCGGTGTTGTGGAAGGTCAGTGCGACGACCTGGCCCTGCGGCCCGACCTTCACCGTCACCAGACGGTCCTTGGAGGTGACGGAGGCGGTGAGCTTCGCCAGCTCCGCCTGCGTCTCCTCGGCCTTGGCGAGCTGCTCGCGCATCGCCTCCATGGTCTGCGCGATCTGGTCCGCGAAGGGGTTGCTCATGGTGGTGCTCCTCGTTCTCTCGTACCGGCCGGACGGCCGGTACCGGTGGACGGACGCCGCGCGGGGCGCCGGCCGCGGCGGGCCGGCGCCCCGGGGGCAGGGGCGGTCAGCGGCCGATGACTCCCTCGACGGCCCCGCTCTCGGTGCCCCAGACCTCTTCGTCCTCGGCCAGCCAGGTGGTGCGCTGGCGGTCCTTCTCGTTGGCGCCCTGACCGCCCGCGCCCATGCCGCCCGGGGGCATCATGGGCGGCATGCCGCTGCCGCCGGTGGTGCTGACCTGGCGTCCGGTCAGTGCCGCCTGCTCGGCCTGGGCGGCGCGGGCCGCGCGCTCGGCCGCGAGCCGTTCGTTGGCCTGGTCGGCCGCGGCCTTCAGGACCGCCGGGTCGCCGCCCGCGGCGACCGAACGGGGGCTCATCCCGGCGCCCACGCCGGTGATCGGCGAGATGCCGCCGGGGCCCAGCAGCCCGCCGGAGGACGAGCCGCCCGCCCCGCCGCCCAGGCCGAAGCCGCCGTACCCGCCGCCGACGCCGTAGGAGAAGTCGTTCGGCGCCAGCAGGTCGTCCCCCTCCTCCAGGTAGTTGCGGCCCAGGTCGTCCAGGAGCTGGCGGGACTGCGAGACCGGGCTGCCGCTGCCGTCCAGCAGGGTGCCGTCGGGGGCGATGCTGTAGTCGCGGCCGACCACCATCGGGTTGCCGTTCCGGTCCAGCACGGGGCGCCCCTCGGAGTCGACCACCCGGCCCTCGGAGATCCGGGAACCGGGCGGCACCGTGACGTTCCGGTTGCCGGAGCCGCCACCACCTCCGCTGCCGATCCCGCCGATGATCCCCGGCAGGAGGTCCGGACCGCTTCCCGAACCGCCGCCGATGGAACCGGTGGGGAGCGTCGAGCCGCCGGACCCGCCGACGACGACCCCGCCCGGCAGCCCCGAACCGCCGCTGCCACCCGAACCGCCGCCCGAACCGCCGCCGGTGGAGCCGGTGGGGAGCGTCGAGCCGCCGCTGCCGCCCCCGACGACGGTGCTCGGCGGCTTCGGGCCGCCGCTGCCGCCCGAACCCGAGCCGCCGCCCGAACCGCCGCCGATCCCGCCGATGCCCGCGCCGCCGCCCGAACCCCCGCCGACCGAGACCTTCGGAGGACCGTCCTTCCCGCCGCCGAGCTCGTCCTTGATGTCCTTGGTGTTCGGGCCGTCCTTGCCCCCGGTGCCCCCGCCGGAGCCTCCGCCCGCGCCGGGCGGGGCGACGGTCGGCGGCGTCCGGGGCGGCATCCGCAGCTGCACGTCGGGCTTGTTGTTCTTCAGGTGGGCGGACAGGGTGCTGTAGGCGGATTCGAGGGTCCGCAGGGACTTGCCGGCGGCCACGTCCAGGGTGTCCGCGACCTGCTTCAGCCAGATCTCCTTGGCCCTCGCCTGGACCTTCTCCCAGAACTCCTTGGTGTCGGGGTCGCCGAACGGGGAGCCGGTGACCTTGAACGTCAGGCCGGAGGTGGACACGACCTCCTTGAGGAGGTGGGCCTTGTCGCCGTTCAGCCCCTCGTAGTTCACACCCTTGTCGGCACTGTTCGTGATCACCATCGTGGAGGGCGCGAACGCCTCCGTGACGGCCGCGCCCAGCGCGCTGGCCGGGTGCCAGAGCTTGTAGTCCCCCTCCGTGCGGAGAACCGTCCGCTTCTCCGCGTCGTCCGTGAAGTCCGTCCAGCCGTTCTTGAGCCCCCACACGGCGGTTTCGAGGTCCTTCCGGACCGCGAGCAGGGCCGCCTCGACCTTGTTGTCCCCCAACTGGCGGCGGAAGCTCGCGGTCTCGCCGTAGAAGGCGCCGAGCACGGTGTGGAAGGCCCCGGCCGCGCTGCCCTGCCAGTCCCCGTCAGGGGCGTCGACCTTGTCCATCCAGCCCTTGGTCCGGCCGATCCAGCCGTCGAGGAAGTACCGGGCCTTCTCGTGGGCCTGGGCCGCCCGTTCGAAGGTCGCGGGGTCGAAGCGGTCGTTGGAGTACGGCGGATTGGTCAGCGGGTCGATGACCCCGAGCGCGTCGTGCATGAACTTGTCGAACTCGGAACCCGAACCGAACTTGCTGTAGTCCAGGTTGATCCCGTAGGCGACCGTGCCGCTGGTCGTGTTCGCGCCGTCGTAGACCTGGAAGTCCCACGACCACCAGGCGTCATGGATCTGGCTGCCGTTCTCCCAGGTCTTGAAGGAGCCTTCGAGGAACTCGCGGCTCCCCCGGCCGTCGCCGGGGCACCACGGGGCGCTGGGGCCCGCCACCGCCGAGCGGTCGGTACGGCTGGTCTGCGTGGAGGACGCGAAGATCGAGACGACGTCCTCCCATTTCTCCGGACGCAACGTATCCGGCGGCGTGGTCATGGTGAACCCCTTTCCGGCCCATCGGCGCGGTGGATCGGGCGCGGGCCGGTCCGCTCCGCGGCCGGCCCGCTCCTGCGTGCGGTGACGCGGGTCAGGTCGTGGTGGTGCTGCTGCCGCCCCCGGGCACGACATTGCCCAGGAGGAACATCAGCTGCGCCACCGTGAGGGCCTCTTCCTTGCCGGTCTGGAGGATCAGATCGGCGTCCAGGAGGTCGCCCTTCATGTTCTTCAGCTGGGTGCCGATCTTCTGGAAGCCGCCGTCCACGGCGCCGAAGTAGGCCTTGAAGCTCGCCGTCACCTCGGTGATGGACTTGCCGGCGTTGCCGGGCGTCCCGATCCGCAGCTCCGCGCTGTTCCCGGTCACCGGCTTCCCGTCCGTGCCCACGGAGCTGGTGAGGGTGCCGGTCCCGTTGGCGTAGTAGCCCATGTTCAGCACGAACGGGTTGGTCGCGATGCCGTCGATGTAGGCCTGGATCTCCTCGTTGGTGAACTGCTGCAGCCAGCCCTCGGTCAGCTCCGTGACGGGACTGCCGCCGGACCCGCCCTCGTTCTTCGCCATCGGTCGGTCCTCCTCGTCCGTCAGGCGCCGATGCCCTGGCCGGCGTGGTTGTCGGCCTCCCACAGGACGTGGTGCATGTCGGCGAGGGCCTTGGTGGCCTCGTCGATGTCGCGGATCATCGCCGAGTCGAGCTGGCCCAGCTCGGTGGCGAAGGTCCTGGCGGCCTCGGCGTAGGCACCCTGGAGGTCGGTGCCGATGTGCTGTTCGAGGATGCTCTTGGTCTCCAGCATCGCGGCCTCCATCGCGTGGCCTTCGTTGCGCAGGTAGTCGATCGCGTCCTGCACGCCGGCGTGGTTGACGAACAGCGAATCCTGGGCAGTCACCATGGGGAACCACTCCTAGTCTGGTGGAGGTCGGCCGGGCCCTGTGCCCGGACCGGGGGGTGTCTCGGGGGGCGCTCCGCAGGAGGCCGGTTACTTCTTGCCGCCGAGGACGTCCTCGATCTCGCTGCCACCGCCGCCGCCGATGCGGTTGGCGATGGTGTTCGACATGTCCTGGCCGCTGCCGATGGTGCGCTCGCCCTGCTCCAGCTGGCTGTGGAAGAGGTCGTACTTGGCCGCCAGCTCCTTGTACTTGAGCCGCCAGTCCGCGATCTTCCGCTGGAAGATGTCGCTGGAGGTGGCCTGGAAGTCCCGCTCCAGCTCCTGGATGCTCTTCTCGATGTTGGCGTCGATCGCCTTCATCGTGTTGAACTGCTTCTCGACGGTGCCCTTCACGGTCCGGATGACCGAGGCTTCCGTCCTCGTCGTCGGCGTCGCCATGGCACTCCCTCTCTCCCGCGCCCCGTCTCCCCCGCCGTTCCCGGCGGCCGGACCGGCCGGGGGCGTCACGGCGGTCCGCCAGACTGAACGGCGAGGGAGTCCGGCCCGGTTCACCCGGATCCGACTCCCGTCGCGGCGCCGCCGGACTGCCGGGCGGTCAGCGGGCGCACTTGCCCTCGGTGCCGGCCGGCTGCACCAGGGCGCCCCCGGCCAGGGCCGCCGGATCGAGGCTCGGACCGGCCGGCAGCAGCGCGAGCAGCCGGCTCGGGACGGCCACCGGGGCGGCCCCGGCGTAGCCCAGCCGCTCGGCGGCGGCCGGGGCCAGCGGGTAGCGCACGCCGTTCTCGGTGACCAGGTACATCGTGCTGCCCTGGCCGGAGCCGGAGAGGGCGCGCACCAGCGCCCCGCCGCCGGGCCGGACGGTGATCCGGTCCGCCGGGGTGCAGCTGGGCACGACGCCCGGCTCGGCCACCGGGGGCAGGCCGAGCACCTTCGCGGCGTCCGGCACCCGCAGGTCCACCTCGCCGCTCCCGGCGCCGGGGCCGCTCGCGGGCAGGCCCGCGCCGAGGGCCGGCCCGGGGGCCGGAGTGAGCAGCGCGGGGGGCCGTTCGGGCAGTCCCGAGGGGATCAGCTCGGCCGCCGCGGCGGCGGGCGCGGAGTGGGCCGCGAGGTCGGCGGCGCCGACCTCGCCGACGGTCACCGGGCCGTTGGCGTACGCCTCCACCTGGGTGCGCGGGTCGCCCTGGACGAGGGCGAGCACGGTGGGTCCGACCTGGGCGAGGCCCTGCGCGGTGAGCAGGTAGCGGTCCTCGCCGGCGCCCGCGAACAGCTGCCCGACTCGGGTCGGCCGGCCTGCGAGGTCGGGCCCGGCGGTGCCCCGGCCGGGCAGTTCCGGGCCGCGCAGGTCCGGGCCCACCGCGAAGGTCTCCAGGAAGGCCGCGGTCACCGGTACCGGCACCGCGTTCTGGTAGCCGAGGGCGCGCACCGCGCCCGCCGCGACGCCCAGCGCGTAGCGGCGTCCGTGCCAGAGCAGTTGCGGGGCGCCGTCCGGTCCGGCGACCAACGCGGCCCGGTCCCCGGCGGAGCCGCCGCCGCTCGCGCCGCCGACGGCGAGCGCCAGCAGCGGCGCGGGCTTGCTGCCCGCGGCGGCGGTCTGCACGGTGCAGGCCAGCCAGTCGGAGCGGTCCAGGGCGGTGGGCGCGGGCAGCCCGTCGGGGGCGCCGACGATCCCGACCGGGCCGCCGCGCGGAGCGCCCTCCAGCGAGTTGCGGGACACCTCGTCGACGATCAGCTGGTCGCCCGCGAGCAGCTTGGCGCTGGCCTGGTTGAGCACCGGGTGGAGCAGCCCGCCGGCGTAGAGGTAGCGCGTCCCGGTCTCCTTGACGACGACCACGGTGCCGGGCTTCCGCCAGCCCACCGCGCCACCGGGCCTGACCAGCCCGTAGACGCCGGCGCCGAGGCCGCCGAGCAGGGCGAGCGCGATGCCGATCGCGACACCTCGGTTGGTCCGGCCGATCGGGGTGTCGGGGGCGTCGGGCTCGGCCCGCAGCACGCCGGCGGCGACCCGGCCCATGACGAAGAGGTGGGCCTGCACCTGGTCACGGCGGGACTGCATCGGGTTGGTCCTCCTGCGGTTCGTGGGATCCGGACCTGCGGGGCGGCCCGTCCGGTCCGGGCGGGTCCGGGCGGGTCCGGCGGCGGGCCGGGGCCGGACGGCGGGTCAGCCGCCCATCCCCCGCATGGTCCGGTAGAAGCCGAGCACCTGGAGGGCGAGCGGCAGCAGGGCGATGGCGGCCAGGGTGTGCGCCATGTCGCCGGCCCGGCCCCAGTACGGCAGCAGCCGGCGGCCCGGGATCGTCCAGGCGACGACGGCGAGCCCGGTCGCGAGGAGCAGCAGCACCGCGAACAGCACCAGCCGGGCCACCGGGCCGCCGTCCAGGCCGAACCGCACCGCCAGCAGCGTCAGGCCGAGGACGCCCGGCAGCAGCACGGCGAGCCGCTGCCGGATGCCGCCGATGTCACGGGCGTGCAGGAGCAGCAGCAGGGACAGGTCGACGGCCGTGGCCGGGGCGCCCCAGCCGGTGTGCCGGGACCAGGCGAGGGCGACCAGCGCCACCGCGCAGACCCCGCCGAGGGCGGTCAGGAAGGCCGCGAGGTAGCGGTCGGCGACCGCGCTGCGGGAGAGCACGTCCTCGGCCGGGAACGGCTCGATCTCCTCCTGGAGTTCGTCGGAGTTCCGCGGCAGGGCGGGCAGCCGCAGACCGGCCAGCTTGAACGACAGGCCGGGGACGAAGGCGCCCAGCACCACCGCGCCGGCGGCGCCCAGCGCGGCGATCCCGGCCGCCTGGACGCCCGCGGCGGCCAGCGCCCCGGCGAACAGCGCGAACCCGGCGGTCACCAGCAGGCCGGGGAAGAACGCCCCGCCGCCCGCCACGGCCAGCGCCACGGCTGCCGCGCCGACCGCGGCGGAACCGCCGGCCAGCAGCCGGGTGGCCCCGTCGAGGCCGGGCAGCAACGCCGCGGCGGCGGCCGCGTGGGCCACCCCGGCCGCGCCGAGCGCGGTGGCGGCCGGGGCGTCGCCGACCGCGCGGCCGGCCGCGGTGGCACCGCCGAGCAGCAGCACGGCCGCGGCGGCGGCGCACGCCCAGCGGAGGTCCCCCTCGCCGGGCAGGGCGAGCAGGAAGAGGCCGACCGCGAGCGCCACCAGGGTGAGCACGAGGGCGAGGTGGTGGGTGACGGCGGGGCGCCAGGTGTCGCCGCGGGCGACCATGCCGCTGCGCACGCCGTCCACCAGGTCGTCGAAGTGCACCTCGGGCAGGGCTGCCCGGCGCGGGCGCAGGTGGAGTTCCTCGCCGTCCTTGACGCCCAGCGACTCCAGGGTCTGCTCCTCGTCCAGCGGCTCGCCGCCGGCCCGCTGGAGCACCCAGCCGTCGTGCTCGACGCCGTTCTCCTCGACGCCGGGGCCCGCGTAGCCGAGCACCGTCGGGAGCAGGTCCGCGAGCACGATGTCGCCGGGCACGGCGAGTTCGAACGCGGAATCGGGTGCGCGGAACCTCAGTCTGCACAACCCGGTCGCCGCCACTGCACCGCTCACCTGTCGCGCCCTCTCGCTCGCCCCGGGCCGGTCCGGCTGGGCACCGGCGGCCCTTCCGGTCCCCACCGGCGACTACGGGCGGCGGGGGCCCGGCGGTTCACCGCGGCGCCGGGGCCGGGCCTCCCCGCGCCGGGCGGGGTGAACCGCGCGGGGCGCACCGGCCGTTGGCCAGGGTGCGGCCCCGGTCCGTCGTCCGGCCGGATCCGCCGACCCGGCGCGGTCGGTGTCCCGGCGCGGCCGGCCGCAGTGGAGCGAGTCGCCGCGCGCGCGGCGGGAGGAGAGTCCTGTTGAGCGTGGTCCTGGTCGACCGTCCGCCCCGGCGCCCCGGACCGGAGATGCCGGACGGCGAGATCCAGCTGCAGGAGCCGCCCGGTCTGCCGGAGCCGCAGAGCGGCGTCTCGCAGATGCTGATGATGGCCCCGATGGCGCTGAGCTCGCTGTCGATGGTGATGATCTTCCTCAACCCGAACGGCGGCAGCGGCCCGCTGCAGTACGTGGCGATGGGCATGATGGGCCTGTCCGCGGTCGGCATGCTGGTCACCCAGCTGATCCGCGCCTCCGGCGACCGCAAGCGGCAGCTGCGCGGCGAGCGCCGCGACTACCTGCGGTACCTGTCCCAGATGCGCCGTCAGGTCCGCCGGAACATCGTGCGCCAGCGGCTGGCGCTGGCCTGGCGCCACCCCGCGCCGGACGCGCTCGCCTCGCTGGTGCGCACCTCCCGGCTGTGGGAGCGGCGCTCGGCCCACCCGGACTTCGGCGACGTGCGGATCGCCACCGGCCCGCAGCGCCTCGCCGTCCGGCTGGCCCCGCTGGCCACCAAGCCGGTGGAGGACCTCGAACCGCTCTGCGCGCACGCGCTGCGCCGCTTCATCCACGCCTACGGTTCGATCGCCGACCAGCCGATGGCGGTCCACGTCCGGGGCTACGCGCAGGTCCTGATCCGCTGCGCCGCCGCGGAGGCCGACGGCGAGGAACCCGTTCCGGCGCCGGACCAGGAGCCGGCCCGCGGCCTGGTCCGGGCGATGCTCGCCCAGCTGGCCTTCTTCCACGCCCCGGACGAGCTGCGGATCGCCGCCGCCGTCGCGCCCGACCGGCAGGCGGACTGGGACTGGCTCAAGTGGCTGCCGCACGCGCTGCACCCGACCGAGGCGGACGGCGCCGGACCGGTGCGCCTGGTGGCGGGATCCCTGGTGGAACTGGAGCAGTTGCTGGGCCCGGAGTTCGGGGAGCGCCCGCCCTACGAGCCCGAGTCGCAGCCCGCCCCGGACGAGCCGTTCACGGTGGTCGTGCTGGACGGCGTCCGGATCTCCTCCGGCGGCCGGGCCGCCCTGGCCGGCTACCGCAACGCCGTCCTGCTGGACCTCGGCGACGCCCTGGAGTGGAAGCACAACAAGTACCGGCTGCGCCTGCGGATCACGGACGACCGGCTCGACCTGGTCGGCGCCGACCGCAACCGCAACGACGAGATCACCGCGCTCGGACGGCCGGACACGCTCCCGCTGGAGGCGGCCCGCCGCTACGCGACCCTGATGGCGCCCTACCGGCTGGGCGACGCGGTGGACACCGCCGAGCCGCTCAACACCGACTTCGACCTCACCGCCCTGCTGGGCATCGGCGACCTGCACCGGCACGACGTACGCCGCGCCTGGGCCGACCGGCCGCGCCACCAGCGGCTGCGCGTCCCGCTCGGTCTGGGCGCCGACGGCCGTCCGGTCGACCTCGACCTCAAGGAGTCGGCGCAGGGCGGCATGGGCCCGCACGGCATGCTGATCGGCGCGACCGGCTCCGGCAAGTCCGAGCTGCTGCGCACCCTGGTGCTGGCGCTCGCGCTCACCCACTCCTCCGAGATCCTCAACTTCGTGCTGGTGGACTTCAAGGGCGGCGCGACCTTCCTCGGCCTGGACCGGCTGCCGCACACCTCGGCGGTGATCACCAACCTGGCCGACGAGGCCGCGCTGGTCGACCGGATGCGCGACGCGCTGCACGGCGAGATGACCCGCCGCCAGGAGCTGTTGCGGGCCGCGGGCAACTACAGCTCCCTGCTGGACTACGAGACCGCCCGGGCGGCAGGCACCCGGCTCGACCCGCTGCCGACGCTCTTCGTGGTGGTCGACGAGTTCAGCGAACTCCTGTCGGCCCACCGGGACTTCATGGAGCTCTTCATCATGATCGGCCGGCTCGGCCGCTCGCTCGGCGTCCACCTGCTGCTCGCCTCGCAGCGGCTGGACGAGGGCCGGATGCACGCCCTGGAGTCCCATCTGTCGTACCGGATCGGCCTGCGCACCTTCTCCGCCATGGAGAGCCGCGGCGTGCTCGGCGTGCCCGACGCCTACCAGCTGCCCTCCCAGCCCGGCAACGGCATCCTGCGCAGCGACATCGCCACGCTCACCCGGTTCAAGGCCTCGTACGTCTCCGGCCCCTACCGGCGGCGGCGCGGCGCCGCCCGGCAGGCCGCGGCGGCCGGGCAGGTGGTGCCCTACGGCACCGCCTACGTGGCGCCGCACCGGCCCGACCCGGTGGTGGTCGAGGAGGAGACCGTCGAGGAGGAGACCACCGTCACGCTCCTGGAGCTGGCCGCCGAGCGGCTGCTGGACGCCGGCCCCCCGGCGCACCGGGTCTGGCTGCCGCCGCTGGAGGTCCCGCCGACGCTGGACGAGCTGCTGCCGCCGCTCGCCCCGGACCCCCGGTACGGCCTCACCCCGGAGGGCTGGTCCGGCCGGGGCGGCCTCGCCGTACCGATCGGCGTGGTGGACCGCCCGTTCCAGCAGATGCGCGAGCTCCTCGTCGCCGACCTGTCGGGCGCGGGCGGCCACGTCGGCATCGCCGGCGGTCCGCAGAGCGGCAAGAGCAACCTGCTGCGCGCGCTGATGACCGGGCTGGCGCTCACCCACACGCCGCAGGAGGTGCAGTTCTACTGCCTGGACTTCGGCGGTGGAACGCTGTCCTCGCTGCGCGGGCTGCCGCACGTCGGCGGCGTCACCGGCCGGCACGACCCGGAGCGGATCGGCCGCACCCTCGCCGAGGTCACCGGCGTGATCAGCCGGCGCGAGCAGAGCTTCGCCCGGCTGGGCATCGACTCGATGGCCACCTTCCGGCGCCGCCGGGCGGCCGGGGACCCCGGGCTGGCGGACGAGCGGCACGGCGACGTCTTCCTGGTCGTCGACGGCTGGAACACCGTCCGCCAGGAGTTCTCGGACATCCTGCCGGTCTTCACCCTGATCGCCGGACGGGGCCTCAACTACGGCGTGCACCTGGTGCTGGCCGCCAACCGCTGGGGCGAGATCCTCGGCGGTCTGCGCGACCAGCTGGGGTCCCGCTTCGAGCTGCGGCTCGGCGACTCCATCGACTCGATGATCAACATGCGGGCGGCCGCGACCGTTCCCCGGCTCCCCGGCCGCGGCCTCACCGAGGAGCGGCTGCACTTCCTCACCGCCCTGCCCCGGATCGACGGCGAGGGCGGCACCGAGGACCTCTCCGACGGCGTCGCCGACCTGGTCGACGCGGTCAACGAGCACTGGACCGGCCCGCGCGCTCCCGAGGTCCGGATGCTGCCGCTGCTGCTCGACGCCGCCGGCCTGCCCGCCCCCGAGGGCCGGCTGCGGGTGCCGCTCGGCCTGGAGGACAGCGCCATCGCGCCGCTGTGGCACGACTTCGAGGAGACCCCGCACCTTCTGGTGGTCGGCGACTCCGAGAGCGGCAAGACCAATCTGCTGAAGCTGATGATCAAGGCCATCACCACGGCGTACACCCCGGACCAGGCCCGCATCATGCTGATCGACTTCCGGCGCGGCCTCTACGAGAGCCTGCCGGAGGAGTACCGGCTCGGCTACGCCGTCTCGGTCGACGTGGTCAAGCAGATCGTCAACGGCGCGGCCCGGGCGATGGAGGCGCGGGTACCCGGCGAGGACATCAGTCCGGCCCGGCTGCGGCTGCGCGACTGGTGGACGGGCCCCGAGCTGTTCGTGATCGTCGACGACCTCGACCTCGTCCCGGGGGCGATGCCGCACCCGTTCGAACCGCTGCTCACCCACCTCGCCCAGGGCACCGAGCTCGGCCTGCACCTGATCGTGGCGCGCGCCGCCAACGGCATCGGGCGCACCTACTCCGACCCGGTGCTGCAACGGCTCCAGAGCGTCAACACCCCGGTGGTGCTGCTGTCCTGCCCGCCCAGCGAGGGCACGCTGTTCGGCAGCACCAAACCGCGTGAGCTGCCGCCGGGCCGCGCCCTGCACATCAGCCGCCGCCGCACGGTGCAGCTGCAGACCGCCCTGATGGCGGAGCCCGGGGAGACCGAGGGGCAGGACGGGCCGGGGTGAGCGGTGAACCGGGGGCGCGGCGGGGGCCGTAGTCCAGGACGATGAGCCTTTCCCGCACCGGTGCGCGCTCCGACGAGCCCGCGCCCCCGGCCGAGCCCCGCCGCCGCTTCGGCTTCCGGCGCGGGCCGCAGCGCGCCCTGCCCGCCGGGGACACCGCCGCCGCGCCCGCGCCCACGGCGCTGCCCGCGCCCGTCCGCGAGCCGGTGCGGCCCGCGCTGCCGGCCACCCGGCCGGCCCCCGCACCAGGGCCGCCGGCGGCGGCCGGCCCCGGGCCGTCGGTGCTCCGCGCGGTCGGCCCGCACTTCGTGATCGCCGCGTCCACCGCCCGCGAGGACGAGCTGTCGGCGGCGATCGGCGCCCTGCGGCCGGTCCCGGACGCCGTGGTGGTGATCGCCGCCGCGCCCGACTCGGCGAAGGTGCTGCGCGACCGGATGGCCGACCTCGGGGTGATCGCCCGCGCCCGGGGCGCGGCCCACCTGGTGCTCGCCGCCTCCGGGCTGGCCGCCCTCGCGCCCAACGGGCGGCGCCCCGCCGAGGTCGTCGCCGAGCGGGCCGGGGTGCCCGTGGTCGCGCCGGACGGCCTGGTGGAGATCACGCCCGGCGGCAACCTCAAGGTCACCGACCCGGCGGGCGCGGTCGAGGCGTCCTCCTGGTGGCGGTGCGAACCGGGCGAGGCGCCGCGCCGGATCAACGACACGATCGGCGCCGCGGCCTCCGTCGAGACGCCGCGCGCCGGGCTGGACGGTGCGTCCTCCGCCGCTCGCGTCGCCGCTCCCGTCGCCGCTCCCGTCGCCGCGCCCGCTCCGGCCGCCGGTGGCCGGGCCGACGCCGTGCGGGTGCTGCGGCTGCCCACCGGCTTCTGGCTCACCGACCCGGCCGACCCGTCCACCGCCCCGCTGCCCGACCTGCGGCTGGCCGCCGCGCCGCCCGGCAACACCGTGGTCCTGATCGGCACCCCGGCCCGGCCGGTCCTGCTGCCCGAGGACTTCACCGAGGCCGTGCTCTCCCTGCCGCTCGGCACCGACCGGCCCCTGGTCAGCGCCCCCTGGGCGGCCCCCGACCAGCTCGCCGCGCTCACCGGCGCGCTGGCCGCCCGCACGGCCCGGCCGGTGCAGGCCGCGATCGGCCTGCCCGTACTCGGCCCCGGCGGCCCCACCTCGCGGGTCCTGGACGGCGGCGGCCGGGCCGGCTGGGAGCCGTTCCTGCTGCGCCTGTCCACCGCCCCCGGCTGCCCCACCACCCCCGCCGCCTGGCGCAACGGCGGCGCCGACTGGCGGACCGACGGGCCCGCCGTCTTCCGGGCGTTCCCGTACTGGGCGCTGGAGGCCGTCCCGGCCGGGCTCTGGCTGCGCCCCGAACCCCCGCACGTGCTCACCCCGCGCTTCCGGCGCCCGGAGGCGGCCCGCCCGCTGCTGATCGTCGGGGAGCGCGACCGGCCGGTGCCGGCCGACGCCTTCGAGGAGCTCGGCAGCCTGCTCGACCGGCTCCCGTCGGCGGGCGCCGAAGGGTTCGGCCTGCTGGTGCACGGACTGCTCGAACCGGCCGCCGAACGCGTCGGGCGCTTCGTCGCGCGGATGCACGAGCTGGAGTGGCTCGGCGCGGAGCAGCCGCTGAACGGGCCGCCGGCCGTGGCGGCGGTGTCGTACGGGATCGGGCGCGCGGGCGCCGGGCAGCGCGCGGGTGCCCCGCGGCGTCCGGCGGCGGGTCCGGCCCTCGCGGCGGCGGGGGCCCCGCCCGCGCTCGGGCCGGCCGCCCGGCCCGAGGGCGCCGCCGAACTCCCGGCCCGTCACCGGGTGCCGCCCGTGCCGGAGGCCGGGGGCGAGGGCGACGTCGCGCCCCGGACCGAACCGCCGGCGCGCCATCAGGTGCCGCCGGTGGCCGAGCCGGTGCCGGAGCCCGAGCCCGCCCCTGCTCCCGCTCCCGCCCCTGCTCCCGCGCCGGAGCCGGAGCCGGAGCCTCGGCCGGTCTCGATGCCCACGCCCGTCCGGGCCACCGCCGGCCCGGCCGGCGGCAGCGCCGCCGGGGCCGCCGCGCCGCCGCGCCGGGTGCCGCCCGTCGGCGGCGAGGCGGGTGCCCCGCCCGCGGCGGTGGGCGGCACCGCCGTCGCCGGGGCCGGTCCGGCCGGCGGCGGCGCGCGCCCGCCGTTCCGCACCCCCGAGGTCCCCCCGGTTCCCCCGGTCGAGGCCCCGGCCGGGCCGGAGAACGGCGAGCTGCCGCAGGAGCCGTCCGCCCCGTCCGTTCCCTCCGCCCCGCCTGTTCCCTCCGTACCGGAGGAACCGGCGGGCCCCGACCCCGTCGAGGAGCCCCGCTCCGCCCCCTCGGCCGGTGACGAGCCGTCCGGCCCGCCCCCGCGGAGCCCGCAGGCCCGCTACTTCGGCCTCGACGACTCCCCCGCCCCGGTCACCACCAGCAGCGCCGCCGAGCGCGACGCCGTCCGCACGCTGCTCGGTGACCACTACCACCGCTGCACCGGCCGGCTGGACCAGCTCGCCACCCGGCTCCCGGGGCTGCGGTCCACCTCCCAGGACGACTTCAAGCCCGACCTGGCCGCCGTCCTGCTCCACCACACCGACACCGGCGTGCCCGCGACCCGGGCCGCCCTGGTGGCCGCCGCGCGCTCGGGGGATCCGGAGCTGCTGCCGTTCCTGCGGTGCCTCGGCTCCGGTCTGCGCCGGCTGCCGAGCCACCACGGCGCCGTCCTGCTCGGCACCGCCGCCGGGCCGGACCCGGAGTCCGTCCTCGCCCACTACCCGACCGGCCGGCAGTTCCGCGAGCCCGCACCGCTCTCCGGACTCACCGCACCCGGAGCCGAACTCCCGGGATCCTCCGTGGAGTTCCTCGTCTGGTCGGCCACCGGCCGGCGCACCTCGGTCTTCGACTCCGGCGGCGACGGCCTGGCCCAGGCGGTCTTCCCGCCGGGAACGGCGTTCACCGTCGTCGGCCTGGTGACCGCCGACGGCGACCGGCCGGCCTGCGTCCTGCTGCGCGAGTCGGGCGGCGACCCCTCCGAGCGCAACCGCAACGCCCTCTCCCGCCTCCGCTCCTGGCTCGAACGGCGCGCCGCCATGCCCCCGGCCGAACGCCCCCGCGCCGACTCCCCCGCCCGCTTCCACCTCACCCCCGGCGTCGATCTCGACAGCCCCGGGACCCAGCCGGACGCCTGACCACCACGCCCCCGCGCCCCAACCCTCGGATCCCGCCACCACCGGCGGGACGGCCGAAACGGACAGACCGACCGGGCGGGCACGCGGCCACGGCGAGGGCCGCCGACGCCCAGCTCCCACCTCACCCCCAGCGCCGACCTCGACAGCCCCGGGAACCAACCGGACACCCCAGCCACACCCTCACCGCCACCATCCCGTGGGCGGCCCGGGACACGACACGGCCCCGGGCACCGCGCACCGGCACCCAGGGCCACGATCGAGCCGCCACAGGCGGGAGCACCGAAGCGGACGGAGCAACCGGGCGGGCCGGGGGTCACCGCGAGGGCTGCCAACGGCCGCCGACTCCCCCGGCAACAAGCTCGACGGCCCCGGGAACCAGCCAGACGCCCGACCGCCACGCCCCCCGCATCCCAGCCGGGTCCCGGCCCCGAGCACCACACACCCGTGCCCAGGGCCGCGGCCGGGCCGGCCCCACCCGAACCCTCGGCCCCCGCCACCCCCGACGGGACCGCCGAAACGGACTGAGCGACGGGCGGGCCACCGACTCCCGGCCTCGACCTCGACGGCCCGGGGAAGCAGCCGGACGCCCCAGCCGCACGCTCCCGTGGGCCGGTCTACCAGCCCCTCGCCCAGCCCTCGGATCCGGCCGTCAGGGGCGGGACCGCCGGAGCGGGTGGGGTGACCGGGGCGGCGGTCACGGCGGGGGCGGTCAGTGGCTGCGCCGGCGTCACCCGGGCCGCCTCCGTCGGGACGGCTGCCACGTAGTGCCCGGTCCGGGCCGCCGGCACCTGGACCGGGCCCACCGGCACCGCCATGCCGGGAGCCGCGCCCGCGCCGTACGCGGGTACGCCGTACGCGGGGGCCCCGGCCCGGGCGGGCGTCCCGGCGTACCCGGGGACACCCGGAACGGCCGTTCCGGCGACGGGCACGCCGGTCACCGGCACGGCGGGCACCGCCGGGACGGCTGCGGCCTCCTGGCCGCCCACGGTCCCCCGGAGCACGGCGGGGGCCTCGCCGCCGCTGGTCCGTATCCCGCCGCGGGTGGCCGGGCCGAGCCCCTCGGTGGGGGACGCCGCCTCGCCCGGACGCTCGGCGACCGTCCCGGACAGCCGCAGGATGAGGTTGCGCTCGGTCGGGTCGCCGTTCGGCCAGTCGCAGTCCTTGCTGCGCACGATCCGGCTGCGCACCCCGCTCCGCGAGGTCTGCCACGGGTAGGGCAGCACCCGGACGTTGGGGCGCCATCCGACGCCGGGCACGCAGTGCTGCAGTTCCATCTCCCACTCGTCCGCCCGCACGTCCAGCGAGGCCCCGATCCGCCCCTCCAGGACGAACGTGCCGTACGGTGCGCGCACCACCACGCGCTGCTCGTAGTAGGCGTCCTTGTCGAGGACCGTGATCCGCAGCGGCCCGTTCATTCGCAGCATGATCGCCCTTTCCGGCGGTCGGAGCCCGCGGAACCGCCACAGCCCCGCCACCCTGGTCGACGGCGCGTCCGGAGCCCCGGGTTCACCCGCCGCCGGTCCGCCCCGGCTTCCCGCCCCGCGGTCGCCGGCCCGTGAACCCGTCGCCGCCGCCCGTCCGTTGAACACCCGTGACGGCCGTTCCCGGACGGCACCGGGGTCCCGTTCGACGGGCCGGCGCGGCCCGCGCCGCTTTCCCCTTCGGGCAGGCCCGGCCTCCCCATCGCGCACACCTCCCGAACCGCCGCGCACGCACGGTGCACCGGAGGAGCGGCCCGCGCCAGGACCTTGGTCCCAGCCGGTACCGTCCCCCGGTCGTCAGCCGGCCCGTGCGCCCCACCTGCCGCACGGTCCGCTCCGGTCCCGCACCGCTGCCCGGCACCGCCCGGAAACCGGGCCTGGTTTGCACCCGGAAGACACCGCCCCGCCAGCACCACTGCGGCCGCCGTCGCAACCCGACCGCCCTCCTGCCGCGTCCATGACCATCGGGGGAGCGCCGGCCGACCGTCGCCGCGAGCCCGGCGAACCGGCTCCCGTCAACCCCCCGAACGGTCCGAACCACGCCATTTCCCCAACCGCGCACCGAACGTCACGAAACGCACCCCGGCCGTGGCTAGACTGCGCCCCGCACAGGGACGGAGACCCTCGTCCACCCGCTCTCACCAGGGAGGATCCGTGTTCGTTCGGCTGCTGGGCCCGGTGGAACTGCGGACCGCCGACGGCCGGTCCGTCGAGCCCGCCGCCGCCAAGCGGCGCGCCACGCTCGCCCTGCTGGCGCTCGAACTCGGCCGCACCGTCCCGGTCGGGCGGTTCTTCGAACTGCTCTGGGGGGAGACGCCCCCGGCCCGGGCCCGGGCCGCGCTGCAGGGCCACATCGCCGCACTGCGCAAGCTGATCGCGGGCTCGGAGCTCGTCCTGACCACCCGTCCGCCGGGCTACCGGCTGGACGGTCCGGAGCACGCGGTGGACTCGCTGCTCTTCGAGCAGCTGGTCGCCCGGGCCGCCGCGGCGGACGCCCCGGGCGGCGACGAGGCGGCGGCCGGAATGCTGCGCCGGGCGCTCGACCTGTGGCACGGTCCCACCGCCCTGGCCGACCTGCCGGAGACCGACCTGAGGGACGCGCTGGCGGACCGGCTGCGCAAGGACCGGGCGCTGGCGCTGGAGGCCTGGGCCGACCGGCTGCTGCGGCTCGGGCGGGGCACGGACGCGGTGTCCGAGCTCGACCGCGCGCTGGAGGGCGATCCCTGGAACGAACCGCTCGCCGCCCTGCTGGTGCTCTGTCTGAACCAGGCCGGACGCCCGTGGGACGCGCTGAACGCCTACCACCGGACCCGCCGCCGGCTCGCCGCCGACCTCGGGGTCGGCCCGGGCGTCGCGCTGCGGTCGGCGGTGTCCGGCCTGCTCGCCGAGCAGCCGGCGGCGCGGCGGCCGGCCACCGCGGCGCCCGAGGCCCCCGTCCGCGTCATCGGCCTCCCCCGCCCGGGAGGGGCCACCGGGGCCGCCGTGCCGGGCGCCGCCCGTCCTGCGCCGGTACCGATGCCGTCGCGGGCACCGTCGCCGATGCCCGCGCCGATGCCCGCGCTGAGCTGCAAGCCCGCCCCGCGTCCGTCCACCGTCCGGGGCTTGGCCGCCCCGGCCGCCGGATCCGCGCCCGTGCGGGCCGCGAACCGGCCGCCCGCGCCCGCCCCGGCTCCCACGCCGGCCGCCGCCCCCGTTCCCACTCGCGCCCCCGCTCCCCGTCCCGCTCCCGACCAGCTCCCCCGCCCGGCCACCGGGTTCGTCGGCCGGGACACGGAACTCCACTGGCTGGGCGAGCAGTTGCTGGGGTCACGCCCCGGCGGGGGGATCGGCCTGCTGGTCGGCCCGGTCGGCACCGGCAAGACCGCCACCGCCGTGCGGTGGGCCCACGAAGCGGCCGCCGCCTTCCCGGACGGGCGGCTCTTCGCCGACCTCAACGGCTTCGGCCCCGGCCGGCCCGTCGAACCGGCCGCCGTGCTCGGCCGCTTCCTGCTCGCCCTCGGCGTCCCGGAGACCGAACTGCCCGACGAGCGGGCGGCCCGGGCCGCGCTCTACCGGTCGCTCACCCGTGACCGCCGCCTGCTGGTGGTCCTGGACAACGTCCGCGACGCCCGGAGCCTCGCCGAGCTGCTGCCCTCCGGTCCGCACGGCGCGACCGTGATCACCAGCCGCAGCAGCCTGGAGGACCTGGTCGTCACCGAGGGCGCCGCCCCGCTGCGGCTCGGCCCGCTGCCCGCCGAGGACGCCCGCCGCCTGCTGGAGCACCTCCTCGGCCGCCCCCGGGTGGCCGCCGAGCCGGAGGCCACCGACCGGCTGGCGGAACTCTGCGGCCGGCTGCCGCTCACCCTGCGGATCGCCGCCGCCCGGCTGGCGACCCGTCCGGCCTGGGCAATAGCCGACCTGGTGCCCGAACTCGCCGACGAGCGGACCAGGCTGCACGCCCTGGACACCCGGGGCACCAGCAGCCTGCGGGCCGCCCTGGACCTGACGCTCCGGCACCTTCCGGACACCGCGGCACACCTACTGGCCCTGCTCGCCGTCCACCCGGGCACGGAGACCGACGTCGCGGCGGCCGCCGCGCTGCTCGGCGCCAACCCCGCCGAGGCGGGCCACGCGCTCGACGCGCTCGCCGCGCACCACCTGCTCACCGAGACCGCGCCCGGCCGCTACCGGCGCTGCGACCTGATCCGGCTGTACGGCGCCGAACTCCTGGACGCGCGGCCCGCGGCGGAGCGGACCGCGGCGTCCGCGGCGCTGTCCGACCACTACCTCGCGGCGGTGGCCCACGGCGCCGCGCTGCTGCAACCCGCCCCCGGCAGCGGCGCCGCCCGTACGAGTCGCACCGGCCGCGGCGAGCACCCGCCCTTCGCCACCGTCCGCTCGACCCTGGACTGGTTCCAGGCCGAGGAACCCGCCGTCCGGGGCGTGGTCGCCGCCACCGCCGGGGACGGCGACGCCGACCGCGCCTGGCGCCTCGCCTACCGCGCCGACGGCCTCTACTACGGCGTCGGCCGCCACGCGGACCGGCTGGCCTGCCTGCGGACCGGCCTCGACGCCGCCGGCCGCACCGGCGACCCGGCGGCCGTCGCCTCGATGGAGGCCGTGACGGCCCGCGCCCTGAGCGGCCGGGGCCGGACGGCGGAGGCGCACCGGCTGGCCCGCCGCGCGGTCGACCGCACCGCCGGGACCGGCGACACCGTCCGGGTGCAGGCGCTCACCGTGCTGGCCGTGACCACGGGGGCCGCCGGCCGGCCGGCCGAGGCGGTCCGGCTGGGCGAGCAGGCGATCGCCCTCGCCGAGGCGCACGGCCATGCCGAGCACGCCCCCTACGCGCTCAGCAACACCGCCGGCCTGTACGGCCTCGCCGGCGAGCCTGCGCAGGCGCTGCGGCGCGCCCGGGAGGCCCGCGCGCTGCTCGCCGAGCACCCGCTGGCCGTCTTCCACCTCTCCTCGATGATCAACGAGGCGCACGCCCTGCAACTGCTCGGGCGCTCCGCCGAGGCGGAGCAGGCCTGGCGGGAGACCCTGGAGCGCTGCCGGCTCGCCGGCACCGTCCACCTGCTCGCGGTGGCCGAACGGCACTTCGCCGACTACCTGCTGGCGGTCGGCCGGCCCGCGGAGGCCGTCGGGACGCTGCGCTCGGCGCGCGGCCTGTACGGCCGGCTCGGCGACACCGAGGTGGTGCGCACGCTGGACGAACGGCTGGCGACCTTAGCCGGCTGAGGGCTCCTCGGGCACCGGGTCCCCCACCCCGGGCTCCCCCACGAGTTCCTCCGTCAGCAGCGCCACGCCGTCCTCCCCGAAGCGGTGCAGCAGCAGCGCCACCCACTCCACCGCCTGCGCGCGTTCCAGGGGCGTCCAGCGCGCCGCCGAGGGGTGCTCGTCCACCACCAGCGCCTCGGCGATCATCCGCAGCCCGTCCGGGACCGCCGTCCGCGGCCCGCGCCGCCCCAGCCCCTCCACGGCCAGCCGCCGGGCGGCCGCGACCACCACCGCCCCGTCGGCCGGGGGCACCGCCCACCCGCCGCCGGCCCGGTCGTCGCCGGACCACCCGTCGTCGCCGGACCGCCCTTCCTCGCCGGGCCGCTCGGCCGCGAGCCATCCCGCGACCAGCTCCCGGATCCCTGCCTCGCCCACCGCTTCCGCCATGGCGGCCAGCTTGCCAGCCCCACGTCCCGTGGTCATCACCGTCACGGTGACGAGTACGGCTGCCGCCCCGCTCCGTGTTCACCACCGTTCACCGCCGTTCACTCCCGGGGGGGGGCGGGCCGCGGCGACCGGGGCGGTAGCATCGCCGCATGACCTCGTACTGGCACGTCGTGCTGCCACCGCTGTCCGCCTGACCGGGCGCACACACCGGCAAGCCTGATCCCGCGCCTCCGGCCGGCCCGCAAGGGCGCCGGGGCGCCGTGTCGTGCGCCCGTTCCGAATCCAGTCCGCCTGCCGGAATCCCGGAATTCGACAACGGAAGTCCACGACTGTGCCGAACCGCATCACCACGCCCGCGTCCGCCTCCAGGGCCGCGTCCGTCCCCGCGCCCGTTCCCGCCGCCCTCGCCGGTCCGCTGCCCGTCCTCGCGGCCGCCGTGCTCTGGGGCACCACCGGCACGGCCGGCTCGCTCGCCCCCGCCTCGGCCCCGGCCGCCGCCATCGGCTGCGCCGGGCTGGCCCTCGGCGGGCTGCTGCTCCTGCTCTCCGACCGCTCCGCCCGCTCCCTGCCGCGGACGTGCACGCCCCGCGAACGGCGGCTGCTGCTCCTGGGCGCGCTCGCCGTCGCCGGGTACCCGCTCACCTTCTACCCCGCCGTGGCCCGCACCGGGGTGGCGGTGGCCACCGTGATCGCCCTGGGCAGCGCGCCGGTCCTCACCGGCCTGCTGGCCTGGCTCACCGGCGGCCCCCGGCCCACCGCCCGCTGGGCCCGGGCGACGTCGACCGCCGTGCTCGGCTGCACCCTGCTGGTCCTCGGCCCGCGACTCGGCGGCGGGGCGACCACGGTGGACCTCCCCGGCGTCCTGCTGGCGGCCCTCGCCGGGCTCTCCTACGCGGCCTACTCCCTCGTCGGCGGCCGGCTCATCGGCCACGGCCACCCCTCCGCCGGGGTGATGGGGGCGATGTTCGGCGCGGCCGCCGTGCTGGTCCTGCCCGTCCTGCTGATCGGTGACGCCGGCTGGGCGGTCACGCCGCGCGGCGCGCTCGTGGTGCTGCACCTGGGCGTGGTCACCACCTTCCTGGCCTACCGGCTCTTCGGCCGCGGCCTGCGCCACACCTCCGCCCAGACGGCGACCGCGCTGACGCTGGCCGAACCGGCGGTCGCCGCCGTCCTGGGCGTCGCCGCCCTCGGCGAGCGCCTCCCCGCCGCCTCCTGGTGCGGCCTCGCCGTCCTCGTCCTCGCCCTCGCCGTCCTCACCGCCCCCGTCCCGCGCCGCCGCTGACACCCCGACGGAGCGGTCCGGGTGCCGTCCACGGGGCCGGCACCCGGACCGCGACCGGCCCGACGCGGCGTCCACGGGCGTCCCAGGCATCCTCGGACGTCCTCAGGCGTCCTCAGGCGTCCAGGAGCCGTTCCGCCAGGTCCTCGCCGAACCGCGTCCGGTAGACGCCGTGCACGATGGCCGCGGACGACTGGTAGCCCCGGTGCTCCGGGTCGGCGACCACCCCGTCCCACGCGACCGTTCCCTCGGGAAGCGGCGGCGTCCGGCCGAGATACGCCCGCGCGGCCTCGTCCAGCCCCAGTTCCCCCGTCACCACCCGCTGCCAGAAAGCGCGGCCCTGCCCGACCACCCACAGGCAGAGATCCTCGGTGCTGTCCTCGGACCAGCCGTCCCCGTCGACGATCACCCCCTCCGCGAAGTCCGCCAGCGCCTCGGCCGCCTCCAGCTGGGCGAGCGCGAACTCCTCAAGGACCTCCCGCGGCTGCGACCCCAGCCACGCCTCCAGGGCGGACAGCCGCGGCCTGGTCGCTTCCAGGACGTCCCAGAACCACTCGGGAACCACTTCCCGCCTCCCACCACTCGCCGGTCCGTCCGACCATGGAACCAGGAGGCGTTCCGCCGGACCTCCCCGGGTTCCCCGCCGACGGGCCCACCGGTCGCGGTGTCAGGCCCCGGGCTCCAGGGCGGCCAGGCGGCGCGCCAGTGCCGCGTTCGGGCGGCCTTCGGCGGTGTGCAGGGCGAGCGCGCGGCGCCAGTGGTCGGCGGCCTCGGCGGGGCGGCCGAGGCCGGCGAGGAGGGCGCCGTTGAAATCCAGGGCGAGCAGGGCGAGGCGGGTGTCGTCCTGCTTCTCGGCGAGGGCGAGTGCCTCGTCCGCCGCGGCGAGCGCCTCCTCCACCCGGCCGAGCAGGCGCAGGGCCTCGGCCCGGCTGAAGCGGAGGGTGCGCTGGAGCGGGTCGTCGGGGCGGTCGCGGACGAGATCGAGCGCGCGGTCGGTGTGGGCGAGGCCGCGCTCCGCCTCCCCCACCCGGTGCAGGCAGTGGGCGAGGTGGTCCAGGGCGCGGGCGGTCGACGCGCCGTCGCCCCGGGCCTCGCAGGAGGCGACGACGCGTTCCAGCACGGCGATGGCCTGGTAGCCGCGGCCGGACGCGGCGAGGGTGCCGGCGAGCGCGGTGAGGCACCGGTCACGGACGGCGCTGTCCTCGGCGCTGTCCTCGGCCGCGTCCTCGGCTCCCCCGGCCTCGGCGACGGCCTGTTCGGCGACCCCGGCGGCCTCGGTGAAACGTTTCCGGCAGACCAGCGCCAGGCCCAGGTCGGTCCGCAGCAGGAGGCGGGCGGTGCGGTCCCCGAGGCGTTCGGCCGCGGCCAGGCCTTCCCGCGCGAGTTCCTCCCACGCCTCCGGGTGGGCGCCGTCGTGGTAGTGCAGCGGCCCGCAGCCGTGGGCGAGCCGCCAGACCTCGGGGTCGAGGCCGTGCGCGGCGCCGGCGCGGGCCACGGCCGTCAGCACGCGCCGCACCCGGGGGAACCACGCCACGGGGCCGTCCTGGTCCGCCGGGGCGCACGACCCGCCGCCGTCGGCCTGGCCGACGGCCTCGCCGACCGCCTCCGCCGCGGCCTCCGCGGTGTCCGCCCACTGGTCGAGCAGCCGGCGCAACGCGGCCGCCCGCTCCTCGGCCGGCAGCCAGGCGGCGCGTTCGACCGCGTACCGGCGCACCGCCCCCGGCCGGTCGAACCGTCCGGGCCCGGTCTCCTCGACGAGCCGGGCGGCGGCAAGGGCCGCGAGCAGCTCGCGCGCCCGCGGCGGAGGCAGTGCGCCGAGCGCGGCGAGGTCCCGCGCGTCGATGCCCGAACCCGGGAGCAGACCGGTCAGCGCCAAGGCCCTCCCGGCCTCCGGCGACAGGCCGCGCCACGCGACCGCGAGGGCGGCCGTCACCCCGTCGGCCCCGGCCCGCCGCTCCTCCCTCAGCTCCTCCACCAGCCCGGCGGCGCTCCCGCCCCCGGCCGCCAGCCGGGCACCCACCAGCCCCACCGCGAAGGGCAGTTGGTCGCAGAGCGCGGCCAGCGGCGCGGCCGCCTCCGGCTCCCGCGCGACCCGCCCGGCGCCGGCCGCGGCGGCGAGCAGGCCGACCGCTTCGGCCGGGGCCGGGGCGCCGAGCGGCAGCGGGACGGCGCCCTGCCGGGCGACCAGGTCGGCGGTGAGCCGCGAGCGGCCGGTGACCAGGACCAGCACCTCGCGGTGGCCGGGCAGCAGCGGTTCGACCTGCTCGGCGGACCGGGCGTCGTCGAGCAGGAGCAGCAGCCGGCGGCCGGCGGTCAGCGTGCGCAGCAGCGCGGCGCGTCCGGCGGTGTCGGCGGGGAGGTCGTCCCCGCCCGCGCCGAGCTCGCGCAGCAGTCGGGCGAGGGCGGCGGCGGGGGTGAGCGCGGTGGCCCCGTCCTCGCCGTGGAGGTCGAGGGTGTGGCGGCCGTCGGGGAAGCGGCCGGCGCGGTGCTCGGCCCAGGCGCGGGCGAGGCGGGTCTTGCCGACCCCGGCCGGCCCGGTGAGCAGCAGGGGGCGGCCGTCGGCGGTGGCGGCGGCCGCGTCGAGGCGGGCGAGTTCACCGGCGCGCCCGACGAACACGCCCGGTCCGCCCGGCACTCGGCCCGCCTCCGGCGCGGCGCCCGGGTCCGCCGGCGGCGCGGGCCGTTCGAGGCACCGGGCGAGCAGCGCGGCGGCCCTCCCGCGCCGCGGCTCGGCGGCCAGCAGCGCCGTCAACTCGGCCACCGCCTGCGGTATCCGCTCGTCGACGCCGTCGCGGCCGAGGAGCGCCTCGGCCGCGAACCGTTCGACGGCCCACCACCGGGCGGCGGTCAGCCGGGGCCCGGCCTCGGCGGCCAGCCGAGCGGAGCCGCACCCGTCGAGGGCGGGCCCGCGCCAGAGGGCGAGTGCGGTGCGCAGCAGGCCGCCGGGGTCGGCGGCGTTCGCTCCGGCGGCGGCGCACAGCCGCTCGAAGCGGTGCGCGTCGACGGCGTCCGGGTGGCCGAGCAGTGCGTAGCCGTCGTCCCGGGTGACCAGGTGGAGCCCGTCCGGGTCCTCGGCTATGCCTCCGGGCGGGGCCGTACCGTCGGCCGCGGCCGCGAGCAGCCGGCGCACGGCGGTGACGTGGCTCTGGAGGGCGGAGCGGGCGGTGGCCGGCGGGGCGCCGCCCCAGAGCAGCGTGCCGAGCCGCTCGGCCGGAACGGTGCGGCCGAGTTCCAGGGCGAGGGCGGCGAGCAGCGCGCGCCGCTTCGGCCCGGGTAGCGGCAGCACCCTGCCGTGGTCGTCCTGGAGCTCGAACCGTCCGAGCAGATTGATGCGCACTGCCGCTCCCCACCGCGTTCCGATCAGTCGATCAGGGTGAGAGCATAGGGAATGTGTGGATTGGTCCACACCTCTCCTGGTGAGCGCCCGTTGTCCCGAACTGCGCCACCGCTGCGGCGCCATGACGCACCGTCGGACCACGTCGGTCACTCGGTCGACGCGGAACGCTCGGCCGCACGGCCGTGAGGGAGGGCCTCGATACCCACTGCCGTGACCACGGAATTCCTCCACCACAGCCTCACAACGGTGCGGTCTCCGCTGGACGAACTCCCGTCCGTCCCGCGGCAACTGGAGCGTCCGGCTTCGAGACCACCCATCAGGGCCACATCTGCGAGGACTTCACCCGTCTCGAAAGCGACCACGAGACCCGCGACAACCGCCACCCGCCCTTCCTGCCGGCAGCGGACGTCGCGGACGCCGTCGTCGGGAGAGCCGCCGCCGGGCGGTGGGCTCCCGCCGTCAGGAGGTCTCCAGTCCCAGGCCGGTGGCGCGGAAGAAGCCGTGGCCGGCGAGCTGGTGGGACTGGCCGAGGGACGGGCGGCGGGCGGTGATCCGGCCGGGGCCCAGGCCGTAGCCGGAGTCCCCGCTGATCCCGCGCGCCGCCAGCTCGGTGGTGATCAGGGTGGCGACCTCGGCGGCGGTGGCCCGCGTCGGTGTCCTGAACTCGGCCTTGAAGCGCTTCCCGGAGGGCTGCCAGCCGTCCGCCGTCATCGCGGCCGTGACCTCGGCCGGCTCGCCGGGGCGCGGGCCGACCCGCAGCAGCACGCCCTTGTCGGTGCTGTACGCGAACGAGAGCCCGCCGCTGATCTGCGGCGCGGCTATCGAGAAGGTGGCCTTCTCGCCGGGCCGCTGGACCGGCAGCTGCTCGATCCAGGCGGCCAGCAGGCACTCCAGGCCCTCCCGCAGGTGCGGCAGCGACAGCGCGAGCCGGCCGCCCGGCAGGACGTCCGCGGTGCCGCCCGGCGCCTCGTAGGCGAGGTGGAGCTGCCAGCTGTAGCGCAGGAGCGGGAAGTCGCTGGGGCCGTCCGATCCGCCGTACGGGCCGCCGTACGCGAAGGCGAGCCGCTCGTCCTCCTCGAACGGCGCGGCCGCTTCCGTCTCCAGCCGGATCCGCCGCCCCTCGCAGAGCAGCCGCAGCAGCCGGCCCTCCTCGCCGGCCTCGCGCCAGCGCACGTCCGGGCCGTCCGGGCCGCCGCCGAACAGGGTCGGCTCGCCGAGGACGGCGCGGACCGCCCGGTAGATCTCGCCGAACACCTCCCGCCGGTGCTCCAGCGTCAGCGGAAGGTCGTCGAAGCGGTGCAGGTCCAGGACGTCGTAGGTGCCCTCCGGGCCGGGGCGCGCGAAGGAGGTGCGGCTGGCGAACGACGGCACGAACGCCGGGTCGGCGGTGCGGATGTCGGCGTAGCCCTGGCCGAAGTCGACCCGCCACCGCGGGTGCTCGGCGGCGATCCGCTCCACCGCCTCGACCGGGCAGTGCCCGCCGGGGGCGTCGTGCAGCGCCGGGACGAACGCGGCGACGACGGCGGGAAGTTCGGGGCTGACGTGCTCGACCTCGGTCACCCGCGGCTGGAGGGCGACCCAGGCGCCGCGGTCGTTGGCCTGGAGCAGCATGGTGCGCCCGGCGGGCTGCCAGCGCAGCCCGAACCCGTCGGCGGCGGTCGGCACGGCGGTGGGCGCGCCGATCGCGCGCAGCGCCTCGGAGAGCGTGCGCAGCGCGGTGCGCCGTTCCTCCTCGGGCGTCGGCAGCCGGAAGTCCAGCAGCCGCACCCGGGCCCGGTGGTAGCGGTCGCTCTTCGGCGCGGTGGCCCCCAGGTACAGCTCGGCGCCGAGCGGCCAGCGGAGGTGGGCCTGCAGGCCCACGACCAGGAGGTCCGGGAAGATCCGGCGGATCTTCCAGTCGGGCCTGGCCTCGACCAGCCGCTCGACGTCGGCCCGCGTCCAGCAGCCGTCGAGGTCGTGCAGGGTGCGGACCAGCTCGACGGTGGTGGCCAGGTCGGCGGTCCAGCCCACGGCAGGGCGCTCGGCGTTCGCGGCGTTCTCGACGATCATGCGGGCGATCATCGCAGCGCCCACCGACAGCGACCGGCCCGGCCGGCCCACCCTCATCAGTACACCCGGGTCTTCCGACCCGCCGGGGCGGGTTGCGGGCAGCGGGTGTGCTCGTTGTGCTGGGTATGAGCCATCACCAGTTGCCCTCACCCCGCGCCAACGACGAAACGATTCCGCACGAGGCGCCGATCTTCGCCCGGCTCGCCGAGCTCTGGACCGCCACCGGCCGCACCGTCCCCGGCCGGCCCGACGACGAGTGGCAGCGCCTCGTCGCACCACCCGGCTTCCAGGCCCCCGAGCCGGAGGGCTAGGCGCCGACCTCGCCGTCGATCGCCTCGCGCAGGAGGTCGGCGTGGCCGTTGTGGCGGGCGTACTCGTGGATCAGGTGCAGCATCACCAGCCGCAGCGAGACCTCCGCCCGCCAGCGCGGCTGGTAGCCGGTGACGTCCAGCGACGGCGCCTCCCGCTCGATCCGCCGGGCGTGCTCCACCTCCGCCTCCCAGGCCGCGAACGCCTCGGCGCGGTCCGAGCCGGTGGGGTCGTAGGCGGCCTGGTAGTCGCCCTCCGGGGACCAGAGCAGCGGGATGTCCTGGCCGTCGATCACCCGCCGGAACCAGGTCCGTTCGACCTCCGCCATGTGCCGCACCAGGCCGAGCAGGGTCAGGGCCGACGGCGGGCTCGACCGCAGCCGCAACTGCTCGTCCGTCAGCCCGGCGCACTTCATCGCCAGCGTCCCGCGGTGGAAGTCCAGGAACGCCCGCAGCGTCTCCCGCTCGCCGCCGGTCAGCGGCGGGGCGACCCGCCCGTCCCCCGTGTCCATGCCCATGACGTCCCTCGTCTCCCGTGCGTCCGAACGGATTGCGGCGCCCAGTCTTCCAGCCGCCCCCGGCCGCGCGCCGATCATTTTCAGGGCCCGCACCCGGGCACCGGAGCCGGTGCCACGGCCGTGTGCCACGATCATCACCCCGTATGACACACCACCCGATCGGCCCGCAGGTTGTGGCGCCAAACCCCTTCCTTCGGGTAGTTCCGTTCCTGGCATGTTTGGGTACGTACTGCGGCACGCGCCTGCGCGGGGCCCGGAGTACCGGCCCTCCCGCCCGTCGATGCCACCCATCGGCCGCCGCCACTACACACGAGGAGCCCGAGCGAGCCATGAGCCAGGACCGCATCCCAGGACCGGTACGCCAGACCTACGGCGAGGACGACTTGTCACGGGCCGCCAGCTTCGGCGGCGGATTCATCAATTTCGGTGACTGGAGCGGCATCCGTACCACCGCGCCGACGCCCGAGGACCGGGTCCGCAGTCAGGAGGACCTCTACCGCCGGGTGCTGCGCGCCTTCCCGGGGCCCCGGGAGTCGCTGCGGCTGGCCGAGGTCGGCTGCGGGCGCGGCCTGGGCGCGGCGCTCGCGCTCTGCGAGTTCCGCTTCGCGGCGGTGACGGGCGTCGACATCCACCCGGACCAGATCGAGCGCGCCCGCGCCGTCAACGCCAAGGCCCTGGCGACCTTTCCGGACCGGTTGGGCTACTCGCTGGGATCGGCGGACGACCTGCCGTTCGCGGACGCCTCGCTGGACGGCCTCTACTCGGTCGAGGCGGCGCAGCACTTCCGCGAGCTGACCGGGTTCGCCCGCGAGTCGGCCCGGGTGCTGCGGCCGGGCGGGCGGCTGGTGGTCACCACCTTCTTCAGCGCCGAGGGGCCGGACGTCGCCGAGCGGCTGAAGATCCTGCTCGGCAGCTTCGCGAACGGCCTGGACGTCGCCCACCCGCTCGCCGGGTTCACCGAGGACCTCGCGGCCTCCGGGTTCACCGACGTCGGCACCGAGTCCATCGGGGCGGACGTGTGGCCGGGGCTGGACCGCTACCTGGAGGGCACCGTCCCGCCCGGCCACTGGACCCGCAACTTCCTCACCACCTGGCGCGACGGCCTGCTCGACTACCACCTCGTCACCGCCACCCGCCGCTGACCGGGACGGCCGGGCGGCCGAACGGCCGGTCAACCGGCAGCCGGCCGGCCGGCCGGAGCGATCCCGGCCCGCCCCGGGGATCGCCCCACCCGCCCCCGGCCCCCGGTCAGCCCCGGTGGACCAGCAGCGCCGTCCGGACGGCCGACTCCAGCGCGCCCTCGACCCAGGCGGGCTTGGTCGAGGTGTGGTCCCCCGCGAAGTGCAGCGGCCCCTCGGAGCCCGGGATGTCCGGGAACAGCTCCGTGTGCTGGCCGGGCAGCAGCACCGAGGCCTCGCCGTAGGCGTAGTGGTCGCGCATCCACGACTGGGTCTTGGACTTGGTGGTGAAGAAGACCTCGCAGCGCCGCCCGAAGATCGCCTGCACCCCCGCGAGCGCCCGCAGGTAGCGCTCCTCGTCGGCGTACGAGTCCCACTTCAGCGCGTCGTCGGCCCAGCTGTACGAGGCGAGCACCACGCCGCCGTCACTGCCCTCCAGCGGGTGGGCGTGCTCGAAGTAGACGAAGCGGTTGGCGTTGTCGCTGACCGAGCCGCCACCGCGCACGTGGGCGGCCTCCGGCTCGTCGCCGACCGGGCGGAAGGACGCGAAGCACGTCCTCAGCTCCTCCGGGACGCTCACCCCGAGCTGCCGCACCGAGGCGTGCGCGCCGAGGTAGCGGCCGTCCTCGACCCGGCCGGCCCGGTACCGCTCGTAGAGGCCCGCCTCGATGCCGTCCAGCTCGGCCTTCCACTCCGCCTCGGTGAACTCCCACCAGCGGCGGGAGAACTCCAGCAGCACCTTGGTCGCGGCGTCGTAGTGCAACTCGGTGATCGCGCGCCGCTTGCCGTAGCCGAGCGGCGGCTCGAAGGCCACGTGCCGCAGCCCGGCGAACGGGACGGTGATGACCGCCTCGTCGCCCTCGAACACCTCGGTGACCCCGCCCTGCCCGCTCTGGCAGTCCTCGGAGACGGTGTGCACCCGGACCTTGCCGCCGACGCGGTCGATGCGCACCGCCCGCCGGTCGAACCGCACCTTGCCCTTCACCGCCGCGTAGAGGGCGTCGACGAGCCGGGCCGTGCCGCCCTTGATCTCCCAGAACTTCGTCTTCGGGTCGATCAGCGCCGCCGACAGGAAGCTGTGCACGAAGGAGAGGTGCAGCCGCGAGGTCACGTTCTGGATGGTGCCGATGAGGTCGATGGTCCTGGTGTCCAGCCCGGCCTGCTCGGTGAGGTACCGGTACATCGACCAGTGGCCGTAGCGCCGCAGGACGGTGGCCCAGCCCTCGACGAGGGCCGCGCCCTCCTTGCCCCGGACGAGGGCGAGCGCGGGTTCCAGCGCCTCCCCGTAGATGGCCGCGGCGGTCCTGGCGCCGTCGGGGCCGGTGACGCCGAAGCTCCCGTTGACCTCGGTGGGGTCCGCCTCGTAGTCGGCGCGGCGCACGTGCAGGCCGTTGACGTGGATCCAGGTGCGGTTGGCCCGCTTCGACGGGTTCTCCACCTCCACGTCCACCAGCAGGAACTCCTGGCGCGGCAGGTCGTACTTGTCGAGCAGCGCCATCACCAGCGGGTGGCTCTCGGGCAGCCGCATCGCGCCGCCCTCGGCGTACTGGCCGGGGTCGGCGAACGGCTGCGGGCCGTTCTCGTGGCCGCCCTTGCGGAAGGTCTTGACCCGGCCGCCGGCCCGGTTGCCGTTGGCCTCGATGACGACGACGTCATGGCCCGCCCGGTTGAGCAGGTCGGCGGCGAGCAGTCCGGCCGGGCCGGCGCCGACGACCAGGACCCGCTTGGTGGCCCGCGCCCGCGCGGGCGGCAGGCCGTCCCGGACGATCTTCAGATAGCCCGGGACGAGCGGCCGGTCGTGCTCGTCGTAGACGGCGATGGCGCGGGCCACCGTGGTGATCGCCTGCTCGTCGGTGCCCGGCGGTACGTCGGCCGGAGTGACCGCCGGGGTGACGGCGGGGGCGAGCGCGGTCGCGGGTGCCGCGGAGGCGGCGGTGAGCCCGGCGGCGAGCACCGAGGCGCCGGTCACCGTGACGACCGAACGCCGGGAGGGCCGTGCGGTCGACGCCCCGCCCGCGGGGGTCGTGGTGGTCAGGGATCGCGGGGCGGGAACGCCCGTGTCTGGAGTGGTCATGACGCACCACTCTTGGCGTCACCAGGACGTGACGGAACCGGCATCACCCGGACGGGAACGATCAACCACTCGATCGGATTCGGACTCCCCCGCCCCATTGACGTCCCCTCCGCCCGTCGGCCGACGCGCCCACCCCGCGCAGTAGCCCCCGGCCCCGCCTCAAGGCCCCGCCCGGCCCGCCGGGTGGGGCCCGGCCGTCACGAGGACTCGCGCACCACCAGCTCCGTCGGCAGCACCAGCCGGGAGGGCTCCGCCTCCTCGCTGGCGATCTGCCGCAGCAGGGCCGCGGCCATCGCCCGCCCCATCTCCTCGATCGGCTGCCGGACGCTGGTCAGCGGCGGGTCCAGGTGACGCGCCATCGGCGAGTCGTCGACGCCCACCAGGGCGACGTCGCCCGGCACGGCCAGGCCGTGGGCGCGCAGCGCGGCGCGCGCGCCGACCGCCGTCACGTCGGAGGCCGCGAAGACCGCGTCGAGGTCCGGCCGGCGCTCCAGCAGGGCGGTCATCGCCCGGCGCCCGCCCTCCTCGGTGAAGTCGCCGGTGGCGACCAGCAGTTCGTCCACCGGCAGCCCGGCCGCCGCCAGTCCCTCGCGGTAGCCCGCCAACCGGCCGCGCGCGGCCTCCATGTCCGGTGGCCCGGTGATGGTCGCGATGCGCCGCCGGCCGCGCCCGGCGAGGTGCTCGACCGCCGACCGCCCCGCACCCACGTTGTCCGAGTCGACGTACGACGCCGGTTCGTCCGGCGAGCGGCGGCCGTTCAGCACGGTCGGCAGGCCCAGCTCGCGCGCCAGGTCCGGGAGCGGATCGTCGCGGTGGACGGAGACCATCAGCACGCCGTCCACCCGCTGGGCGGCCAGGTACTGCTCGAAGCGCTGGCGCTCCTGCTCGGTGCGGATCAGGGTGAGCAGCAACTGCTTGTCCGCGGCGGCGAGTTCGGCGCTCACGCCACGGATGATGTCGAGGAAGTAGGGCTCCGCGAACAGTCGGGCCTCGGTCTCGGGCACGACCAGGGCGACCGCGTCGGTACGGCTGCCGGCCAGCGCCCGGGCCGCACGGTTGGGCACGTACCCGAGTTCCGCGACGGCCCGGCCGACCGCCTCCCTGGCCTGCTCGCTGACCCGCGGCGAGCCGTTGATCACCCGGGACACCGTGCCGCGGCCGACCCCGGCCCGGGCCGCGACCTCCTCCAGGGTCGGCCGACCCGTCTGCCGTCCGCTCACCGTCCGCGCCCCTCCGCCGTCGCCCCGCCGCCGCCCTCCGGTCCACAGGGCCCGGGCCCGCATGGTAGATCACGGCCACGCCGAGCCGCCACGGCCCGCCTTCAGGAAGTGACGCCACCCGGCAGACAGCCGCCCGCCGGAAGGTAATTCGGGTTCATCTCTTGACACCGGGTCGGCTCACGCAGGAACCTTCCGGCTGTGGCGTGGGAGCGCTCCCACGGACGTTCCCGAGGACAACCCCCACGAGCAACCGCCACGAGCAACTCCCGCGAGCACCCCCACGATCGGCTCCCACCCACCCCACCCCCGACAGCAGCACTCCCGGACGAGGAGACCGCCATGCACACCACCACCGCCCACCCCCGCCGCACCGCCCTCGCGGCCCTGGCCGCCACCGCCGCCCTGGTGGCCGTCACCGGCTGCGGCAGCGGCGGCAAGAGCGCCGACGCCGCCGGCGACGACGGCCGGATCACCCTGCGGATCGGCACCTTCGGCTCCTTCGGCTACGACAACGAGACCGGGGCCGGGCTCTACGCCGAGTACGAGAGACTCCACCCGAACATCAAGATCGTCGAGTCCAACGTGGCCGACGGCCAGAAGTACTGGGACACCCTCAAGCTGCGGCTGTCCCGCGACAGCGGCCTCGCCGACATCCAGGCCGTGGAGGTCGGCTACATCGCTGAGGCCACCGCCCCCGCCCTGGCCGGGAAGTGGGCCGACCTCGGCACGACCGGCGGCGCGGACCTCGGCGCCTTCCTCGACTGGAAGGTCAAGCAGGCCACCACCGCGGACGGCAAGGTGATCGGCCTGGGCACCGACGTCGGCCCGATCGCCGTCTGCTACAACAAGGACCTCTTCGCCGAGGCCGGGCTGCCGACCGACCGCGCCCAGGTCGGCGCGCTCTGGGCGGGCAGCTGGGACGCGTTCCTCGACACCGCCCGCGCGTACCGGGCCAAGGCCCCGGAGGGCACCGCCTTCCACGACTCGGCCAGTGGGCTGTTCAACGCCGTGCTCTCCGGCGAGCCGGTCCAGTACGCCGACTCCAAGGGCGAGTTGGACTACCGCAACAGCCCCGGGGTGAAGAAGGCCTGGGAGATCGCCACCGCCGCCGCCACCGGCGGACTCACCGCGAAGCTGCGGCAGTTCGACGAGAAGGGCACCTGGAACGCCGGCTTCAAGAACAACCGCTTCGCCACCGTGGCCTGCCCCAGCTGGATGACCGGCATCATCAAGGACCAGGCCGGCGCCGGGAACCGGGGCCGGTGGGACATCGCCCCGGCCCCGGTCCCGGGGAACTGGGGCGGCTCCTTCCTCGCCGTCCCCAGGTCCGGCCCGCACGTCGAGGAGGCCGCCGAGCTGGCGGCCTGGCTGACCGCACCGGCCCAGCACGCCAAGGTCTTCGCCGTCAACGGCAACATCCCCTCCACCCGGGAGACGCTCTCCTCCCCCGCCGTGCAGAACGCCCGGCTGCCCTTCTTCGGCGACACCCCCGTGGGCCGGATCTACTCCGAGACCGCCGCCGGCATCAAGGCCGTCCCGATCAGCCGCTGGGACGGCCAGGTGAAGACCTTCCTCACCGACAACGGCATCCTCGACATCGAGCAGCGCGGCACCGACCCCGCGCAGGCCTGGACCAACGTCGGCAAGCTGGTCGACGACAAGATCCAGAAGTAGCGGCCGCCGCCATCCCCTCCCGGAAGGAGGAGCCCATGCCCGCCCCCGCCGCGGTGGCGGCCGACGGTACCCCGCCGCCCGTCCCGCCCCCGCCCGTCCCGGGCCCGGACACCGCCAAGGGCCGCCCGCCCGGGCACGGCTGGCGCGGCCGGCTGCACCGCTGGGACCGACGTGCCGCGCCGTACGCCTTCGTCGCGCCGTTCTTCCTCTGCTTCGCCGCCTTCGGCCTCTACCCGCTGATCCACACCGGCTGGCTCTCGCTGCACCGGGTGGAGCTCGGCGGCCCGGCCGAGTGGCGCGGCCTGCGGAACTACACCGGCCTGTGGGACAGCCACTACTTCTGGAACGCCCTGGCCAACACCTTCACCCTGGGCGTGCTGTCCACCGTGCCGCAGCTGCTGCTCGCACTGGGCCTGGCCCACCTGCTCAACTACCGGATGCGCGGCCGGGGCTTCCTTCGGGTCGCGGTGCTCGCCCCGTACGCGACCTCGGTCGCCGCCGCCACGCTGGTCTTCGCCCAGCTGTTCAACAGCGACTACGGGCTGATCAACACCGTCCTCGGCCGGGCGGGATTCGCCCCGGTCGACTGGGAGTCCTCCAAGTGGCCCGCGCAGATCGCGATCTCGGCGATCGTCACCTGGCGCTGGACGGGCTACAACGCGCTGATCTACCTCGCCGCGATGCAGGCCGTGCCGCAGGACCTCTACGAGGCGGCGGCGCTCGACGGCGCCTCCCGGCTGCGGCAGTTCCTCAGCGTGACCATCCCCTCGATCCGCCCGACCATCCTGTTCACCATCGTGGTGTCCACCATCGGCGCCACCCAGTTGTTCGGCGAGCCCATGCTGTTCGGCGGAAGCCTCGGGATCAGCGGCGGCAGCGGCAACCAGTTCCAGACGCTCAGCCTGCTGATGTACGAGAAGGGCTGGGTGACCGGCGCGCTCGGGCAGGCGTCCGCGATCGCCTGGGTGATGCTGCTGGTCCTGCTGCTGCTCGGGGCCCTCCGGGTCCTCGTCGCCCGCGTCCGCCGCAGGAGGGACCGACCGTGACCACCGCCCCCGCCCCCACGCCCGCCGCCCGCCGCCCCCGGTGGCGGCAACGCGCCGGCCACCAGCACCGGGCCGGCCCGCTGACCCGGCTGCTGCTCGGCCTGGCCGCCCTGGTCTCGCTCTTCCCGCTCTACTGGAACGTGGTCGCCGCCTCCCACTCCGGCGAGCGCGTCGTCACCGCTCCGGTCCCGCTGCTGCCCGGGCGCCGGCTGTTCGACAACCTCGCCTTCGCCTGGAACCAGGTCGACCTGGGCCGGGCGCTGGTCAACACGACGGTGGTGGCCGGCCTGGTGGCACTGTCCACCGTGCTGTTCTCCACCCTGGCCGGCTTCGCCTTCGCCAGGCTGCCGTTCCGCGGCCGGGGCGCCCTGCTCTCCCTGGTGGTCGCCACCATGGCGATCCCGCCGCAGCTCAGCGTCATCCCGCTCTACCGGCTGGTCACCGACCTCGGCTGGGTCGACCAGCTGCAGTCGGTGGCCCTGCCCTCGCTGGTCGCCGCGTTCGGCGTGTTCTTCATGCGCCAGTACCTGGTCGAGGCACTGCCCGCCGAACTGGTCGAGGCCGCCCGGATGGACGGCGCGCACAGCCTGCGGGTGGTCTGGCACGTGGTGTTCCCGGTGGCCCGCCCGGCGATGGCCGTGCTCGGCATGCTGGTCTTCGTGCAGGCCTGGAACGACTTCTTCTGGCCCTTCATCGCCCTCACCCCGGACGGCAACCCGACCCTCCAGGTGGCCCTCGCCGGGCTCGGCGCCGGCAACCACAGCGTCGACCAGGCGATCGTGCTCACCGGCGCGCTGATCTCGACCCTCCCGCTGCTCCTGGTCTTCGCCGTGCTGGGAAGACACATCGTGGGCGGCATCACCGCCGGCGCGGTCAAGAACTGACCACGCCCTCCCCTTCCACCCGTTTGGAGCAGCACCGTGACCCGACCCGCCAGCACCGCCACCGCGGCGCTCCGCTTCCCGGCCGGCTTCCTCTGGGGCGCCGCCACCTCCGCCTACCAGATCGAGGGCGCGGTGGCCGAGGACGGCCGCACCCCGTCGATCTGGGACGCCTTCTGCCGCGCGCCCGGCAAGGTCCACCTCGGCGAGACCGGCGACGTGGCCGCCGACCACTACCACCGCTTCCGCGAGGACGTCCGGCTGATGGCCGGACTCGGCCTCACCGCCTACCGGTTCTCGCTCGCCTGGCCGCGCGTCCAGCCCACCGGCCGGGGCCCCGCCTCCCCGCGCGGCCTGGACTTCTACCGCCGTCTGGCCGACGACCTGCTCGACGCCGGGATCACCCCCGTCGCCACGCTCTACCACTGGGACCTCCCGCAGGAGCTGGAGGAGGACGGCGGCTGGCCCGCCCGCCGCACCGCCGAGCGCTTCGCCGCCTACGCGGCCCTGGCGGGCGAGGCGCTCGGCGACCGGGTCACCCAGTGGACCACCCTCAACGAGCCCTGGTGCAGCGCCTTCCTCGGCTACGGCTCGGGCGTGCACGCCCCCGGCCGCACCGATCCGGTGGACGCCCTGCGCGCCGCCCACCACCTCAACCTCGGCCACGGCCTGGCCGTCTCGGCGCTGCGCTCCGTGCTGCCCGCCGGCGCCCAGGTGTCGGTGTCGCTCAACCTGCACGCGCTGCGCCCGCTGACCCCGTCCGCCGCCGACCGGGACGCCGTGCGCCGGATCGACGCGGTCGGCAACCGGGTGTTCCTCGGCCCGATGCTGGACGGCGGCTACCCCGAGGACCTGCTGGCCGACACCGCGCACCTCACCGACTGGTCCTTCGTCCGCCCCGGGGACCCGGCCGCGGTCCACCAGCGCCTGGACTGGCTCGGCGTCAACTACTACACGCCCAGCGTGGTCTCGGCCACCCCGGAGGGCGCCGCCCCCGCCCGCGAGGACGGCCACGGCGCGGGCAGCGCCTCCCCCTGGCCGGGCGCCGACCGGGTCGGCTTCCACCGGGCCCCGGGCGAGCGCACCGCGATGGGCTGGGCCGTCGACCCGTCCGGCCTGTACGAGCTGCTCACCGGACTGGCCCGCCGCCACCCGGAGCTGCCGCTGATGGTCACCGAGAACGGCGCGGCCTACCCCGACGAGCCCGGCCCGGACGGCGCCGTCGACGACCCCGAGCGCGCCGCCTTCGTGCACGCCCACCTCGCGGCGCTGCACCGGGCCGTCGCCGACGGCGCCGACGTGCGCGGCTACTTCCTCTGGTCCCTGCTGGACAACTTCGAGTGGGCGTACGGCTACACCAAGCGCTTCGGCCTGGTCCACGTCGACTACCGCACCCTGGCCCGCACCCCGAAGGCCAGCGCCCACTGGTACGCCCGGGTCGCCCGGACCGGCACGCTCCACCCGCCGGGCGCCGCGTAGCGGGGCGGACGGCGGCGACCGTGCCGGGGGCTCGACGGGCGTCCGGGCGGTGCAGCAGACTCTCCACCACGGCTCCCACCGCACCCGACAGCACCATCCGCCGCATCCGAACCAGCGCATCGGAGAACCACCACGGTGACTACGAGTCGACAACTGGAGATACCCTTCACCGACGGCCGCTCCGGCAGCGGACCCGCCACCTGGGGTCAGCGGGCCATCTGGGACGTCGTCAACCGCTCCGCCCCCGCCGATCGGCCCCGCTTCAACATCACCACCGCCGCCCCGCTCGACCCGGGCCTGCCACTGCCGGCCGTCCTGGACGCCCTGGGGCACCTGCTCCACCTGCACGACTCCCTGCACACCCGGCTGCTGCCCGAGCCGGACGGCACCGGCCTGCGCCAGCAGGTCGACCCGGCCGGCCGGCTGACGGTGCGGGTCCGGGACTGCGCGGCGGACGCCGGCGGCGAGGAACTCGCCTCCGCCGGCGCCGCGTTGCACGAGGAGCTGGCCGGCCGGCCGTTCGACTGCGGCACCGAGTGGCCGATCCGGGCCGGCCTGGTGGTCGCCGACGGCCTGGTGCGGTTCGTCTCGCTGGTGCTGTCCCACACCGCGGTGGACGGCACCGGCATGGGCCTGCTGGTTCGCGATCTCAGCGAACTCTCCCTGGGTACCGGCCCGGACGCCATCCGGGCCGCCCGCTCGCCCCGACAGCCGCTGGAGGAGGCCGCGTTCCAGACCTCGGAGCGCGGCCTCAAGCGCGATGCCAACGCCCGTGCGCACACCCTGCGCAAGCTGCGCGCCGCCCCGTCCCGGCTCTTCCCGCCGGTCGGCGGCGGGGCCGGCTCCGCCGAGCGGTTCCCGAACGCCGTGCTCAGCTCGCCCGCGCTGCTGCCCGCCGTCGACCGGGTCGCCGCCGCCCACCGGGCCGCCTCCTCGGCCGTCCTGCTCGCGGCGGCGGCGGCCATGACGGCCCGGCTGGCCGGCCGCTCGGACGCGGTGCTCCAGGTGGTGGTCAACAACCGCTTCCTGTCCGGCCTGACCGACGCCGTCAGCGTGGTGGCCGGCGACGCCCTGCTCCACCTCACCGACGCCGACGGCGAGTTCGGCGAGGCGGTGCGGCGCACCCACGCCGCGTCGATCGCCGCCTACCGGCACGCCTACTACAACCGGCGGCTGCTGGACGCGGAGGTCGAGCGGCTGACCGCCGAGCAGGTGCCGCTCGCCGACCGCTCCTGCGTCTTCAACGACACCCGCGAGCTGCTCCCCGGCGACCTGGCCGCCCAGGCCGCCCAGGCAGCCCAGGCCTCGGCCTCACCGGGCGCAGCGGCGGGCGGGAGCGGGGACGGGCGCACCACGCTCGCCTGGCCCGTCGAGTTCGACCCGCGCCCCGGGCTGACCTACGCCCTGGACGCCCTGCGCACTCCCGCCGCCCTGCAGCTGGCCATGACCGCCGACCCGGCGGTGCTCCCCCGGCCCGCGATGGAGGAATTCCTCTACGGGATCGAGGAGTTGGTGCTCACCGAGGACCGCGCCCCGCGGCCCCGCTGACGGCACCGGGGCCCGTCCGTCCGCTCACGTACGGACGGCCGGGCCCCGGCGCTTCGGTACTGATCGACCGTCAGTGCTGGTGCTCGTGCACCGTGTTGGTCTCCTGGATCTTCTTCCAGGACTTCGGCTCCGGCCGCTTGCCCGCCGTGGCGTCCGGCGCCGCCGTGCCCGGCGCCAGGCTCGCCGCCGCCGCGATCGGGGTCCCGATGCCGTCCGTCCCCGCCGGCGGCTTGCCCACGGTGAACAGCCAGGTGTTGAAGAGCGTGCCCAGCGGCCGGCCGGAGACCCGCTCGGCGTACGCCTGGAACTGCTGGACGGTGGCGTTGCCGAACTTGTGCTCGGTCGCCCAGCCCTTGAGGATCCGGTAGAAGGTGTCGTCGCCGACGGTGTTGCGCAGCGCCTGGAGGGTGATCGCGCCCCGGTCGTAGACGGCGCCGGCGAACAGGTGGTCCGCGCCCGGGTCGCCCGGCCTGACCGACCAGAACGGGTCGTCGGCCGGGTAGTAGTCGTAGAAGAAGTCGGCCAGTTCCTGGGCGGTGCCCTCGTCCTCGTGCTCGGACCAGAGCCACTGCGCGTAGCGGGCGAAGCCCTCGTTGAGCCAGATGTCGCTCCAGCGCTGCACGGAGACGCTGTCGCCGTACCACTGGTGGGCCAGCTCGTGCACCACGACGGAGGTGTTGGCGCCGCGGGCGAACTGGGCGGGGCTGTAGAAGATCTGGCCCTGGGTCTCCAGCGCGTACCCGGTGGGCACATTGGGCACGTAGCCGCCGACCGAGTCGAAGGGGTAGGCGCCGAAGACGGTGCTCAGCCAGTCGGTCAGCTCGCCGGTGCGCTCGACGCTGGCCCGCGCGGCGCCGGCGTTGACGCCGAGGTTCGGGCTGTAGGCGGTGATGACGGGCAGCCCGCCGGGGGTGGTGTCCTGGCGGACGTCGAACTTGCCGATCGCCAGCGTGGCCAGGTAGGTGGCCTGCGGCTTGCTCTGCCGGTAGTTGTAGCGGGTCCAGCCGGGCCGCTGGCTGGTGGTCCGGGTGCCGTTGCTGATCACCTCGGTGCCGTTGGGCACCAGCACCGAGACGTCGAAGGTGGCCTTGTCGGTGGGGTGGTCGTTGCTCGGGTACCACCAGGCGGCACCCTCGGGCTCGTTGGCGGCCACGCCGCCGTCGTCGGTGCGGATCCAGGCGGAGTAGCCGCCGCGCTCGACCTCGCCGGGCTTGTCGGCGTAGCGGACGACGACGGTGACCGGGCTGCCCTTGGCGATGGTCCGGGCCGGGGTGACCACCAGCTCCTGCTCGCCGGAGGTGGTGAAGGTGGCGGCGCGCCCGTTGACCAGGATCTCCTTGACCTGGAGCACGAAGTCCAGGTTGAAGCGGGTGAGGTCCTGGGTGGCGGTGGCCAGGATGGTGGTGGTGCCCTCCAGCTCATCGGTGGCGGGCTGGTACTTCAGCCGGATGTCGTAGTGCGAGACGTCGTAGCCGCCGTTGCCGGCGTATGGGTAGTAGGGGTCTCCGATGCCCGCGGCGCCGGGGCCGGCCTGGGCGGCGGAGGCGGGGACGGACAGGAGCAGGGCGAGCGCGCCGGCAGCGGCAGAGACGATCAGCCTCTTGCGCACGGAGGTCCTCCACAGGATTGCTGGGACAACGGGTCGGATCGATCCTTGTCCCAACAGTTCCTGCCCTACGCCTGAACTATGAGATGTTCATAAGAAGATACAGGGTTGACATCGCGCTGCCGCCGACCGGTGACGGCACGTCATGAACTTCCGACCTGCCGTCATACACCGTATGGGCTAGGCCCCCAGGGCCACCGGCGCCCGCACCAGCGAGCCGTACTCGGTCCAGGAGCCGTCGTAGTTCTTGACGTGCGGGTACCCGAGCAGCTCGGTCAGCGCGAACCAGGTGTGCGCCGAGCGCTCCCCGATCCGGCAGTAGGCGATCACCTCGCGCTCCGGCTCGACGCCCTGCCCGCCGTACAGCTCCCGCAGCTCCCGCGCCGAACGGAAGGTGCCGTCCTCGTTGGCCGCCCGCGACCAGGGGATGTTGACCGCACCGGGAATGTGGCCGGGCACCTGCGCCTGCTCCTGGGGCAGGTGCGGCGGGGCCAGCGCCTCGCCCCGGTACTCGGCCGGCGAGCGGACGTCCACCAGCACCGCGTCCGACCCCGGCTTGGCGAACACCTCCGCCCTGGCCAGCACCTCGTCCCGCAGCGCCCGCACCTCGGGGTGCTCGGGCCCGGTCAGCCGGTAGGGGCTGTGCTGGTAGTCCATGACCTCCTCGGTCAGCTCGCGCCCCTCCAGCTCCCACTTCTTGCGCCCGCCGTCCAGCAGCCGCACCGGGCCGAAGCCGCGCAGCCTCAGCAGCCAGAAGGCGTAGGCGGCGAACCAGTTGTCGTTGCCGCCGTACAGCACCACGGTGGTGTCGTCCTCGACCCCGGCGGCGCGCAGCAGGTGCTCGACGCCCGCCCGGTCGGCGTAGTCGCGGCCGACCCTGCTGTGCAGGTCGGTGGTCCAGTCCCAGCCGACCGCGCCGGGCAGGTGACCGCGGGCGTAGGCTCCGGTGTCCTCGTCCACCTCGACGACCCGGAGCGTGCCGTCGTCCAGGTGCTGGGCCAGCCACTCCGTGCCGACCAGCGCCTCGGGGTGTGCGTAGCCGTTGCCGGACATCGCCGCCCTCCCTTCACACGGGGACCCTTCGAACCTACGTCCGCGCCCCCGCCCCCGGCCACCCGGGCCGGGGGAGCCGCCCGCCCCGGGAGGACGCCCTGTGCGCTACGCCGCCACCGGCAGCCGGGCCACGTAGTACTGGTTGAGCGGATCGCCCTCGATCCGCTCGACCCGCACCGAGCCGAAGCCCGCCTCGGCCAGCATCCGGCGGGCGGTCTGCTCGCCCCAGACGGTGCCGAGCCCGGCGCCGCCCTCGCCCAGCGAGACCGTCATGCAGTAGAAGGTCGAGAAGGTGTACAGCGCCGGGGCGAGCGGGTGGCCGATGTTCTCCTCCAGCAGGCTGCTGGCCGCGATGTCGCCCATCAGGAAGACGCCGTCGGGCCGCAGCACGGCCGCGACGGCCTGCAGCGTGCGGCCCGGCCGGGCCAGGTCGTGGATCACGTCGAAGGCGGTGACCAGGTCGTAGGAGCCGGTCAGATCGGCCGAGTCGGCGAGGTCGAAGCGCGCGTTGTCCAGGCCGTGCGCGGCGGCCTCCGCCTTGGCCGCTCCGATGCCCTGCTCGGAGATGTCCACGCCGGTGAACCGGCTGGCCGGGAAGGCCTTGGCCAGCACGTTGACGGCGTGGCCCTGGCCGGTGCCGAGGTCGACGGCGTCGATGCCCGCGCGCAGCCGCTCGGTGAGCCCCGGCACCAGCGGCACGACGACGTCCACCAGCACCCGGTCGTACACGGCGGCGGTCTCCTCGCCCTGCAGCGCCTGGAACCGCGGGTAGGCGGAGTACGGCACCCCGCCGCCCTTGCGGAACACCTCGACGATCCGCTCCTCGACCTCGCCCATCAGGGCCAGGTACTGCATCATCCCGGCCAGGTTGTCGGGCCCGGCGGCCCGGGTCAGTGACGCCGCGTGCTCGGGCGGCAGCCGGTAGGTGCGCTGCCCGGGCTCGTACTCGACGAACCCGCCGACCACCATGGCGCCGAGCCACTCGCGGACGTAGCGCTCGTCCAGTCCGGCGGCGCGGGCGACCTCCTCGCTGGTCGATGGAGCGAGGCAGGCCATGGTGTCGAAGAGGCCGGTCCGGTGGCCGACGGAGGCCATGAATCCCAGGCAGGCGTCGTTGAGCACCTGCACCACACGACCCGCGAACTCCTCCTGCTTCGCCGGGTCCGGTTCCCGTTCGGACATCGTTCCTCCTGCGCCGTCTCGGGACCTGCGCGAACCCTCCCCTCGTCACGCTACGCCGCCGCCGGACGATCCCCCACCCCGAGGTTCACGGGGCGGGCCAGGGCACCTCGGACCGCTTCTCGTAGCGGTAACCGGCCGCCTCCCAGCGCGCGCCCTCCTCGGCGAGGCGGCTCTTGAACCGCTCCCAGGAGTGGCTCTCCTTCGACGACCAGCCCAGTTCGGCGAGCGCGGGCAGCCGGGGCAGCAGCATCAGGTCCAGCTGTTCCGGGGTGTCCAGGGTCTCGGTCCACAGCGGCGCCTCGACGCCGAGCACGGAGCCGGCGGGCAGCGGCAGCAGGGTGTCCGGGTCCCAGGAGTAGGCGGTCCGGACGTCGATGGTGCCGGCCCAGACCAGCCCGAGCGGGTAGCCGGACTCGTACTTCATGTCGAGGTACGTGCGGCCGGACGGCGACATGATCACCTTGGCGCCGCGCTCGGCGGCCTCCTTCAGCTCGGCGTCGCGCCCGCCCCGGCCGTCCCAGAACTGGAGCAGCCCGACCCCGCCCGCCGCGGTCTGGTTCCACCCGACCGCGGTCTTCCCGGCGGCGAGCACCTGGGCGTCCACCCGCCGCACGAAGTCGGCGTACTCGGCCGGGGGGATCTTCTTCACCTCGTCGCCGCCGATGTGCAGGTACGGCCCGGGGGTCAGCCGGGCCAGCTCGGTGATCACCTCCTGGGTGAAGGCGAAGACGGCGTCACCGGTGGGGCAGAGCGTGGAGAAGCCGACCTCGATCCCGGTGTACGGCCAGGGGCGGGCGCTCCTCGTGCAGTCCAGCTCCGGGTAGGAGGCGAGGATCGCGTTGCTGTGGCCGGGCAGGTCGATCTCGGGGACGACGGTCAGGTACCGCTCCTGGGCGTAGCGGACGATCTCCTGGTAGTCGGCCGCGGTGTAGAACCCGCCGGGGGTGCCGCCGACCTCGCTGACCGCGCCGACCCCGGTCAGCGCGGGCCGCGACGGGACGGCGATCCGCCAGCCCTGGTCGTCGCTCAGGTGCAGGTGCAGGTGGTTGACCTTGTACAGGCCGAGGCGGTCGATGAACCCCTTGACCTCGGCGGGGGTGAAGAAGTGGCGGGCGACGTCGAGCATCGCGCCCCGGTAGCCGTAGCGCGGACGGTCCTCGACGGTGACCGGCGCGACCGTCCACTCCGGGCCGCCGGCGACCGGGCGCGGGCTCTCGATCTGCGGCGGCAGCAGCTGGCGGAGGGTCTGGGTGCCGCGGTAGAGGCCCTCCGGGGTCCGGGCGGTGATCCGCACCCCGGTGGCGTCGGCGGTCAGCCGGTACCCCTCGGTGCCGGTCGCCTCGGGGAGCCCGGGATCGAGCAGCAGGCTGATCCCCTCGCCGCCCGCCGCACCGGCGTCGTCGGCCAGCGGGAGCGGCAGTCCGGTCGGACGGCGCAGCGCCTCGGCGAGCTGCCCGGCGATCCGCCGCACCTCCCCGGCCTGCCGTTCGACGGCCTCGGTCCCGGGGACGGTCCGGACGGCGGTGCGCTCGGTGAGCCGGTAGCCGGGGCCGGAGCCGGCGGCGACCGAGAGCGGCACCGGGACGATCCGGTCCGCGGTGCGCGGGCCGGCGGGTACGGCGGGCGCCCGCTCCGGGCCGGTGTCCTCGCCGCCGGCCACCTGCCGCACCCCGAAGCCGACCGCGGCGAGCAGCAGGACGACGGCGAGGACGAGTGTTCTGCGGGCCCGGGCGGGGAGCCCGGCTGTTCGGATCGGCACGGCTGCTCCCGGTGTCGTCAGGCGCTCCGCCGGCCGCTGTTCACGGCCGGTTCACCGGAATGGTCTCAACCAATCACCGCGATGTCCCGTGCTTCGTCCGAACTCGGACCCGCTTGACGCGTTCGGGAGCGGCTCAGGAGAAGACCACCGAGCGGACCAGCAGCCGGTCGCCGGCCCGCCCGCCCGGCCGCAGCACGAAGTACGTGTCGCCCGCGCAGCCGGAGTCGAGGAAGGCGGTGGCGGTCGAGCGGGTCTGGTTCGACGGCGCGTACGCCGGCTCGTCCTCGCCGGCCTCCGGCAGGTCGATGCAGGTTCCGCTCCGCGGGTCGACCAGCGCGCCCGCGAAGTCCGCGCCGTACTTGTAGCGGAATTCGCCGTCGGCGGCGTTGGCGGAGACCGGGACGGCGAGGACGAGCGCGATCGCACTGGTGACGGCGAGCACGGCGTTGCGCAGACGCATGGCGGGTGGCCCTTTCAGGCGGTACGCGGAGGTACCTGGGGAATTGGTGCGAGATCACCCTAGAGGCCCAAAAAGCAGGGAAACGATTCTGCTAATCCATCCTTTCGGGGGGTTTAAGCGCGTTTCCCGCGACTTCTGCATTCACCCGTTTGCTTGTCCTCCGCTGCTCGCACGCCCTCGGCCCCGCTGCGCCGACCGGCTCAGCCGGGCGGGGCGGTGAAGCGGTAGCCGGAGTCGATCAGCACCGGCAGGTAGGTCTTCAGCGCCGCCACCGTCTGCGAGCGGTCCCCGCCGCCGTCGTGGTTGAGCACGATCGCCCCGGGGCGGACGTCCTTGAGGATCCGGTCGGTGATCACGCCCGTCCCGGGGCGGGCCCAGTCCCGGGGGTCGACCGACCAGGCCATCGGCCGCATGCCCAGTTCCGCGCTCACCCGCAGGGCGGTCGAGGACCAGTCGCCGCCGGGCGCCCGGAACCAGGTCGGCACCTTGCCGGTGGCCCGGTGCAGCAGGTCGGAGGTGCGTTCCAGCTCGTCGCGGACCTTGCCCTCGGACAGACTCCGCAGGTCGGGGTGGGTCCAGGTGTGGTTGGCGATGTGGTGGCCGCGGGCGGCGATCTCGCGGACCAGGTCGGGGTGCTCGACGGCGTTCTCGCCGATCAGGAAGAAGGTGGCCCGGATGCCGTACCGCTCCAGCAGCGTCAGCACGGTCGGGGTGTGCCGGGGGTCGGGGCCGTCGTCGATGGTCAGCGCGACCACCTGCCGCGCGGCGTCCAGCTCGTACACCGGCTTGGCCTCGGCGGCCGACAGCGCCCGCGCGGGCGTCGGCGCGGCCGGGGCGGGGGCCGAGGGGGCGGGCGCCGCCGAGGCGGTCGCGGCGGCGGGGCTCGCGGCGGCGGTGGACGCCGGAGCGGCGGAGGCCGGAGCGGCAGAGGGGGCCGGCGGCGCGGTCGGGGTCTCGGACGGAACGACGGCCGGAACGGCGGACGGGCTCGGGCTGTCGGCCGGAGAGCCCGGCGCCGCCTCCGACCTCGGGTACCCGCCCAGCCCGGCGGTCTCCAGCATCTCCGAGGCCCGGCCGCAGCCGGCCAGCCCGAGCAGCGACATCCCCGCCGCGACCAGCAGCAACCTTCGCGAAGTAATCTGACGATCAGACAGCATTCTGCATCTCTCCCCCGTTCACCGTCCGGCCTCCCAGCGGCAACTCCGACGGGCTCGATCACCACCCCAACGGCGCATGTCACGGCCGGTTCGCCCACCCCCTGACCGGACTCCCGTCGGTACCGCTACTCTGACCTCTCCCAGTGTGATGATCTGTCTTCAGAGGACGTGGCCATGACGAGAAGTCAGGATTTCGCCGACCGCTCCGACAGCGACGACGCCGAACTGAGCCAGTGGGAGAAGTACGGGGTGGACACCAGCACCCCGCACTCCGCCCGGGTGTACGACTACTGGCTGGGCGGCAAGACCAATTTCCCGCCCGACCGCGCGATGGGCCAGGCCATCGAGAAGGCCGTGCCCACCATGAAGGCGCAGGCCAAGGAGAACCGCGCCTTCCAGGGCCGCGCCGTGCGCCACCTCGCCGAGCGCTACGGCATCCGCCAGTTCCTCGACCTCGGCACCGGCATCCCCACCTCGCCGAACACCCACGAGATCGCCTCGGCGGCGAGCGAGGGCACCCGGGTCGTCTACGTCGACAACGACCCGATCGTGCTGGCCCACGCCCGCGCGCTGATGGTCTCCACCCCGGCCAGCCGCACCACCTACATCCACGCCGACCTAGGCAAGCCCGCCGAGCTGCTGGCCGACCCGGCCCTCAACTCGACGCTGGACCTCTCCCAGCCGGTCGGCCTGCTGATGATCGCCGTGCTGATGCTGATCGCCGACGAGGACGACCCGTGGGGCAAGGTCGCCGCGCTGCGCGACGCGCTCCCCGCCGGCAGCTACCTGGCGCTCACCCACCCGACCCAGGACTTCAACGAGGCCGCCGTCGCCCAGGTGACCGCCTCCGCCCGCGCCGCCGGGATGACCCTGGTGCCGCGCAGCAAGGAGGACGTCACCCGGTTCTTCGACGGCTGGGAGCTGGTCGAGCCCGGCGTCGCCCCGGTGATGGCCTGGCACCCGGAGGGCGAGCGGCCCGAGGACCCGTACGCCGCGTACTACTGGGGCGGCGTCGCCCGAAAGATCTGAGCCACTGCCGGCCGTCCCCGGGCCGCCACCGGCCCCGCCCACTGCCACCACCGGGCGGGGCCGGCCCGCGGGCCGGGCACTCCGGGTGGACCGGTCTCACTTCAGCAACCGGGACATCCGCCGGTCCGCGAGCGGCCTGCCCCCGGTCTGGCAGGTCGGGCAGTACTGCAGCGAGGAGTCCGCGAAGGACACCTCCCGCACGGTGTCCCCGCAGACCGGACACGGCTGCCCGGTCCGCCCGTGCACCCGCAGGCCCAGCTTCTTCTCCGCCTTCAGCTCCCCCGCGGCCAGCCCGCGCGAGCGCTCCACCGCCTCGCGCAGCGTCGTGCCGAGCGCCTCGAACAGCCGTTCCGTCTCCTCCGGCGACAGGTCGGCCGCCAGCTTGTACGGGGACATCCGCGCCGCGTGCAGCACTTCGTCCGAGTAGGCGTTGCCGACACCCGCGAGCACGCTCTGGTCCCGCAGCACGCCCTTGATCCGGCGCCGCTCGCCGCTCAGCAGGGCCCGGAAGCGCTCCAGGTCGAAGCCGGGATCCAGCGGGTCCGGGCCGAGCCGGGCCACCCCCGGGACCTCCGCCGCCTCCCGCACCACGTACACCGCGAGCCCCTTCCTGGTGCCCGCCTCGGTGAGGTCGAAGCCGTCCGCCCCCGGGCCCGCCAGCCGCACCCGCAGCGCCAGCGGGTTGCGCGCGCTCGGCCGCGGCGGCAGCGCGGGCAGGTCCTCCTTCCAGCGCAGCCACCCCGCCCGGGCCAGGTGGACCACCAGGTGCAGGCCACCGGCCTCGATGTCGAGGAACTTGCCGCGCCGCACCACCGGGCCGACGGTCAGACCGGCCAGCGCGGTCACCGGCGGGTCGTAGGTCTTGAGGGCGCTGATCGCCACCGGCTGGACCTCGGCGATCACCCGCCCGGTCAGCCGTTGCGACAGGTAGGCGGTCAGGGCCTCGACCTCGGGCAGCTCCGGCATGCGCCCAGTCTCGCCCAGCCACCCGCTCCCCGCCCGCCCCCGCGCCCGCGCCGTCCCCCCGTTCGCCGCCTTTGCCGTCCGGCGCGCCCCGGCGCAGGCTGGAGGGGTGGCCCGCGCGCCAGCCGAGGAGGTCCGGCTCCGTCATGAGCACGCTCGAGGAACAGATCGACGTCGAGGCCCCGGTGCTCGCCGCCTGGGAACAGCTGCACCGGGTCCACGAGTACCCGCGCTTCGTCGACGGCGTGCGCAGCGCCCAGCCGCACGGCCGCAACCTCGCCCACCTCGAAGTGGAGATCGCCGGCACCGAGTGGGACGTCGAGACCGAGATCACCGACCGGGGGCGCGGCCGGGTGATGACCTGGCGCACCCTGGACGGCCCGCCGCTGCACGGCGCCTTCGCGCTGCGCCCGCTCGACCGCGCGCACACCCGGGTGCAGATCCGGGTCGAGTACGACCCGCGGGCGGTGCACGAGGTGTTCGGCGGGCCGCGCGGCTTCGCGCTCGCCGGGGCCGTCGAACGCGCCGTGCGGAGCGACCTTGAGCACTTCCGGGAACTGGTCGAGGCCCGGGTGACGGCGGCGGCCGAGCCGCCGGCGCCGGTCGTCCGGGCCCCCGGGGTCGTGGACGTAAACGGGCTGTAAGCGCAGCTCAGAGGCGGTGGTGAGGATCTTCACAGCAGTCCGCGGGCCGCGTCGCACGGCCTGCCACCTGTGGCACACTCGGGACCCATGAGCACGGCCCCGCTCCCCAGGACGCTGCGCGCGGCGATCTTCGCCGCGCTGCTCGTGCTGCTCGCGGGCCTCGGCCAGGTGCTCGTCACCGGCCGTCCGCTGCCGCTCGGCACGCTGGCCGTGGCCGGCGCCGCCGTCTTCGCGGTGGCCTTCGCCCTGGCCGGCCGCGAGCGCGGCTTCCGGGCCGTCGCGGCGGTGTTCCTTCCGCTGGAACTGGGCCTGAGCGCCCTGTTCGACCTCGCCCAGTCGACCTGCCCCTCGCTGCCGCCCGGCACCGCGCGCGGCCTCGAACCGCTGCTCTGCGGCGGCGGCTCGCTCGGCGGGCTGCTGCTCGGCCACGGCCTCTCCCGGCCGGCCGGGCTGGTGGTGCTGCTGCTCCTGCACGGCGCGCTGGCCCTGGCCGCCGCCGCCTGGCTGCGCAGCGCCGACGCCGCGCTGTGCGGCCTGGCCCGTTCGGTGCGGATCCTCGGCGACTTCGCCCAGCGCTTCGCCGCCGCGGCCGGCCGCCGGCTGGTGCTGCTGCTCACCGCCCCGCTGCCGGCCCGCCCGGTGGTCCGGGTGCCGTTCCCGCGCGCCAGCCGCGTCCGGGTGCCCGCCGAGTCCGTGGTGCTGCGCCCCGCCGTCCGGCGCGGGCCGCCGGTGTTCGCGCCGGCCCGCTGAGCCGACCCGCGACCCCGCGCACCCGCGGGTCCACCGGTCCTCGGCCGGCCGTGCCGCCCCCGCGCCCGCACGCCGTTCCACGAGCACCAGGACGACTTCTCCATGAGCACCTCCCCCAAGAAGACCCCGAAGACCGCCGCCGACCGCAAGGCCGAGCGCCGGGCCGCCACCGAGCGGATGCGCGCGGAGCGCGAGCGCGCCGACCGGGCCGCCCGGATCCGCCGCCGGACCGTGGTCGGCGCCGCCTCCGCCGCCGTGCTCGCGCTCGTCGCGGGCGTGGCCTTCGCCGTCGGCGGCTCCTCCGGCTCCGGTGACGCCGGCGCCTCCGGCCCGCTGGTCGTGCCGGCCAACGCGGGCGGCGCGGACGGCACCGTGATCACCTACGGCAAGGCCGACGCCCCGCACACCCTGGAGGTCTACGAGGACTTCCGCTGCCCGTACTGCGAGCAGTTGGAGACCACCACCGGGTCGACCATGCAGCAGCTCGCCGACGCCGGCACGTACAAGATCGAGTACCACCTGGCGACCTTCCTCGACCAGGGCCTGGGCGGGAAGGGCTCGCGCACCGCGCTGGCCGCCGCCGGCGCGGCGCTGAACGAGGGCGTGGACAAGTTCAAGCAGTTCCACGACGTGCTCTACGCCCACCAGCCGGACGAGCGCGACGACGCCTTCGGTGACGTCAACCACCTGCTCGACCTGGCCGGCCAGGTGCCGGGCCTGAAGACCGACGGCTTCGTCAAGGCGGTCCAGGAGGGCACCTACCTGCCGTGGGCCAACCAGGTGAACAAGGCCTTCGACAAGAGCGGCGTCACCGGCACCCCGACGGTCCGGCTGAACGGCCAGAAGCTCGACGTCTTCGCGGGCGGCGCCCCCGTGCCGCCGGAGAAGTTCACCGCGATGGTCGCGCAGGTGACCGGATGACCGCCGCCGCCGAGCGCCGCACCTACGGCGCGAGCCGCCCGTTCGCCCTGCTGCTGGTGATCGGCGGCGCGCTGGGGCTGTTCGCCTCGGCGGTCCTCACGCTGGACAAGATCCGGCTGCTGAAGGACCCGTCCTACGTCCCGAACTGCAATATCAATCCGATCATCAGCTGCGGCTCGGTCATGCGCAGCGACCAGGCCGAGGCCTTCGGCTTCCCCAACTCGCTGATCGGCCTCGCCGGGTTCGCGGTGGTGATCACGATCGGCGCCGGGCTGCTGGCGGGCGCCGCCTACCGGCGCTGGTTCTGGCTGGGCCTGCAGGCCGGGACGGTGTTCGGGATCGGCTTCGTGACCTGGCTGATGTACCAGGCGCTGTACCGGATCGGGGCGCTCTGCCCGTACTGCATGGTGGTGTGGGCGGCGATGATCCCGCTGTTCTGGTACACCACGCTGCACAACCTGCGCTCGGGCGTCATCCCGGTGCCGCGCGGCCTGCGGCCGGTGGTGCGGGAGGCGGCGCGCTACCACTGGGTGGTTCCGGCGCTCTGGTACGCGGTGATCGTGCTGCTGATCCTCAAGCGGTTCTGGTACTACTGGTCCACGCTGATCTGAGCCCCCCGCTCGCCCCCGGAGCCGGACCGGCCCGGGGGCGGGCGGCTCCCGCGAACCCCTGCGAGGCCGTGATGCCGAGGATCGTCCTGTTCGTGTCCGTCTCGCTCGACGGCTGCTTCGAGGGGCCGGGGCGTGACATCTCCTGGTCCCGCGTCGACGACGAACTGCACAGCCACTTCAACGAGGAGCTGGCCCGGCTGGGCGGTTTCGTGTCCGGCCGGGTCACCCACGAGCTGATGGCCGACTACTGGCCGACCGCCGAACACGATCCGGCCGCCACCGCCCCGATGATCGAGTTCGCCCGGATCTGGCGGGAGATGCCGAAGACGGTCTTCTCCCGCACCCTGCGGCACGCCGAGTGGAACACCACCGTGCTGCCCGAGGTCACCCCGGCCGCCGTCGCGGCGCTCAAGGCGTCCGCGGCCGGCGACCTCTCGCTGAGCGGCGGCGAGCTGGCCGCCTCCTTCCGCGAGCTGGACCTGATCGACGAGTACCGCGTCTACGTCCACCCGGTCCTGCTCGGCCGGGGCCGGCGCATCTTCCCGCCCGACGCCGCCCCGGCCGACCTGGAGCTGCTGACCACCCGCGCCTTCGGCAGCGGCGTGGTCCTGCTGCACTACGCCCGGACGGCGGCCCGGGCCGCGAACGCGTAGGCGGCGACCTCGGCGAGCAGGGCGGCGCGCCGGTCCTCGTCGAGGAAGGAGGCGTGGAAGGAGTTGGCCGCCAGCAGCCGCAGGGTCTCGTCGTCCAGGCCGAGGGCCTCGGCGAGGGCGTCGAAGTTGTCCCCCGCGTAGCCGCCGAAGTAGGCCGGGTCGTCGGAGTTGACGGTGGCCAGCAGGCCGGCGTCGAGGATGGCGGGCAGGGGGTGGTCGGCGAGGGTGTCGACGCAGCGCAGCCGGACGTTGGAGAGCGGGCAGAGGGTGAGCGGGATCCGCTCCCGGACCAGCCGCTCGACCAGCGCCGGGTCCTCCAGGCAGCGCAGCCCGTGGTCGATCCGCTCCACCCCGAGCACGTCCAGCGCCTCGGTGATGTACGCGGCCGGGCCCTCCTCGCCGGCGTGGGCGACCCGGTGCAGGCCGGCCTCGGCGGCGCGCCGGTAGACCTCGCGGAACTTGGCCGGCGGGTGGCCGACCTCGGCGGAGTCCAGGCCGATGCCGGTGATCCGGCCGCCGAACCAGGGGCGGGCGGCCTCGAAGGTCTCCAGCGCGGACTCGGCGGACTCGTCGCGCAGGAAGCACATGATCAGCCGGGTGCTGATCCCGTGCCGCTCCTCGCTGCGGTCCAGCGCCCGCCCGAGGCCGTCCACCACGACGGCCAGCGGCACCCCGCGCGCGGTGTGCGCCTGCGGGTCGAAGAAGATCTCGGCGTGCCGCACGCCCTGCTCCGCCGCCCGGGCCAGGTAGGCCTCGGCGAGCTCGGCGAAGTCCTCCTCGGTCCGCAGCACGGCCATCAGCGCGTAGTACAGGTCGAGGAAGGACTGCAGGTCGGAGAAGGCGTAGGCACGCCGCAGCTCCTCGGTGTCCGCGTACGGCAGGGTGACGCCGTTGCGGGCGGCGAGCGCGAAGGCGAGCTCGGGCTCCAGGGTGCCTTCGATGTGCAGGTGCAGTTCGGCCTTGGGGAGGGGCATCGGTGCCTGTCCGGGGATCGCGGTATGGATACGAAGTGGTCATCCTACGATTCCGCGGTCCCCGACCACGCATCGGGCAGGTCGCGCACCCGCCGCAGCGGCGAGGCGATGAGCAGGGCGGCACTGGCCACCAGCAGCGAGACCATGATCCACATCGTCGGCCGCAGGCCGAGCCACTGTCCCAGGGCGCCGCCGGTCACCGCGCCGAGCGGGATGGTGGCCTGGCCGGCGGCCAGCGAGGTGGCCACCACCCGGCTGAGCAGCGCGGGCGGCACGTAGCGCTGCCGGAAGCCGGCGAGCACCACGTTGGCGAGCACCACGCCGCCCACCAGCACCGCCAGCCCGGCCGCGTACAGCAGCACCCCCGCGCCGGGCCGGGCGGACGGCAGCAGCAGGCCGAAGGGGGTGACGGCGAGCAGGACGAGCAGCACGCCGCGCGCCGTGCCGTGGCGCCGGGTGACCGGGCGGGCGATCGCCGCCCCGGCCACGCCGCCGAGCGCCCCGGCCGCGCCCAGCCAGCCGACCGCCGAGGGGGCCACACCGAGCCCGTCGATCAGGAAGAGCACCGCCACCGCCTGGTAGCCGGCCAGCGCCAGGTTGGCCACGGCCCCGTAGCGCAGCAGCGCGCCGAGGTACGGATCTCGGCGGACGAAGGTCAGCCCCTCGCGGACCTGGCGGCCGAGCGGGGCCGGATCGGGCTCCGGAGCCGCCGTCCGCCGCTCGCGGATCAGCAGCAGCGCGCCCGCCGCCACCAGGAAGCTCGCCGCGTCGACCAGCAGCCCGGCGGCGGCGCCGAAGGCCTGCACGGTGAGCCCCGCCACGCCCGGCCCGGCGACCTGGGCGGCCGAGGCGCCGCCCTGGAGCTTGGCGTTGCCCTCGGTGAGCCGCTCGGGCCGCAGCAGGTCCGGCAGACAGGCCTGGTGGGCGGTGCCGAGGAAGACCGCCGCGGTCCCCGCGAGCAGGGCGACCAGCAGCAACTGGGCGAGGGTCAGCACGCCGAACCACCCGGCCGCCGGGACGGAGGCGTACAGCGCCGCCGAGACGAGGTTGCCCCGGACCAGGACGGTGCGCCGGCGCCACCGCCCGACCCACACCCCGGCCGGCAGGCCGATCAGCAGCCAGGGCAGCCAGACGGCGGCGCTCAGCAGCCCGGTGGCGAGCGGCCCGGCGTCCAGCGCGACCACCGCGACCAGCGGCAGGGCGACGGCGGTGACGGCGGAGCCGAGGCGGCTGACCGTCTCGCCCGCCCAGAGCAGCCGGAAGTCGCGGTGGGCGAACAGGCCGGCGGGTAACCGGGGCGCGCCCCGCGGACCGGTGTCCGTCACGGCCGGGCCGGGACGCTGTGGGCGAAGGCGAACACGGACTCCCGGGCCCGACCGTCCTCGGGGACCGGCCGGGCGGCCCACCGGGCCAGCACCGAGACCAGCTCGCCGGCGAGCTCGCGGGCCTCCTCCGGGGTGAGCCGCAGCCAGGTCTCGGTGGCCACGGCGCAGCCCTCCCGCCAGGGCTCGGGGTAGTCGTCGCGGGCGGCGGACCAGCCGCGCACCAGGGCGGCCTGGCGCTCCAGCTGGAGCGAGCCGGCCGCGTCGGCGACGGCCTCGGCGGCCGGGTCGGCGGCGAAGTCGGCGCGCCGCCAGCGCGGGGTGCCGGCGGTCGGGCGCCACCAGCGCTCGCGCCGGTCGCGGGCCAGCTCCGGGGCCTCCTCGACGAGCTCGGCGCCGACCAGCACCTTGAGGTGGTGGCTGATGCTGCCGACGGCCTGGCCGGTGCGTTCGGCGAGCAGGCCGACGGTGGCGGGGCCGTCCACCGTGAGCAGGTCCAGCAGGCGGCGGCGCACGGGGTGGGTGAGGGCGGCCAGGACGCGGGAGTCGGCGATCTGCCGGACACCGCCCGCGGCGGGCCCGGCGGCGGGCTGCTGAGACGCGGTGGGCTCGGTGGCCTCGGTGGCCTCGGTGGGCTCGGTGGGCTCTGTCGGCTCGGTCATGCGGCGAGGATAACCACAAGAGCTCTTGTGCAACAGTCCTTGTACGCGAATTCTTGTCCATGGTGCGACCCACGGGCGGGTGTACCGGAGGGGCGGGCGGGGCACCGGGTACTCGGGGGGTTTCCTGTTCCCGGTTCCCGCCGAGGAGGGAGTGGACATGCGGCACCCCGACGCCCCGCACGCCAGGCCCGAGGGCATCTCCCCGCACGCCCTGGACAACGACACCCTGGTGCACGAGCTGGAACAGCTGCACCGGACCAGGCACGAGACCTTCCTGTACGGCTCCGAGGAGGCGCTCAAGCGCCACACCCTGCGGACCGGCCAGCTGGAGGCGGAGTACCTGCACCGCTTCCCCAACCGCCTGGTCACCGCCGGCCGGACCAGGGCCGGCGCCCGTGCCCGCGGGGCGGCGGCCCGCGCCGAGTCGCTGCCGGAGTAGTTCCACGGTCCGCGCACCACCGCCCGGCGGGACACGCCGGGCGGCGGTGGCGTGCCCGCGCGCGGGCGGTGGGCGAGGGTGGGAGGACCGACCCGTCCACTCCGCGCACCCCCTGGGAGGGCCCCGATGCCCATCGCAAGCGTGAACCCCGCGACCGGCGAGACCCTGGAGACCTTCGAACCGCTGGACCCGGCCGGCCTCGAACAGCGGCTGGCCCGCGCCGAGGCGGCCTTCCGGACGTACCGCACCACCTCCTTCGCCCAGCGCGCCGGCCTGCTGCGCCGCGCCGCCGACCTGCTCGACCAGGAGCGCGAGACCGTCGCCCGGACGATGACCGAGGAGATGGGCAAGCCGCTCACCGCCGCCCGCGCCGAGGCCGCCAAGTGCGCCAAGGCGATGCGCTGGTACGCCGAGAACGCCGAGGCGCTGCTGGCCGACGAGCACCCCGAGCCCGCCGACGTGGCCGACTCCGGCGCGGCCCGCGCGTACGTGCGCTACCGGCCGCTGGGCGTGGTCCTGGCGGTGATGCCGTGGAACTTCCCGTTCTGGCAGGTGGTGCGGTTCGCCGCGCCGGCGCTGATGGCCGGCAACGTCGGCCTGCTCAAGCACGCGTCCAACGTGCCGCGCACGGCGGTGGCGCTGGAGGAGCTGTTCCACCGGGCCGGCTTCCCGGAGGGCTGCTTCCAGACCCTGCTGATCGGCTCGGACGCGGTGGAGAAGGTGATCCGCGACCCCCGGGTGGCCGCCGTGACGCTCACCGGCAGCGAGCCGGCCGGGCGGGCGGTCGCGGCCACGGCGGCCGACGAGGTGAAGAAGGCGGTGCTGGAGCTGGGCGGCAGCGACCCGTTCGTCGTCCTGCCGAGCGCGGACCTGGACGCCGCCGTCGCCACCGCCGTCACGGCCCGGGCGCAGAACAACGGGCAGTCCTGCATCGCCGCCAAGCGGTTCATCGTGCACACCGACGTCTACGACCGGTTCACCGAGGCGTTCACCGGGGCGATGCGGGCGCTCAAGGTCGGCGATCCGATGGACGAGGCCACCCAGGTCGGCCCGCTGGCCAGCCGGCAGGGGCGGGACGACCTGGCCGAGCTGGTCGACGACGCGCGGGCGCGCGGGGCCCGGGTGGAGTGCGGCGGCCGTCGGCCGCAGGGCCTGGACGGGCCGGGCCTGGACGGCGGGTGGTTCTACGAGCCGACGGTGCTGAGCGGCATCACCCCGCAGATGCGGATCCACCACGAGGAGACCTTCGGCCCGGTCGCCACCGTCTACCGGGCGGCCGACCTGGACGAGGCGGTCGCCCTGGCCAACGACACCCCGTTCGGACTCAGCTCCAACGTCTGGACGGAGGACCCGGCCGAACAGGAGCGCTTCGTGCGGGACATCCAGGCGGGCGGGGTGTTCTTCAACGGCATGACGGCCTCGCACCCGGCCCTGCCGTTCGGCGGCGTCAAGCGCTCCGGTTTCGGCCGCGAGCTGTCCGGCCACGGCATCCGGGAGTTCTGCAACATCACCACCGTCTGGGTCGCCTAGCGGGCGCCCCCTGCGCGCCCCGGCCGGGGGCCGTGCGCCCCGGCCGGATCCGGCCAAGTTTCCGGACAGACGATTGTTCCGCTTTGCCCGATTCCCCCGGCGGCGGCGCGGCCGGCGGAAAGCCCCGCCTTTCACAACGCGCGGACACGCCCTCCACAAAAATCCCTTCGTTGACAAACTGGCGTGAATTATTCCGCTCATATGAATAAAATCTGAAACGCTTCATTGCGCATGGCCGAACGAGGCAGGTCCCGAACCGGGAAAACCCTTGCGGCGGCGCATTTCCGGATACGTTCTGGGACGACCGGCCGACGGGCCGGTCACCCACGGGAAGGAATCGCGATGAAGCCCCTGAAGCGCGCCGCCGCCCTCGTCGCCTCGTCGGCCGTGCTGGCCGGCGGCATGACCGTCCTGGCCGCCGGCCCGGCGAGCGCCGCCACCGAGATCACCCTCCAGAACGTCGCCACCAGCCGCTACCTCGACAGCAACGGCAACGGCAACGTCTACACCCTCCCCGGCAACGGCGGCTCCTACCAGCGCTGGTACGCCAACGACCTGGGCGGCTCCACCTTCACGCTGCAGAACAAGGCCACCGGCTTCTGCCTCGACTCCAACGGCAACGGCAACGTCTACGCCCTGAGCTGCAACGGCGGCAGCTACCAGAAGTGGGTCAAGCGGCGCGCCACCTACGGCTACACCTACCAGAACCTGGCCACCGGCCTGTACCTGGACAGCAACGCCAACGGGAACGTCTACACGCTGGGCGGCAACGGCGGCTCGTACCAGCAGTGGAAGTGACTGCCACTCAGTTCCGCAAATCGCCCTGACCGGCGCCGATGTGACGGTCAGACAGAAAACGGATGCCCTTCCCGGCGCCTCGATCGCCGGGGAGGGCATCCCCATGCTACGGTGCCCGACCTGGGGTCGACGCACCTCGGCGGCGTTCGCCCCTGGCCGAACTCGCCCGCCCCATCGAACAGCCGACCAGAATCGGCCGCACGACCACTCGCACCCGGAACGACGGGGATGTTCAGTGACAATTAGTACACTCACATCAGCACTCCATCGCAGGACGGAGGGTGACGAACAGTCGGCCACGTTATCCCCCGCCGACCGGCGGGTGCGGTTCATTCCCTGGGCGATCGCCCTCACGCTGTTCCTGGTTTACGCGTTCTTCACCGTCCGCCGCCACGATCTCCTGCTCACCAGCGGGTACGACCTCGGAATCTTCGAACAGGGCGTCCGCGGCTACGCCGAGGGCCGCGGCCCGATCGTCGAACTCAAGGGCCCCGGCTTCAACCTGCTGGGCGACCACTTCTCGCCCGTGCTCGCCGCCCTCGCCCCGTTCTACTGGCTCTGGCCCTCGGCGAAGACCCTGCTGCTGGCCCAGTCCGCCCTGGTGGCCCTCGCCGCCGTACCGATCTGCCGCTGGGCGCTGCGCGGCGCCGGGACGGCCACCGCGCTGGTCGCCGGCCTCGGCTACGGGCTCTCCTGGGGGCTCGCCTCGGCCCTCGGCTTCGACTTCCACGAGATCACCTTCGCGGTGCCGCTGATCGCCTTCTCGGTCACCGCGCTCGGCGAACGCCGCTGGACCGCCGCCGCCCTCTGGGCCGCGCCGCTGGTGCTGGTCAAGGAGGACCTCGGCATCACGGTGGCCGCCGTCGGGGCCTACGTCCTGTGGCGCGGCGACCGCCGGATCGGCGCGGCCACCGTGCTGTTCGGCATCGGCGCCTCGCTGCTCGAACTCCTGGTGCTGCTCCCGGCGATGAGCCCCGGGGGCAGCTTCGCGTACTGGGACAACCTGAGCGGCGGCTCGGGCGGCCGGAGCCTGCTCAGCCTGCCGCTCGACCTGGTCACCCCCGGCGAGAAGGTCACCACCGTCCTGCTGCTGCTCGCACCCACCCTGCTGCTGGCCGCCCGCTCGCCGCTGATGATCGTCGCACTGCCCACCCTCGGCTGGCGGCTGCTCTCCAACAACCCGGCCTACTGGGGCACGAACTACCACTACAGCGCTGTGCTGATGCCGATCGTCTTCGCCGCCTTCGTGCACGTCCTGGTGAAGTCCCGGGAGCGCGACGGCGTGCTGCCCCGGTGGCTCGCCCGGGCGGCGCTGCCGGCCAGCGCGGTGGTCACCCTCGCGCTGCTGCCCGGCTTCGCGTTCAGCCAGTTGTTCACCCTCGACCTGTGGCGCACCCCGGCCCGGGTCGAGGCCGCCCGGTCGGTGCTGGCCACCGTCCCGGACGACGCCCGGATCGCCGCCTCCAACCGGCTGGTGCCGCAGCTGACCAACCGCTGCGAGGTCATCGTCTTCGGCTGGCCGCAGCAGTGGTCCAGCGCCGAGTGGATCGTGGTCGACGAGGACCAGCCGATGGGCTGGCCGCTGTCTCCCGACAAGGAGCGGCAGGAGGTCGCCGTCGCCAAGCGCAGCGGCTACCTGGTGGTCCGCAGCGACCACGGCATCACGCTGCTGCGGCGCGGGCCCGGCGCCGCGGCCACGGCGGCCGAGGCGCCCGCGCCCGGCACGCCCGGGGCCGGCTGACCCGCCGGCCCGGGCCGGACGGATCTCCCGGGCCATCGCCCCGGGCCGTCCGCCCGCCTCCGAACCAGCCCCCGTCTCCGACCAGTTCAGGGATCCCGTGCCAGTCGAAACCGGGCTCAGCCCCGCCACCCGTCCGGACCGTCCGCTGCTGCCGCGCGCCAACCGCACGTCCACGCCCGGCAGCACCGGCCCGCTCACCGGACGCCGGACCGCCCTCCTGACCCTGCTCTGCTTCGCGGCGACCGCGGCCTGCGGACTGCAGCAGTGGTCGGCGGTCCTGCTCGGCGGCTTCGACCTCGGCATCTTCCACCAGGGCGTGGCCGGGTACGCCCATCTGGGCCTGCCGATCTCGCCGGTCAAGAGCTACCACCACGAGTTCCCGCCCGGCTTCTCACTGCTGGGCGACCACTTCTCGCCGGTCCTGGCCGCGCTCGCCCCGCTGTACTGGATCTGGGAGGACCCGCGCACGCTGATCCTCGGCCAGGCGCTGCTGCTCGCGGCCGGCGTCCCGCTGATCCGCCGGATCGCCGTGCACTGCTTCACCCGTCCGGCCGCCGGCGCCGCGGGCGACGCCCCGGCGGACGGCACCACCACGGTGCGCCGGGTCGCCGACCTGGCCGGTCTGGTCTACGGCCTCGGCTGGCCGCTGCTGGCCGCCGGGCGAGGCGGCTTCCACGAGGTCGCCTTCGCCGTCCCGCTCACCCTGCTGATGCTCGAACGCGGCCTCGCCCGCCGCTACGGCACCGCCGCCCTGGCCGCCGCCCTGCTCTGCGCCACCAAGGAGGACCTCGGCCTGCTGGTCGGCGTCTACGGCCTCGTCCTGCTCTGGCGCAGCCGCCCGCGCGGCGACCGGCAGGGCGAGCGGGCCGGGGACCGGCGCGGCCTCGCCTACGGCGCCGGCCTGCTGATCGGCGGCCCGCTGGCCGCCGCGCTCGCCATCGTCTGGCTGATCCCCGCGATGGGCGGGCAGCCGGACTACTACTGGGTCTACGGCCCGATCGGCCCGGACGCCGGGACGGCGCTGGGCAACCTGCTGAGCGACCCGCTGCTGCTCGTCCGGGTCGCCACCAACGCCACCGTCAAGCCGCTGCTGGTGCTCTGGCTGTTCGGCACCTTCCTGCTGCTGCCGCTGCGCTCCGCGACCACGCTCTGCCTGCTGCCGCTGCTCGCCGAGCGGGTGCTGTCCGACAACCCCAACCACTGGTCGATCGCCCACCACTACGACGCCTTCCTCTGGCCGGTGCTGCTCACCGCCGCCCTGGAGGTGCTCGGCGGCCTGTACGCCCGGGGCGGGACCCGCCGGCACGCCGCCCTCGGCCTGGGCGCGGCGGTGGTGGCGGGCTCGCTGGTGTGCAGCCTGGTGCTCGGCGGGATCAGCGTGCTCACCCCGGCCTTCTGGCGCCCCTCGGCGAGCAACGCCGCGCTGGTCCGGGGCGCCGAGCAGATCCCGGACGGCGCGCTGGTGGAGGCCGACAACCAGGTGGTGCCCCGGCTGGTCGGCCGTACCGACGTCGTCCTGGTGGACGCCACCCCGCGCGGGCGTGACTACGTCCTGATCCGCTCCGACACCCGGACCTTCCCGTTCCAGACGGTGGCCGAGCAGGCCGAGCGGATCGACCTGCTGCTCGCCCACGGCTACCGGCAGGTCTGGGCCGAGCACGGGGTGGTGCTGCTGCGCCGCGAGAGCGACGAACCGGTGCCCGGCGCGCGCGTCCCCGGCGACGACAGCACCCCGGTGAAGGAGATCGTCCCCTCGGACGTCGGCCACAACCTGTTCAAGGGCTGAGGGGACGCACGGGCGGCCCCGGCCCCGCACGGGGCCGGGGCCGGGGCCGGGGCCACCGTCCGGACGCGGTCAGGTGGCCATCCGGTGGCGGGCCGGCAGGGACGTCCGCCAGCGGACGAACACGCCGACCAGGGCGAGCAGGGTGGCGCCCCAGACGACACTGAAGACGATCAGCATCGGCAGCCAGGTCACCTGGGAGGCGACGGCGCCGAGGCCGAGCGAGAGGCCGACCATGAAGACGACGGCCGTCGGGGTGAGGCTGCAGAGCCAGTGCAGGGCCCGGTGCGCCCAGCTCGGGTGCTCCGGTGCGTCGGGGCCGGTGTCCAGGGCCTTGTAGGTGATGAGGTCCATCGGGAATCGCCTCCGGGGGGATCAGGGGGAGGTCACGAGGCCTTCCGGGGTGTGGCGGACTTCCGGGTCGTGGTCTTCTTCGCGGCGGACTTCGCGGTCTTCGTGGTCTTCATGGTCTTCGTGGTCTTCGTGGTCGTCTTGGCCGCCGCGCTCTTCTTCGCGGCGGCGCGCTTGCGCGGGGCCGGCTCCTCCTCGGCGTCCTCCGACTCCCCCGCCTCCTCGCCCCGGGACCGGCCCGGGTGGGCGTCCTTGGCCTGCCGCAGGCTGCTGCGCAGCGCCTCCATGAGGTCGATGACGTTGTCCGGCGCCGCCCCCGCCTCCTCCTCGTGCGGCACCTCGACGCCCTGCAGCCGCGCCTCGATCACCTGCTGGAGCGCCTGCTGGTAGTCGTCGTGCAACTGGTCGAGGTCGAAGTCCTCGGAGAGGGTCTCCATCAGCGAGCGGGCCATCTTGAGCTCCTGCGGCCGCACGGTGACCTTCTCCTCGGGCGCGATGCCGGCCGCCGGGCGGACCTCGTCGGGCCAGATGCAGGTCTGCAGCACCAGGGTGCCGTCGTGCACCCGCAGCACCGCCGGGGACTCCCGGGTGCGCAGCGCGATCTTGGTGACGGCGATCTGCCCGGACTCCACCAGCGCGTCGCGCAGCAGCGCGTAGGGCTTGGCGGCGGCCTTGTCGGCGACGCCGACGTAGTAGGCCTTGGAGAACATCAGCGGGTCGATCTCGCCCTCGTCCACGAAGGCCAGCACGTCGATGATCTTCTTGCTGGGCAGCGGGAGGTCGGCGAGGTCCTCGTCCGTGAGGGTGACGGTCCGGCCGTCCGGCGACTCGTAGCCCTTGGCGATCTCCGCGTACGGGACCTCCTTCTCCTCCTGTTCGCAGTACCGCTTCATGCGCACCCGCCCGCCGTCCCGGGCGTGCACCTGGTGCAGCGGGACGTCGTGCTCCTTGGTGGCGGAGTACAGGTGGACGGGGATGGAGACCAGGCCGAAGCTGATCGTCCCCTTCCAGGTGGTCTGCATGGGGTCGCTCCTTCCCGGAGCCGCCCCGGCGGGTCGCGCCGGCCGGGCGCCCGGCCCCGGAGGATTCCACTCTGCCCGGGTTTGCCCCGTTCGGCCACAGGATGCCGCCGGGGCCCGTCCCGAAGCGGTCGGGAGCGGCCCGGGAGCGGCCCGGGAGGGGCCCGGCGGACAATGGACGGCGGGACGGGAGGTGGGCGCATGGCGCGGAGCACCGGGCCGGCCCCGCCGCCGGCCGCGACGACGTACCGGGTGCGGTACGCGCTGGCCGGCGCGGCGGGGGTGCGGCGGGCCGAGGTCACCGTGGTGCCCGGGTACTCGCAGGAGAGCGACATCCCGGCGATCCTGGCCGCCCGGCTCACCGGGCGGCCGGCGGACGCGGTGCGGATCGTCCTGCTGGACGTGACCGAGGTCTGACGCCCGCGTCGGCCGATCGGCCCCGACGGCTCCCCGGCCCCGCGGCTCAGGCCCGGAGCGAGGCCAGCGTGACGATGGTGATGTCGGACGGCGCGCCGACCCGGACCGGCGGGCCCCAGGCCCCGGCGCCGCGGGTCACGTAGAGCTGGGTGTCGCCGTAGCGCTCCAGCCCGGCGACCGTCGGATTGGCCAGCTCCGCCAGGTAGTTGCCCGGCCAGAGCTGCCCGCCGTGGGTGTGCCCGGAGAGCTGGAGGTCGACGCCGTGCCGGACCGCGTCGTGGATGGTGACCGGCTGGTGCGAGAGCAGCACGGCGGTGCGGTCCCGGTCGCGGTCGCCGAGCGCCTTGCCGAAGTCAGGGCCGTCGCCCTCCCGCTCACCGGCGATGTCGTTGATCCCGGCCAGGTCGAAGCCGCCCAGCTCCACCCGGGCGTTCTGCAGGGGGTGCACGCCCAGTTCGCGGACGAAGTCCACCCAGGGCGCCGCGCCGGAGAAGTACTCGTGGTTGCCGGTGACGAAGAACGCCCCGTCGCGGGCCCGCAGCCGGGCCAGCGGCTCGGCGTCGCGGCCCAGCTCGGGCACCGTGCCGTCGACCAGGTCGCCGACGATGGTGATCAGGTCGGGCTGCGCGGCGTTGATGGTGTCCACGATCCGCTGGGTGTGGGCGCGGCCGAGGATCGGGCCGAGGTGGATGTCGCTGACCACGGCTATCCGGTAGCCGTGGGCGCGGGCCGGCAGCTTGGCGAGCGGGACGGTGACGTGCTTGAGCCGGGGGCCGCGCAGCACCCCGTAGGTGCCGGTGCCGACCACCGCCGCCGCCGCGCCGGAGGCGCCGAGGGCGATCGCCCGGGCGACGAACAGCCGCCGCTCCGGCGACGGGGCCGCGGGCGCCGACGGACCGTCAGCCTCCGGTGCGGGCACGGCTTCGGCGGCCTGGGGCGCCCGGGCGACCGTGGCCACGGCGACCGCCGCCGGTTCGGCGCGCCGGGCCGGCAGCCGCAGCAGCACCGGCCGCAGCAGCTCGCCCACGCCGAGCGCGATCAGCAGGTAGAGCAGCACCGGCAGCCACAGGAAGCCCGGCCAGGCGAACCAGCGTTCGACGGCCATCGGGAACAGCCGTCCGCCCACCAGCGCGCCGACCGAGAGCAGCGGCAGGACGACGGCGAGCACCGTGCCGGCCCGCCGCCAGCGGCCACCGGGCACCGAGACGTCGCGCACCAGGCGGCGCCAGAGGTACCAGTGGACGACGGCCAGCAGGGCGAGGACGAGGAGGGCGCCGAGCACCACAAGGACGATCATCACCCGAAAAGTATGGACGGCCGCCTGACAAACTCCGCCGGAGGGCCCCAACTTGCTGCCGCTGCGTCAGATTTGAGCTTTCCGCGACCTCCGCGCACCCACCCTGAGCTGGCCTTTTGCGTCCGCTGAACGAACAGTTCCGGGCGCCTTGTTCCGATAGCCGGAGGTAGCGACTAGGTTGCACCGCAATGCGCGGATCCGTCCCCCACCCTCCGGCGTTCGAGCCGAGGGTCAGGCCGCGCTGGAAAGGCACAGGGCACCCTCACGATGCGTGCGGACACCACCACCCGAGCCGGTTCCTCGCCGGCCGGCCGCTCCTCGAACGACCACTCCGGCGGCGACGGCCACCTGAAGGCCGGACTCAAGAACCGCCATCTGTCGATGATCGCCATCGGCGGTGTGATCGGCGCGGGCCTGTTCGTCGGGTCCGGCGCGGGCATCGCCGCCACCGGTCCCGGCATCCTGCTCTCCTACGCGCTGGCCGGTGTGCTAGTCGTCCTGGTCATGCGGATGCTCGGCGAGATGGCCGCGGCCGACCCGCAGAGCGGCTCCTTCTCGGCCTACGCGGACCGGGCGCTGGGCCGCTGGGCCGGGTTCACCATCGGCTGGCTGTACTGGTTCTTCTGGGTCGTGGTGCTGGCCGTCGAGGCCACCGCCGGCGCCAAGATCCTCAACAACTGGATGCCGGGCGTTCCGCAGTGGGCGTTCGCGCTGATCGTGATGGCCGTGCTGACCGCGACCAACCTGGGCTCGGTCGCCTCCTACGGCGAGTTCGAGTTCTGGTTCGCCGGGATCAAGGTGGTGGCGATCGCCGCCTTCCTGGTGGTCGGCACGCTGGCGGTGTTCGGCCTGCTGCCGGGCACCCACGCGGTCGGCACCTCCAACCTGACCGGTCACGGCGGCTTCCTGCCGCACGGCGTGGGCGCGGTGTTCACCGGCATGCTGACGGTCGTCTTCGCCTTCATGGGCAGCGAGATCGTCACCCTGGCCGCCGGCGAGTCCGAGGACCCGGAGAAGGCGGTCAGCAAGGCGACCAACAGCGTCATCTGGCGGATCGGCATCTTCTACCTCGGCTCCATCCTGCTCGTGGTGACCCTGCTGCCGTGGGACTCCGCCGCCGTCAAGGGCAGCCCGTACGTCGCGGTGCTGGAGCACGTGGGCATCCCGGGCGCCGGCCGGGTGATGGACGTGATCGTGCTGACGGCCGTGCTGTCCTGCCTCAACTCGGGCATGTACACCGCCTCCCGGATGGCCTTCTCGCTCGGCCGGCGCGGCGACGCGCCGAAGGCCTTCGCCACGGTGACCAAGCGCGGCGTGCCGCGGGTGGCGATCCTCTCCTCGGTGGTGTTCGGCTTCGTGGCGGTGTTCTTCAACTACACCTCGCCCGACACCGTCTTCGCCTTCCTGCTGAACTCGTCCGGCGCGGTGGCGCTCTTCGTGTGGCTCGTGATCTGCTTCTCCCAGCTCCGGATGCGCCGGATCCTCGAGCGCGAGTGCCCGGAGCGGCTGACCGTGCGGATGTGGCTGTACCCGTACCTCACCTGGGCCGCGATCGGCATGATCGGGTTCGTGGTGGTGTACATGTTCACCGACGCCGACGGTCGGAAGCAGATGTACCTGTCGCTGGTCGCCGCGGCCATCGTGCTGGCGGCGTCGGCCGTGGTGGGCCGCCGGCGGCGAGCCGCGGCGGTGGCGCCGGCATCCTGAGCCGGCGCGCAGCACCGTCCGTGGACACCGGGCCCGGGAGCCGTTGCGGAGGCTCCCGGGCCCGGCCCCGTTTCCGGGCCCGGCCCGGTTTCCGGTGCCGATCCGTGACGCGGCGGACATGACCCGGCGACCCGCCGCCCCCTACCCTTTCCCCTCATGCGAGATCTTGTGGCGGGGATGGGATACCTGGCCAAGGGCCAGAAGTGGGTGGGGCGGCACGGCCGCTGGTGGGCGTTCGGGATGATCCCGGCGCTGATCACCCTGGCGGGTTACGCAGTGGCGCTGTTCTTCCTCGGCGGCTGGGCCGGGGACCTCGCCGAGTGGGCCACCCCGTTCGCCGACTCCTGGTCCTCGTTCTGGCAGGACCTGCTGCGCACCACGCTCGCCGCGCTGGTCTTCGTCGGCGGGCTGCTGCTGTCCGTGCTCACCTTCACCGCGGTCACCCTGCTGGTCGGCCAGCCGTTCTACGAGCAGCTGTGCGAGAAGGTCGACGAGACCGAGGGCGGCGCGCCGACCCCGCCGGAGGTTCCGCTCTGGCGCGAGCTGGTGGTGGCGGCCCGGGACAGCCTCTTCGTCCTGGTGCGGGCCGGCGGCTTCGGCGTGCTGCTGTTCGCGGCCGGGTTCATCCCGGTGATCGGGCAGACCGTGGTGCCGGTGCTGGGCTTCCTGGTCTCCGGCTTCTTCCTCACCCTGGAGCTGACCTCGGTCGGACTGCAGCGGCGCGGGGTGCCGCAGCGCGAGCGGCTGCGGCTGCTGCGCGGACGGCCCGGTCTTGCCCTCGGCTTCGGCGTGCCGCTGGTGCTGGGGTTCCTGGTCCCGCTGGTGACGGTGGTCGCCATGCCGGGCGCGGTGGCCGGGGCCACCCTGCTGGCCCGGGACCTGGTGCCGGTCGGGGAGGAGCCGGCGCGCGCGCCGGAGGAGGACGACGGGGAGGGCGGCGGGGAGCCGGACGCGCCGGCGCCCGGCGCGGCGGCCGTCCCGCGACTGCCGGAGTACGGCGCGCAGCGGCCCGTCACGGGCAACCCGTACGCCGACGTCCCCGTCGAAGGCAACCCGTACACCGCCGCACCGCCGCCGGTGGGGCCGAACCCGCACCGGCGGGCGTGAGCACTCCGTCACCCTGCGTCCGGCTCGCCGCCGCCCGCGTGTGAGGCCCCCCACAGGGGCCCGGCGGTCTACTGCCGTCGATAGTGGACGGCCGCGCGATGGCGCGCCGCCGGGGGCCCGCGGCGCGCCGTCCGGTGAGCGGCCGCGCGGACGGCCGGGCGGCGGAGGGCTGGAACAACGCAGGCGGCGGCCCGGTTCGGGCCGATCGTTCGCCGACGGTCCCGGCGATCCACCCATTGATTCATCAAAACGGACAAAACCGTACGAAGCGCCCGCCATCGAGCGGGCGCTTCGCCGTTCCCGGCCACTCGCTCCACTACCGCCCGTCGTAGTGGACGGCTTTGCCGCCCGTGGCGGGCTCTGCCAAGAATGGCCCGTCGCCGGGCAGCGCGGGCCGGTCCCCCCCGCCGCGCACCCCGTCCGCCCCCGCCGCCGTCCGCACCGGGGCACGCAGCACGGCCGTCCCGCACGCCGCCGCCCCGCCCGGGGCACGGCGCGCCCGCACGGCCGGCGACGCCCCGACGGCACCCCGACGGAAAAGGATCGTCCGCTCCATGCAGCTCAGCCATGCCCGCCGCAACTCGCTGATCACCGGCCTCACCACCCTGGTGGTGGCGAGCGCGGCCACCGCCGCCCTCGCCATCCCGGACAGCGGGACCGCCGTCGCCGAGGCCCCCGCCGCCGCGGTGGTCGGCGCCACCGGCGACGCCCAGGCGCAGGCCCAGGCGCAGGCGGATGCCCAGGCCCAGGCGGATGCCCAGGCCCAGGCGGACGCCCAGGCGCAGGCCGAGGCCCAGGCCGCCGCCGCTGCCGCCGCGCAGGCCGAGGCGGACGCCGCCGCCCAGGCGCAGGCCGCCGCGCAGGCCCAGGCCGAGGCCGCCGCCCAGGCCGAGGCGAAGGCCAAGGCCGACGCCCAGGCCGCCGCCTCCCGCTCGCAGGAGCGCTCCGCCCTGAACAGCAAGCCGGCCTACTCCGGCAGCCCGCGCGAGATCGCCGCCCAGATCGTCCCGGCCGGCCAGCTCCAGTGCTTCAACAACATCGTGTCCCGCGAGAGCAGCTGGAACGTCACCGCCACCAACCCCTCCTCGGGTGCCTACGGCCTGGTCCAGGCGCTGCCCGGCTCCAAGATGGCCTCGGCCGGCGCCGACTGGCGCACCAACCCGGTCACCCAGATCAAGTGGGGCCTGAACTACATGAACTCCCGCTACGGCAGCCCGTGCGGCGCCTGGGCGTTCTGGCAGTCCCACCACTGGTACTGAGCCGACCCCCGGTCCCCCTCCCGAGCCCGCAGGCCACCCGGCCCGCGGGCTCGGCGCGCCGCTCAGCCGCGCCCGCCCGGAACGCCCCGTAGTCGCACAGCGGCTCGTGCGGCGCCTCGCCCAGCTCCAGCAGCCGGGCCGGCACCGCGTCCACGTCGGCCACGTCGGCCACGTGCCAGTAGGCCACCACGCCGGCGGGGGCGGAGGGAGTGCGGGAGATGCCCAGTTCCCGGCTGTGGTCGCCGAGCCGGAACTCCACGTGGTCGGGCCGCTCGAAGCACTGCTCGATGCCCGGCACCCCCGTGTACCAGGCACGGGCGGCCGCGAGGTCCTCGGCGTGGCAGCGGATGGTCGCGAGGCCGCGGAAGGTCGTCGCCGTCATGACGGCGGTGCGGACGGCATCCAGCTCGGTTCCTGACCGCGGCAGGTCCTGAACCGCGCCCCCGCAGCGCCCGGAGGGGGCCGCGAGCTGGCCGAAATCGTGGTGGCCGGGTGCGTGTGCGAAACGCCAGAGTGGGATCCATGGATCAAGTGAGGCTCTCCGACGGGGTCGTCACGCTCACGCCGTTCCGGGCGGCGGACATCGACGCGCACCTGGCCGGTGAGGACGAGTTGCTGGTGCGCTGGCTGAACGGCGGGCCGAGCACCCGGGCGGGCACCGAGGAGTACGTGCGGCGCTGCACCGCGCAGTGGGCGTACCGGGGGCCGGCCCGGGTGTTCGGGATCCGGACCGGACCGGAGCCGGTCCTGGCCGGCACGATCGACCTGCGGTTCGCGATGCCGTGCCTCGCCCCCGGGCAGGTCAACATCGCCTACGGCCTCTACCCGGCCTGGCGCGGGCGCGGCCTGGTGACCCGGGCGGTGCACCTGGTGTGCCGGTACGCGGCGCGGGAGGGCGCGAGCGAGGGCGTGATCCGGGTCGACCCGGAGAACCTCGCCTCGGCGGCCGTCGCCCGGCGGGCCGGCTTCCGGTACACCGGACGGGTGACGGAGCCGACCGGCAGCCGCCTCGACTGGTACGTCCGCGAGCTGGCCGCCGCCCCCGCCGAGGCCCGGACGCGGGCGGCCCACGCCGTCTGAACCGCCCGCGCCGCCGCCCTCGGTCGCCGGGCCGCGCGCCGGCCACCACGCCGCCCGCCACCAGGCCGACCGCGATCGCCGTCACCAGGGTGACCAGCTCCGTCAGGTCGCGGAACCCCGCGATGGGGTGGCCGCCGGCCAGGTCGGTGAGGCCGCGCATGCCGAGCGAGCCGACGGTCAGCGTGAAGAAGCCGGGCAGCAGCAGGATCAGCCGCGGCGGCGCGCCCGGCCGGGTGGCGGCGATCCGGGTCGCGACGGCGCCGGGGACCACCGCGGCCGCGAACGTCCCGGCCACCTCGCCGGCCAGCCAGGTGGCCAGGCTCTGCGCCGCCACCGTCAGGTAGACCAGGAGCAGCAGCACCGGTCCGAACCGGGCGGGGATCGCGAAGGCGAGCACGGTGCCCGCGGTGAAGACGGTCCACGCGGTGAACAGCGCCCGGCGCGGCAGGTCCTGGGCGGCCGTCGGGTCGAACAGCGCCTGCCGGTCGCGGCCGGTGACGGCGAGTCCGATCAGCACCCCGACGTACAGCTGGAGCAGCGGGAACGCCGCGTTGACCAGCCGTACCGCGCCCGGTGTGAGGTGTCCGGCGGCGAGTTCGGCGGTGCCCGCGCTCAGGTAGTCGCCGGGGACGAAGAAGAACAGCGCGGGCAGCATGATCAGCACCGGTCCGCCGTGCGCCGGGGTGCGGGCGAAGACCAGCAGCGTGACCACCGGGACCAGCACGGCCGCCGCCAGCGGCAGCACCGGGCCCAGCCGGGGGAGCCGGCCCGCCACCAGCACGAGGGCGGCGCTCGCCGAGGCCGGCACCGCGGTGGAACCGATCTCCCACCAGGTGGGCTGCATCAGCGGGGCGAAGCCGAGGGAGAACAGGACGATCCCGGGCGGCGCCCTCGACCGCCGGCTCCGGCTGCTCGACGCCCTCGCCGCTGTTGCGCAGCCGCACGGTGGTCAGCCGGGCCAGGAAGGCGGTCAGTTCGCCGGTCCGGGGTGGCCGCGTCAGCTGTTCCAAGGCACGCCTCCGTGCGCGTCCGGCCGTCGTGACGCCTCCAGCCCGCCCGCCGCCGGGTGAGGGCGCGTGTCGGGACGGCCCCGGCGGGGGGACCCCGGTCCTGACGTGGACGCGCCCGGAGCAGCCGGTGAAGATCTGGCGGACGTCCGGACGTTTTGCCCTGGATTGCCCCACCTACGGACCGTCAGGGCTTTGCCACCGTCCGCGGGCGCTCCTACGCTCCGGCGTCATGCCCTCACCCCTGATCAGCGTCGTCGTCCCCGCCTACGACCAGCGGAAACAGCTGGCGGACTGCCTGGACTCGCTGCTCGCCCAGTCCGTCCGCGACTTCGAGGTGCTGGTGGTCGCCGACCGCTCCCCCGAGTGCCCCGCGCAGCTCGCCGAGCGCTACGCGGCCCGTCACCCGCAGGTCTCCGTGCTGCGCCTGGACGCGGCGGTCGGCGTCGGCGTCAGCCGCAACGCGGGCGCGGCCCACGCCCGGGGCGAGTACCTGCTCTTCCTCGACGCCGACCACCTGCTCGCCCGCGACGCCCTGGGCGCCTTCGCCGACCGGCTGGCCCGGACCGGGCCGGTCGACGTGCTGCTCTTCGGCCACACCCGGCAGCACGGCGGACGGGACTGGCCCGGCGGCGCCGAGGCGCTGCTCGCCGGGGCCGGCGGCGAGGTGTTCGGCCCGATGGAGCGCCCGGAGCTGCTGGGCGCGCCCGCGCTGATCTGGGACCGCCTGGTCTCCCGCGCGCACTGGCTGCAGCAGGGGCTGGCCTTCCCGGACGGCACCTACGAGGAGATCCCGCCGGTGCACCGGGCGATGCTGACGGCCGGCCGGATCGCCGTCCTTCCGCGCGCCTGCGTGCAGCTGCGCCGCCGGGAGACCGTCCACCCGACCGGCTCACCCGGCAGCGGCAGCTTCGACATCTTCGACCAGTACGAGCGGACCTTCGCGCTGCTGGACGTGCTGGACGCCCCGGACGCCGTGCGGGAGGCGCTGTTCACCCGGATGATCCGGCACTACCTGTTCGTCTTCGACCTCGCGGGCTGCGTGGCCCGCGCCGAGCGCCCGCAGTTCTTCCACCGCGCGGCCGAGCACCACCGCCGTTTCCAGCCGGCCGGCCACCGCCGCCCGGCCGGCCGCGAGGGCGTCAAGTTCTCCCTGCTGGCCGGCGGCGCCTACCCGGCCTTCGAGGTCGCCAAGCTCTCCCACATCGCCGCCGGCACCCTCACCGGAGCGGCCCGCCGCCGCTAGCGCCGGCGGGCCGGTGGTCAGGCGTGGGCGGTGCCGCCGTCGGTGGCGAGGGTGGTGGCGATGCGGCGCAGGGTGTCGGCGCGGACGTCGTCCGGGAGGGGCGGCAGGACGTCCATCCACAGCGGGAGGGTGGAGCCGAGCAGCTGGCGCTGTCCGGCGGGCCGGGCGATCAGCCACAGGTGCAGGTGGGCCGCGCCGTCGCCCCAGCGGCTCACGTGGACCCGGCCGACGCCGCCGAGGGCGTGGATCGCCCGCTCGACGCGCTGGAGCACCGGGCCGAGTTCGGCGGCCCGGGCCGGCGGGAGGTCGAGCAGGTCGTGGTGGCCGCGCGGGTTGAGCAGCAGGACGGCGGGCAGGCCGTGCGGCTGGCCGTAGGCCCGCAGGCGCCAGTGCTCGTCGGTCCAGACGAAGTCCTCGTCCGGTCGGCCGCACTCGCCGCACTCCGCCGGGCCGGCCTCGCCGTGCCGGGGCGGCTCGGGCAGCTCGGGGGCGGCCAGCGGCCGCACCCGCAGCTCGCCGCCCTCGGAGGGCTCGTACGGGAAGATGTCCCAGGCCGGTGCGGCGTCCTCGGGGATCGGGACGCGCTCGCCGACCGGCAGGTGGGCGAGGAACGGGCGGGCGTCGTCGTGAGGGTCGTTGATCACGGACACCGACCCTGCCAGAGCCCCCGGGTGCCCGGCCAGCCCTTTCCCGGTACCGCCCGCCGGTCGCGGCTGCGATGATCGGCTCAGCCGTACTCGACGCCGGCAGGCGCCACCGCCCGGGAGGACAGCCCGTGAGCCGACCCGACACCGCGCCCGGCACCGACCTGGCCCGCGAGCTGTCCGCCGTGCTGCGCGGCGAGGTCCGCTTCGGCGCGGCCGAACGCACCGTCTACAGCCACGACGCCTCCAACTACCGCCAACTGCCGCTCGGCGTCGTCAAGCCCGCCGACCTCGACGACGTGCGCACCGCGCTGGCACTCTGCCGCCGCTACCGGGTGCCGGTGGTGGCGCGCGGCGCCGGGACGAGCATCGGCGGGCAGGCGATCGGCCCCGGCGCGGTGGTGTTCGACTTCCGCCGCCACCTGGGCGCCGTCCTCGACGTCGACCCGGAGCGCCGCACCGCGCGGGTCGAGCCGGGCACCGTGCTGGACGACCTGCAGCGCGCCGCCGCCCCGCACGGGCTGCGGTTCGGGCCGGACCCGTCCACGCACAGCCGCTGCACCCTCGGCGGCATGATCGGCAACGACTCCTGCGGGGCGCACTCGGTGGCCTGGGGCCGGACGGCCGACAACGTCGAGTCGCTGGACCTGCTGCTCGCCGACGGCACCGAGCTGACCGTCGGTGGCCCGCTCGGCCCCGGGGAGCGCGCCGCGCTCGCCGCCCTGCCCGGGCGGGCCGGTCAACTCCACCACCGGCTACAGGAGTTCACCGACCGCAACCTCGCCGTCATCCGCCGCGGCATGCCCGCGCTGCCGCGCCGGGTCTCCGGCTACCCGCTGGACGCGCTGCTGCCCGAGCGCGGCCACCACCTGGCCCGCGCGCTCACCGGCACCGAGGGCACCTGCGCGCTGCTGCTCGGCGCCACCGTCAGGCTGGTCGAGGACCCGCCCGCCCGGGCCCTGGTGCTGGCCGGCTACCCGGACGAGACGGCGGCCGCCGACGCCGTCCCCGCGCTGCTGCCGCTCGGCCCGCTGACCGTCGAGGGCATGGCCGCCGACCTGCTCGCCGCGCTGCTCGCGGCCGCGCCGCGCCCGCCCGCCCTGGACCGGCTGCCCGACGGCGCCTGCTGGCTGTTCCTGGAGACCGGCGGCGCGACGGCGGCCGAGGCGCTGGACGCGGCCCGCCGGCTCGCCGACGCCGTCCGGCGCGAACGCACCGCCGGCGTCGCCGTGGTCACCGACCCCGCCGAGCAGCGCCGGCTGTGGAGCGTGCGCGAGGCGGGCGCCGGCATCGTCACCCGGCTGCCCGGAGGCGGCGAGGCGTGGCCCGGCTGGGAGGACTCCGCCGTCCCGCCGGAACGGCTCGGCGACTACCTGCGCGACCTGCGCGCACTGCTGCGCCGGCACAGCCTGCGCGGCGTGCCGTACGGGCACTTCGGCGAGGGCTGCGTCCACCTGCGGATCGACTTCCCGCTCGCCCGGCCCCACGGGGTTCTGGTGTTCCGGGAGTTCCTGGAGCAGGCCGCCGATCTGGTGGTCGCGCACGGGGGTTCGCTCTCCGGGGAGCACGGCGACGGGCAGGCCCGCGGCGAACTGCTGCCGCGCATGTACCCGCCCGAAATCATCGGCCTGTTCGGGGAGTTCAAGCGGATCTGGGACCCGGAGCAGCTGCTCAACCCGGGCACCCTGGTCGATCCGCGCCCGCTCGACGCCGACCTGCGGTTCACCGGCCCGGAGCCCGCGCTGCCGCTCGCCCTGCCGTACGAGCAGGACGACGGCAGCCTCGCCAAGGCGGTGCGCCGCTGCGTGGGCGTCGCCAAGTGCGTCGACCCCGACACCGGGGTGATGTGCCCCAGTTACATGGCCACCGGCGAGGAACGGCACTCCACCCGCGGCCGCGCCCGGCTGCTCGCCGAGATGCTGCGCGGCGGCGGCCGCAGCGGGGGCGCGATCCCGGACGGCTGGCGCTCGGCCGAGGTCCGCGAGGCCCTGGACCTCTGCCTCGGCTGCAAGGGCTGCGCGAGCGACTGCCCGGTGCACGTCGACATGGCCACCTACCGGACCGAGTTCCTGTACCAGCACTACCGGCACCGGCCGCGGCCCGTCGCGCACTACGCGCTGGGCCGGCTGCCGCTCTGGCTGCGCGGCGCTGGCCTGTCCCCCGGCCTGGCGCCGGCCCTGGCCAACACCGTCGCCCGGTCCCCGGCGGCGGGCGCGCTCAAGCGGCTCGCCGGGATCGACCCGCGCCGGGTGCTGCCGGTCCTGCCGCCGGAGACCTTCACCCGGTGGTACCGGCGCCACCGCGCCGCCCGTCCGGCCCCGGCGGGCGCGCCGCCCGTCCTGCTCTGGCCGGACACCTTCGCCAACCACCTGCAGCCGGAGGTGCTGCGCGCGGCCGTCGAGGTACTGGAGCACCTGGGCTTCGACGTCCGGCTGCCGGCCGGACCGGTCTGCTGCGGCCTGACCTGGTACTCCACCGGCCAACTCCCCGGCGCCCGGCGGGTGATGCGGCGCAGCCTGGCCGCGCTCGCCGCCACCGGTCTGCCGGCCGGCACGCCGGTGGTCGGGCTCGACCCGAGCTGCACCGCGACGCTGCGCGAGGAGGTGCCGCGGCTGCTCGGCGCCGAGGGCCGCCCGCTGGCCGAACGGACCCGCACCTTCGCGGAGTTCGTCGACGAGTACGCGCCCGACGCACCGCTGCCGCAGCTGCCGGTGGAGGCGGTCACCCAGACCCACTGCCACCAGCACGCCGTGCTCGGCAGCGCGGCGGACCGCCGGGTGGAGCGGCGGATGGGCGTCACCAACCGGGTGCTGGACTCGGGGTGCTGCGGGCTGGCCGGCAACTTCGGCTTCGAGCTCGGCCACTACGAGGTGTCGGTGGCGATCGCCGAGCGCGTCCTGCTGCCGGAGGTCCGCGCCGCCGGACCGGACACCGTGGTCCTCGCGGACGGCTTCAGCTGCCGCACCCAGATCGCCCAGCTGGCCGACGGCCGGCGGGCGCTGCACCTGGCGGAGCTGATGCAGCGGGCGCTGCACGCCCACGAGACCAAGCCGTGAGAGCCGTGACAGCCGTGACAGCACGGCGGCCGAGGCCCTGACACCGCGCGCCCCGGCGGTCACCATGACGGGAGGACCCTCACCACCGCCGAGGCGGACAAGATCCTGGCCGACGACTTCGCCCCCTGGGTGCAGGCGCTCGGCCTGTCGGTGACCGACACCGGCGAGCGCCACGCCGTGCTCCGCCTGCCCTGGTCCGACCAGGTGGCCCGGGAGGGCGGCGCGCTCTCCGGGCAGGCCCTGATGGCCGCCGCCGACACCGCCGGGGTGATCGCGGTCTCGGCCGCCCGGGGCGGCTTCGGTCCGGTGACCACCGTCCAGCAGTCGACGTCCTTCCAGCGCGCGGTCACCGGGCGGGACGTCCTGGTGCACGCCCGGATCACCAAGCTGGGCCGGCGGATCGCCTTCCTGGACGTCACCCTCACCGCCGAGGGCGAGCAGGAGCCGGCGGCCCACACCACCGCGGTCTACGCGCTGGCCTGAGCCGCCCGGCCCCGCCTGTCCGTTCTGTCCGTCCTCAGACGCCCTGCGGCGTCTCCAGCACCTCCTTGGAGCGCGGCGGGTCCTCGGCGCAGACCGCCGTCACGAACTCCGCCACGCGCGCCTGCGGCATGCCGCGCGCGATGTCCGCCTCGCTGATCATGCCGACCAGCTCGTGCTCCGGGTGGTTGATCACCGGAAGCCGGCGCACCCGGTACTGCTCCATCACCCGCAGCACCTGGTCGACGTCCTCGTCCGCCTCCACCGTCATCGGCCGCCCCTGGGCCACGTCGCCGGCCGTCACCTGCTCCGGATCGAGGCCCTCGGCCACGCACTTGAGCACGATGTCCCGGTCGGTGAGGATGCCCAGCAGCTTCTGCCGCTCCCCGCAGATCGGCAGTGCCCCGACTCCGCGTTCCTTCATGATCCGGGCCGCGGCGGCGAGCGTCTCGTGCTCGCGCACGCATTCGGCGCCCCGGTGCATGATGTCGCCCGCATTGGTCATGATCGGCCTCCTGACCTGCCTGCCACTCCCACGTCTCCATCGTGGTCCGGCGCCGTGAGCCTCGCCACCGGGCCGGGCGCGGGCCCGTGCCCGGCCCGTCACGCCGGGCCGCCGTCCTCCCCGCCGCCGCCCTCGCGCCGCCGCTGCGGGTCCAGCGGCGAGCGGTCCAGCACCTCCTCCAGCGGCGGCAGTTCGAGCTGCTCCATGCCGGGCAGCGGGGTCTGCGCCGGCAGCGGCTCCGCCGGCTCCACCGCGTCCGCGTCCGCGCCGGGCCCGTCCCGCACCGCCGCACGCCGGTGGGTCTCGGCCGCGCTGTCCAGGAACCGCAGCAGCTCCACCGGGAAGGGCAGCACCAGCGTCGAGTTCTTCTCCGCCGCGACCTCCACCACCGTCTGCAACAGCCGCAGTTGGAGTGCCGCCGGGGTCGTGCTCATCACCGCGGCCGCCTCCGACAGCCGCGCGGACGCCTGGAACTCGCCGTCCGCCGTGATGATCCGCGCCCGCCGCTCCCGCTCGGCCTCCGCCTGCCGGGACATCGAGCGCTTCATCGACTCCGGCAGGGCGACGTCCTTGATCTCCACCCGGTCGATCTCGATCCCCCAGCCCAGCGCCGGACTGTCGATCATCAACTCCAGGCCCTGGTTGATCGGTTCGCGGTTGGCCAGCAGGTCGTCCAGCTCGCTCTTGCCGATGATCGACCGCAGCGAGGTCTGCGCCACCTGGGAGATCGCGAAGTTGTAGTCCTGGACGTTGACGATCGCCTTCACCGGGTCCTCCACCCGGAAGTACACGACGGCGTCCACCCGGACGGTCACGTTGTCCCGGGTGATGCCCTCCTGCGCCGGGATCGGCAGCGTCACGATCTGCACGTTCACCCGGCGCAGCCGGTCCGCGACCGGCACCAGCGCGACCAGCCCCGGATCGCGCACCTCGTCCCGCACCCGCCCGAACCGGAACACCACGCCCCGCTGGAACTGCTGCACCACCCGCAGGCTCAGGCCGCCCACCACGGCCGTCAGCATCAGCACCGCGACAATGACCCCGATCACCACATCGACGACCATGACGGCCTCCTCGCGCTCCTCGCGCAGCAGCGGGCCCCGGCCGTCGCCACCGCTGCCCGGCCGTCGGCCGCCGGAACCACCGCTTCCACGCTACGCCTGCCCGACGGCTGCGGACCCAACCCGATTTCCGCCCTAGGATCGCCCCATGCCGCAGCCCCCCGCCGGCCCGCCGGACCCCGCCGACGACCCGGAGCACCCGCGCCACCCCGCCGAGGCCGCCGCCCGCGCCGTGGACCTCACCGTCCTCGACCGCGTCGTCACCGGCTGCCGCGCCTGCCCCCGGCTGGTCGAGTGGCGCGAGGAGACCGCCCGCACCAAACGCCGCGCCTACCAGGACTGGGACTACTGGGCCCGCCCGATCCCCGGCTTCGGCCCGCCCGACGCCCCGCTGGTGCTGGTCGGCCTCGCCCCCGCCGCGCACGGCGCCAACCGCACCGGCCGGATCTTCACCGGCGACCCTTCCGGCGACCTGCTCTACGCCGCCCTCCACCGGCTGGGCCTCGCCAACCGCGCCGAGTCCGTCCGGCACGGCGACGGCCTGGCCCTGCACGGCGTGCGGATCACCGACCCGGTGCGCTGCGCCCCGCCCGACAACAAGCCCAGCACCGCCGAACGCGACACCTGCCGCCCCTGGATCGCCCGCGAACTCGAACTCCTGCGCCCCACCGTGCGCAGCGTCGTCGCCCTCGGCGGCTTCGCCTGGCAGGCGCTGCTCCCCGCACTCGACACGGCCGGCTGGACGGTCCCCCGGCCCCGCCCGCTGTTCGGCCACGGCGCCCACGTCACCCTGCCGGCCCGCGACGGCGGCCCGCCCCTGGAGCTGTTCGGCTGCTACCACGTCAGCCCGCGCAACACCAACACCGGCCGCCTCAGCACCCCCATGCTGCGCGACCTGCTACGCACCGCCGCCCGCACCGCCGGACTCGACCCGGCCGACGACTGACCGGCTCCGCCTCCACCGAGGCGCCCACCTGCTCCCCCGCCACCCGCACAGCACACCGAAACCGAACAGCCCCGCCGAGACACCCGCCCGCACCCGACCCCGCCGACGCCCCTCGGCCAAGCGCGCCGGCCTCGGCCGGGCCGCCCGTACAGCGCCCCGAAAACCAACGGCTCCGCCGAGGCGCCCGCCCGCTCCAGCAGAGCGGCCGACGTCCCGGTACTCGCCCAGCACCTCCTGAACGGCCCGCCACCGGCGCCGCGGCCTCACTCGCGCACCGGGCACGCCTGGCCGCCTACCGCGCCTCGTGCGACGCCGCATCCTTCTCCGCCGGACCCGACCCGGCCCAGGCACCGCTCAGGCGAAGCGCGCCAGCTTCGGCCGCGCCGCCCGCGCCCACACCCCCGGCAACGCGAGCCTCGCCCGCTCCGCCTCCGCCAACTGCTGCCCGTACAGCACACCGAAGCCGAACGGCTCCGCCGAGGCGCCCGCCTGCTCCCGCAGGGCGGCCGACGCCACCACCGCGTCCTGGTGCTCGCCCAGCACCTCCTGGACGGCCCGCATCCGCGCCACGTACCGCTCCGCCGCACGGCCCGCCACCGGCACCGCGGTCTCGCCCGCGTACCGGGCGCGCTTGGCCGCCTTCCGCGCCTCGTGCAGCGCGGCGTCCCGCTCCGCGCCGCCCGCGAGCGCCGCCCGCACCCGCCCGGCCGTGCGCCGCTGCTCCCGCTCGGCCACCCGGGCCAGCTCCGGCCCGGCCGCCCGGCCCGCCCGGCGGCGCAGCGGCGGGTCGGCCAGCAGCTCCGCCAGGCCGTCCGCCAGGGCGCGCCGGCGCGGGCTGTCCAGTGCGGCCACCACCTCCGGCCAGACCCGCCGGTACTCGCCGCTCCCCCAGCGCTCCAGCTCCGCCGCGACCCGTTCGGGCCCGCACTCCGCGGGCAGCTCGCGCGCCCGCGCGGCCAGCCGTTCGGCGAGCACCTCGCGATCCCGGGCCCGTCCCAGCGCCGCCGCCAGCCAGCGCAGCTCGGCCACCAACGTGTCCGCGGCGCCCGGCGTGAGCAACCGCCCGTAGGTGCGGAGCGCGCTGCGCAGCCGCCGGCAGGCGACCCGCATCCGGTGCACCGCGTCCGGCTGGTCGGCCCGGACGGCCTCGTCCAGCCCGGCCAGCACCTCGGCCTGCGCCCGGATCCGCCCGAGCACGACCTCACCGACGGTGACCACGTCACCCGCCATCCGCCCGCACCCCCTCCCGGGGACTCCGGAACACCTCCGGGTCTCCTCCAGGCTAGGCCCTCTCTTTCGGATCAGGTCGGACCAGCGGGCGTCTCCCCGGCCTTCGGCGACCGGCGACAAGCCGGCGCGGGGGCGCCGCCCGGCCGAAGGCCGGGGGAGTGCGTGCTCCGGCGGCGACCGCCCGGCGTGATCCGGAAGAGAGGACCCACCCGGTCGGCTGTCGGGCCCCGGCCGGCACCCCGATCAGGATCGGCGTCGGCACCCTCGACGGGCAGGCCGTCCTGGAGGTCGCCGACCACGGCCCCGGCCTCACCGAAACCCAGCGCCGGCGCGTCTTCGACCGCGTCTACCGCGCCGACGGCTCCCGCAACCGGGCCACCGGCGGCTCCGGCCTCGGCCTCGCCATCGCCGAGGCCCTGGTCACCGCCCACGGCGGCCGGATCACCCTCGACACCACCCCGGGCGGCGGCTGCACCTTCCGCGTCCTCCTCCCCCTGCCGCCGACCTGACCGGGTCCTCCCGGGCGGGGCGTCAGGGGCGGAGCTGGACGGCCAGGGACATGGTGTAGCCGACGAGCGAGGCGAAGAAGACGACGGCGGTGGTGTAGCGGGCGGTGAAGGGCAGGCCGGCGAGGGCGGGGTAGAGCAGGACGGCGGTGCCGGCGGCGATGTCGGCGAGATAGAGGCCCCGGGGCGGGACGACGCCGGTGGTGCGCGCGGCCCAGCCGGTGGCGACCAGGAAGCCGGTGAGCAGGATGAAGCCGGACAGCAGGCCGGAGCCGATGCTGGAGAGCACGGGATGGGGTTCGGGCGGTTGTTCGCCCTCGGGAACGGCCGGGCGCACCCGGTGCGCGACGGCGAGGGCGCCGACGGCGAGGATCACGCAGCCGGCGGCGCTCAGCAGCGGGGCGGGGTTCATCGGCGGCTCCGGGAGGTCGCGTGGTGGTGGCCCAGGGCGGCGGCGAGCGCGGCCGGCACCAGGACGGTGAGGACGAGCACGGCCGACCAGGTGGCCGGGTCGAGCCCGGCGGCGGGCGGCTCGGCGGGCGGCGGGGGCGCGGCGGCGACGACCGCGACGCCGGCCGCCGGGCTCGGGGCGGGCGGCGGGGCCAGGGGCGGGGGCTGGGGCGGGGCCGGGCGGCTCGGCGAGGCCAGCACCGGGCCGGGTGCGGGTGGCCACAGGGGTGGCGCCGCCTCCACGGTGATCGGGGCCCGGGGCGGGAGCGGAGCCGGTTTCACCGCGTGCGGAGAGGCGAGCGGGGACGTCGGCACCACCGCCACCGCCGACGGCACGAGCCCGGGCGCGGGAGCAGCGGGCACGGGCACGGGCACGACGGTCGGCGACGGCGACGGCGTGACGGCCGGGGACGGCACGACGGGGGTCGGCGCGGCCGTGGGCGAGGCCGGAGCGGACGGCGAGGGCGAGAGCGAGGGCGACGGCGAGGCGGCCGACGGTGACGGCGAGGCCGACGCCGACGGCGACGGACAGGGCCACGACCAGGGCGAGGGCCACGGCGCCGTCGGCCGGGACGGCGGAGAGGGCGGCGGAGGCGGCGACGGCACCGGAGGCCCCACCGGTCCCGCGCCGAGCGCGTAGTCCATCGGCCGATTGTCGGACCGCCCCACCACTCCCGTCTCCGCGGCCTGACGGCCCCTCACCCGCCCCGCGCCCCGCCAAACCCATCGCTCCGGTGAACTCTCCGCCCCCGACTCCCGAACGGGCGATCGATGCGGGACAACCTGTGCACCGATCCGGCCGGGAACCGGGACGCAGCCTCGTGCCCGATGTAAACGTCGTGACATACTCCCGAACATGACGACCTCCACCCACGCGACGAGGGCCCTGCGGGCCGCGGTGTTCACCGCGCTCGCCGTGCCGCTGTCCGCGCTGGGCCAGGTCCTCATCACCGGCCGGCCGCTGCCGCTCACCCTGGTGGTGCTGGCCGGCGTCGTCGTCTTCCTGGTCACGGCCACGCTGGCCGGCGGGGAACGGCGGCTGTCGCAGATCGCGGCCGTGATGGTCCCGGTCGAACTGCTGCTCAACACGACCTTCAACCTGGGCCAGACCACCTGTGGTCCGGCCCTCGGCGGTGACCTCCCGGCCCGCGGCATGAACCTGCTGGTCTGTGGCGGCGGCTCGGTGGACGGATCGTCGCTGTTCTACGGCCAGCTGGGGCACTCCGGGCGGCTGGCGCCCGCCGCCACCCAGCTGCTGCTCCTGCTGGTGCACCTGGTGATCGCGTTGGCCGCCGCCGCCTGGCTGCGGCTCGGCGACGCCGCCCTGTCCGGCCTCGGGCGGGCGCTGCGCGCGCTGCGCCAGGCCGTCGCGGCGCCGCTGCGGGCGCTGGTCCTGCTGCTGGTCCCGGCGCCGGCCCGGCCGGTGCTGCGGATCCCGCTGCCGGTCCCCGACCGGCGCCGCCCGCGCCGCGAGGACGTGGTGCTGAGCCCGGCACCGCGCCGCGGTCCGCCGCTGCTCGCGCCTGCCCGCTGACGAGCCTTTCGAAGGCCGGTCCTCCGAAGGACCCGTGGCGGGCGGCGCACAACTCCGACCTCTCGTCCGGTCCCCTCTCCGGCCGACGCGCGCCCCGTGCCGCGCGCCGGAGCGGGACACCCCCGCGCGCCCCGAGTCGCGCCCCACCACGGAGTTGACCGAGCATGGCTCACCCCAACCAGAAGCCCTCCCGCAAGCAGGCCCAGAAGATCAGCGCCCGTGAGCGCATCCAGGAGGCGCAGCGCCAGGAGAAGCTGGCCGCCACCCGCCGCCGGCGGATCGTCGTCGCCGTCTCGGCCGCCGTCGCGCTCGCCCTGGTCGGCGGCACCGCCCTCGCGATCAGCGCGGCCGGCGACAACAAGTCCTCCTCGGCGGCCGAGCCGACCGAGCTGGTCGTCCCGGCGAACACCTCCGGCACGGACGGCACCGTGATCACCTACGGCAAGCCGGACGCCGCGCACACCGTCCAGGTGTTCGAGGACTTCCGCTGCCCGGTCTGCAAGACCTTCGAGGCCGCCAACGGCGACTCCCTCAAGAAGCTGGCGGACGAGGGCTCCGTCAAGGTCGAGTACCACCTGGCCGCGTTCCTGGACAAGAACCTCGGCGGGAAGGGCTCGCGCACCGCGCTGGCCGCGGTCGGCGCCGCGGTGAACGAGGGCGTGGACAAGTTCAAGGCGTACCACGACGTGCTGTACGCCAACCAGCCGGACGAGCGCGAGGACGGCTTCGGCGACGTCAACCACCTGCTGAGCCTGGCCGACCAGGTGCCGGGCCTGAAGACGGACGCCTTCGTCAAGGCGGTCACCGACCGGACGTACGCGCCGTGGGCGAAGAAGGTCGCGGACGCGTTCAACGACAGCGGGGTGACGGGGACCCCGACGGTGAAGGTGGACGGCAAGCCGCTGCCGCTGTTCAGCGGCAACCGCGCCCTCACCCCGGAGCAGTTCACCGCCCAGGTGAAGCAGGCCGCGGGCTTGCAGTGAGCACCACCGGCCCGGCCGACTCCCGGCCGGGCCGGCCCCTTCCTCACCCACGGAGTGCTCTGCCATGACCGCATCGACCGCTCTGCCACCCTCCTCCCCGTCCTCCCGCCCCGCCTCCCCCGCTCCGGCGCCGCCCGGTGGGGCGCCGATCGGCGCGGGCCGCGTGTTCTCGCTGTTCGTGCTGATCGCCGGCCTGATCGGGCTGGCCGCCTCGGCCGTGCTGACCTTCGACAAGCTCCGCATCCTGGAGGACCCCTCCTACATCCCGAGCTGCAACCTCAACCCGGTGATCAGCTGCGGTTCGGTGATGCGCACCGACCAGGCCGAGGTGCTCGGCTTCCCCAACCCGCTGCTGGGGCTGGCCGCGTTCGGCGCGCTGGCGGCGGTCGGCGCCGGGCTGCTGGCGGGGGCCGCGTACCGCCGGTGGTTCTGGCTCGGCCTGCAGGCGGGGACGGTGTTCGGGCTGGGCTTCGTGCACTGGCTGATCGACCAGGCGCTGTACGACATCGGCGCGCTCTGCCCGTACTGCATGGTGGTCTGGGCGACGGTGGTCACGCTGTTCTGGTACACGACGCTGCACAACCTGCGCTCCGGGGTGATCCCGGTCGGGCCGCGCTGGCAGCCGGTGGTCCGGGAGGCGGCGCGCTACCACTGGGCGCTGCCGGTGCTGTGGGCCGCGGTGATCGCGCTCCTGGTGCTCAACCGCTTCTGGTACTACTGGTCCACCCTGATCTGACGCTCCGTCGCGATCGAACGACGGACCCCGGCCGCCCCTGCGGCGACCGGGGTCCGTTCCGTCGGCCCGGTCAGCCGAAGACCGCCCGGCGGAAGGCGTTGCGCAGGTCGGTGAGCGGCTGGAAGTCCCGGCCGTAGTGGACCTTGTTGGTGAGCAGCAGGGCCCAGCGGCCGCGCCGGCGGGAGACCCAGATGCCGGTGCCGGTGAAGCCGTAGTGCACGAAGGTGCCCTCGGCCGGATCGGTGCCGGCGGCGCAGAGCCAGGACAGGCCGCGGGCGGGCGCCAGTCCGCCGGTGTGCACCCGCAGCGACTCGGTGATCCACGGCTCGCCCCAGGGCAGTTCGGCCCCGGCGGGCGGGTCGAGCAGTGCGGTGAGGAAGCGCTCCAGGTCCCGGGCGGTGGAGAAGGCGCCGGCATTGCCGGAGACGCCGCCGAGCAGCCGGGCGGAGGGGTCGTGCACGAGGCCGCACAGCACCCCGCCCACCGTCCGCTCGTACTCGGTGGGGGCGGTGCGGTCCGCGTCCCGCGGGCCGAGCGGGCCGTAGCGGGTGTCGGCCATGCCGAGCGGGCGCCAGGTCTGCCGGGCGGCGAGTTCGTCGAGCGGGGCGCCCGCCAGGGACTCCACCAGATGGCCGAGCAGGACGGCGGCCCGGTCGGTGTACTCGACGGCGGCGCCGGGCGGGCGGTGCAGCGGGGCGGCGAGCACTCCGGCCCGGATCGCCGCCGGATCGCTCCCGTACAGCTCGGCGAACCGGGTGCGCAGCGGCAATCCGGCGGTGTGGGTGAGCAGTTGACGGGCCGTCACCGAGCCGACCGGGCGACCGGCGGCGGGCCGCCAGTAGTCGCCCAGCGGCCGGTCGAGCGGGAGGAGCCCGGCCTGCCGGAGGGCTCCGGCGCACGGCCAGAGCGCGATGATCTTGGTGACGCTGGCGAGGTCGAAGACGGTGTCGTGGCCCATCGGCCGCCCGCCGTACGGGCCCCGGCCGAGCACGCCGGCGCGGCCCCGGCCCCGGGCGCCGCCCGCGTCGCCGACCGACCAGACGCCGCCGGTCCCGGCGGCGCGCAGCCCGTCGGCCACCAGGCGCTCCAACGGCCCGCCGGGCGCGGCGAGTTCGTCGAGCGGGGCGGGTGGCGTTGCTCCGGTCACGATGCTGCTCCCCGTCTCCCGCGAGCCCTCCCGAGCGGGCCCCGTCGGACCCCTCGGGAGGCTACCCGCCCCGGGTGCGGGTCAGACGGCGGGCGCGCCGCCGAACTCCTTGCCGAGGCAGATGCTCTGCTCGTGCTCGCGGTAGAGGCCGAACTTCTCGATCGCCGTGTAGCCCTCGGAGGTGTACAGGGCGACGGCCTCGGGCTGCTCGGTGCCGGTCTCCAGGATGAACCGGGTGCGGCCGGCCCCGGCGGCGGTCTGCTCCAGGTGGCGCAGCACCACCCGGGCCAGGCCCCGTCCGCGCGCCTGCGGGCGGACGAACATCCGCTTGAGCTCCGCGTCGGTGGCGCGGATGCCGAACGACGCGGCCCGCTTGGCCCGCCAGCCGCCGCAGGCGACCGGCGCGCCGTCCAGGTAGGCGACCAGGAAGAGCCCGGCCGGTGGCTCGAAGTGCTCGGGGTGCAGCTCGGTGAGGTCGGCCTCGCCGTAGCGCCGGACGTACTCCTGTTGGACCTCGGCCGCCAGGAGCTGGGCGTCGGGGTGTCCGTAGCCGGTGATCCGGATCTCTATGCCGTCACCCTTCGTGTCGTGCACGAAGGCTCCGCCGGTGGTGCTGCTCTCCATGGTCGTCAAGGGTACGGCCCGCGCTCACAGCGCCTCGGGGCGGCCCTCGAATCGGGCGACCAGCGCCTCCTTGCCGAACATCCGGGCGGTGTCGACGGCGGACGGGGTGCCGGCGGACGGGTCGGCGCCGCCGGTCAGCAGCGCGTCGACGACGTCGTCGTTGCCCTTGAAGACGGCTCCGGCGAGCGGGGTCTGGCCCCGGTCGTTGGCCCGGTTCGCGTCGGCGCCGCGCTCCAGCAGGGCGGCGACGGCGGGGGCGTGGCCGTGGTAGGCGGCGAGCATCAGCAGGGTGTCGCCGCGGTCGTTGGTGAGGTCGGCCGGGGCACCGGCGTCGACGTACGCGGCGAGGGTGGCGGCGTCGCCGGCCCGGGCGGCGTCGAAGAGCCGGCCGGCCAGGGCGATCACATCGGCGTCGGGGGTGTCGGTCATCTCTCGGCCTTTCTCCGGGGACGCACCCCGCGCGGGGGCCGTCCGGCGTTGTCGGCGGTCGCGCCGCAGGCACGGTAGCGCACGGAGCACGGACGCGAAGGCCGCGCGGCCGTTGGGACGAACTTTCCGGCGCGGAGCGGCAAGTCCGGAAATCCACCCATTTGCCCCGTTCCATCCGCTATTACCTTTTGTCACGATTGTGGCACTTTCCGTGGCACTGTCCCCGCCCCCTCCCCCCGAGGAGCAGATCGTGATCCTCTCGATTTCCGGCATCGTCCTGTTCGGCACCATCGCCTTCCTCTTCTTCCGCAGGGACGGACTCAAGGTCTCCCATGCCATCGTCTGCGCCCTGCTCGGCTTCTACATCGCCGGCTCCTCGATCGCCCCGAGCATCACGGCGGGTGGCGCCAGCCTCGCCAGCCTGCTCGGCGGCATCAAGTTCTGACCCCTCTCCCCGTACCGGCCCGGGCGCGGATCCCACCGCCCCGGGCCAGGTCGTTGCAGCAAGCCCTTCCCACCGACCGTCCCACTCGCCCGGGGAGCCAGGAATGCCGCTCAACCGCCACCACCTCGCCAGGGGCCGCGACCTCGTCCGCACGGCCGGCGACCACGCCTCCGACATGTTCGCCCCGCTCACCGTCATCGGCCGCGGCCTGCGCCACCACACCGCCTGGGTCAGGGAGCGCTGGCAGTCCACCCCGAAGGACCGGCGCGGCCCGACGCTCTTCCTGACCGCCGCGATGCTGACGGGGATCTACCTGCTGCCGCACGGCCTGCTGTTCGCGCTGATCGCGCTGATGGCCAGCGCCGCCTGGGCGGGCCGCGCGCCCAAGGCCCCGCCCGCCGCCCCCGAGCCGGACCTCGCCGACGTCAAGCTCGGCGCGCTCTACGCCGCGCTGACCCCGTACCTGGCCGGACCGGACGGGCTCAGCCCGCTTTACCACCACGAGGGCAGCTACCGGGAGGTCTTCTCCGGGTGGGAGTTCGACGCCGAGGGCCGGCTCGCCCGGCTGGAGATCGCCTACCCGGCGTACTTCACCGACACCGAGCCGGCCGCCCGGGCCCGGATCGAGCAGGTCGTCCAGGGCAAGGCCGGGCGGGCCCGGGAGTACCGCTTCGACTGGGACGAGGAGTCCAACAAGCTGCGGATCGCCGCCCTGGCGCCGCTGCCCACCGACATCGCCGCCCAGCGGTTCGTGGCGGCCCCGGGCGAGATCGTGCTCGGCTTCACCGACGGGGACGGCAGCGCCCGCACCATCCCGGTGCACCAGGGCGGGGCGCTCGCCCAGCAGCCTCCGGTGGTCTGGCGCACCGGCCCGCGCTCGGGCGAGCCGCACCTGCTGGCGCTCGGCGTCAGCGGTTACGGCACCTCCAGCCTGATCCGCTCGGTGGCGCTGCAGGCCCTGCCGTTCGCCGACCTGGTGGTGATCGACGGCGCGGGGACCGGCGAGCACGCCTGCCTGGTCAACCGGCCGGGCGTGCACACCGTGGAGACCAGCCTGCACGGCGCGCTGGCCGCGCTGCACTGGGCGGCCCAGGAGACCGAGCGCCGGCTCACCGCGCTGAACGCCGCCCGGCACGCCGGCACCGCCCCGCCGGAGGACGCCACCCGGCCGCTGTGGCTGCTGCTCGACCACCCGACCGAGCTGAGCGAGCTGGCTCACGCCGAGGGGCGGCCGGACCCGCAGGACCTGCTGGAGCTGCCGCTGCGGCACGGCCGGGCCGCCCGGGTCACCGTGGTGGTCGCCGACGACGTCGAGGCCCGGGAGCGGATCTCGCCGAGCGTGCGGGCCACCACCCGGGCCCGGGTGGTGCTCGGCCCGACCGGCCCCGAGGAGGGCCACGCGGCGCTCGGCGTGCCGCTGGACATCGTGCCCGCCGCCCAGGCCCCGGCCGGGCGCGGCTACGCCCGGATCGGCGCCGGCGCCCCGGTCCGCCTCCAGGTGCCGGCCACCGTCGACCCGCTGGACGAGGACGCCCCGGCCGCGCTGCGGGACGCGGTGATCGCCCTGCTGCCGCACCGCGACACCCGCACCGAGGCGCCCGCCCCGGCCGCGCCCGCGCAGCCCGTGCAGCCGCTCCCGGAGGGCCCGCCGACCGTCCAGGTGGAGCTCGACCCCGCCGCGCACGCCGGGGTGGACCTCGCCAAGGGCCCGGCCGCGCTACGCTTCCGCCCGCTCGCCTGAACCGGCGGGCCGGCACCCGAACGGGAGGGGCGGCGCGGACCGCCGGTCACCGCCCCGGTAGGCTCGTCCGGGAACGGCTGCCCGATCACCAGATGTGAAATAGGTGACACCTGGGGTGATATCACCGGCCAGATGTGACAAATCGGGCGCTGGTGGGTACAAACAGGGGCGGCACGACAGACGACGCATGTCCCGGGACGGGAATCTTCGTCGGAAGCCGAGCGTTGACCGAACGACGAAGAACAGCGACCACTAGTCCTGTGGGCCATAAGCCCGGGAGGCACGATTCATGAGCGAGCGAGCTCTCCGCGGCACGCGACTCGGGGCCACTAGCTACGAGACCGACCGTGGTATCGATCTGGCTCCCCGCCAGACCGTCGAGTACGCATGTCAGAACGGACACCGATTCGAGGTTCCCTTCTCGGTCGAGGCGGAGATCCCTCCGGCCTGGGAATGCCGATTCTGTGGTCAGGAGGCGGCTCTTCTCGACGGCGACGAGCCGGAGGAGAAGAAGGTGAAGCCGACGCGCACCCATTGGGACATGCTGATGGAGCGCCGGACGCGCGAGGAGCTGGAGGAGGTGCTGGCCGAGCGGCTGGCCGTGCTCCGCTCCGGTGGGATGAACCTCGCGGTGCACCCGCGGGACACCCGCAAGAGCGCCTGACCCCGCTCCCGCCGAGGGGTGGGAGCACGCGAAAAGGGACCCTGGTCACCAGGGTCCCTTTCGCGTTGGCCGGGGTCCGCCTGCCAGGGGTGGCCGGAGCCGGCCGCCCCTGCGGGCGGCCGGCGGCCGCGGCCGGTCAGCCGTTCAGCGGTGGCCGGTAGGCGGTGTCCGGGCCCTGCGGGCCGGCGGCCGGACCGCTGCCCGGCTCGACCACCTCGCCCTGGATCACCTTGCCGTCCGGGCGGTGGATGCGCAGCTGCTCCTGCAGCCGCATCGCGTCCGCGAACGCGTCGGTGCCGACGCCCGCGGTGGAGCGCAGCGCCTTGTCGGCCATCCGGCGGCCGACCGCCCGCCACAGCGCGCGGGTCGGCGGGAGGAGCAGGGTCAGCGCCAGGACGTCCGACAGGAAGCCCGGCAGGATCAGCAGCAGGCCGGCCAGCACGGTCAGGCTGGTGCCGGTCTGCGGCTGCTTCGACTTCGGGTCGCGGGTCTGCTCGAAGGCCGCCGACAGCGCCCGCGCGCCGGCCCGCTTGATCAGCGAGCCGCCGATCACCGCGCCGGCGATCAGCAGCAGCACCACGGTCAGGCCGCCGAGCCAGGAGCCGACCTGGACCAGCAGCCAGATCTCCAGCACCAGCCAGGCGGTCAGCAGCAGCGGCAGCACCCGCCGCAGCTTCGAGCGCGGCGCCGGACGGGCGGGGGTAGCTTGCTGGGTCACGGTACGAATCCACTCCAAGCGGTGCTCTGCGCGCCGCACGGGAGGTCCGGGCCGGCTACGGCACCACCTGGTCCAACGATCAGCCGGCGGCCGGTGTTCCGTCCGGGGTGTCCGCCGTGCCCCTGCGGCCCCGGCGGGCGAGCAGCACGCCGCCGGCGCAGGCGAGCAGGCCGGCCACCGCGAGGGTCCACTCGGGGGCGGCGCCGACCCGGTCGGCGACGGTGGTGCCGTCGCGCAGCGGGACGGTCGCGGACAGCTCGGCGGCGGTCAGCTCCTCGGTGCGCTGGACGACGGTGCCGTCCGGGGCGATCACCGCGCTGATGCCGCTCGTCGCGGCGATCAGCACCGCGCGGCCGTGCTCGACGGCGCGCAGCCGGCTCATCGCGAGCTGCTGCTCCGGCTGGCCGGTCTTGGCGTAGGTGGCGTTGTTGGTCTGCACGACGAGGACCCGGGCGCCCTGGTCGACGGTGTCGCGGACGATCTCGTCGTAGGCGACCTCGAAGCAGATGACGTCGCCGATCCGCGCCGGGCCGAGCTGCATGACGCCGTTGTGGTCACCGGGGTAGAAGTCCCGGGCGACCCGCTGGAGCCGGGTGACGACCTTGGACAGCTGGTCGCGGAAGGGCACGTACTCGCCGAACGGCACCGGGTGCTGCTTGGTGTAGGAGGCGCCGGGGCCGGCCGTCGGGTCCCAGACGATGCCCTGGTTCTGCACGTGCTGCTCGTCCGGGCCGTCGACCAGGGTGCCGACCAGGGTGGGCACCCCGACCGCCCGCACCGCCTCGTCGATCCGCGCGTAGGCCAGCGGGTCGCTGAACGGGTCGAGGTCGGAGGAGTTCTCCGGCCAGATCACGATGTCCGGCTTCTCGGCCCGGCCCGCCTTGATGTCCTCGGCGAGCTTCTCGGTGGCGGCGGCGTGGTTGTTGAGCACCATCATCGGGCGGCCGAGGAAGTCCATGCCGGGGTTGGGCACGTTGCCCTGGATGACGGCGACCTTGACGGTGTCGGCGGGCGCGGTGGGCACCGGCACCAGGTAGCCGGCGAGCAGCGCGGCGACGGCGCCGAGCCCGGCGGCCGCGGCCTGCGCCGGGCGGCGGGCGGTGCCGCGGCCGGCCACCCGCAGGGCGGCCCAGGCCAGCAGGGTGCCGGAGAGGGCGACCGCGAAGGTCACCAGCGGCGCGCCGCCGAGCGCGGCCAGCGGGGTGTACGGGGTGGCGGTGTTGGCGAAGGCGAGCCGGCCCCAGGGGAAGCCGCCGAGCGGCAGCCGGTCGCGGGCCCACTCCTGGGTGATCCACAGGCAGGCGCCCCAGAGCGGCCAGCCGGGCAGCCGGGAGGTGACGGCGAGTCCGGAGCCGAGGGCGGCCAGGAAGAGCGCCTCGACGACCGACAGACCGATGGTGGCGTCCCAGCCGATCACCCGCAGCCAGCTGAGCAGCATCAGGAAGAACGGCAGGCCGAAGGCGAAGCCGGTCCAGGCGGCCTGCCGGCCGGTGCGGCCCCGGGTGAGCAGGGAGAGCGCCGCGACGCCGAGGACCGACAGCGGCCACAGGTCGAAGGGCGGGAAGGCCAGCGCGAGCAGCAGTCCGGCGAGCGCGGCCAGCCCGGTGCGGGGCAGGCCGGCCCGGATCCTGGCGAGGGCGCGGGCGCCGCGGCCCGGGCCTGGTGCCTCGTCGGGGGTCTCGGGTGCGGTACCGGACCGCTCCTGGGTGACGGGCATGGCCACCGTCGCACCATCTCTCTCGACGCCGCCCCGCGGGGGTACGGGGACGGCTGTTCGGACGCTGTCCGAAGAAGGTACCCCGGAACGTCACCCGGCTGTGAGCTGAGGGCCGTAGCGGTGCTCAGCGCGGGCTGTCGCGGACCTCGCCGAACGGCCAGTCGGCGGCCAGCCAGTCGCGGACGGCCCGGTGCAGCGGGGCGTCCAGCGCGGCCCGGTCGGCGCGGACCCAGGAGCGCACCCGGGGGACGGCGGGCTCCGCGCGGTCGGGGTAGAGGTAGACGCAGCCGACGACGGCGTCGCCGGGCACCTCGCGCACCGTGTAGGTGAAGCCCCGGCGGGCCTCGAAGTCGGCGGCGTGGCGGCGCAGGTCGTCGCGGTTGCGCTCCGGGCTCATGCCCTCGACCGGCGGCCAGTGGCCGTGCTCGAAGCCGGGGGTGGCGCGGATGTGGTCGATGCTGCCGCTCCAGGCGGCGTGGTCGGCCTCGTTGTGCTGCTCGCCGAGGGGCTCCAGGCGGAACCCCTCGGCGGCGAGCGTGCGGGGCACGGTGAACTCGGCGGGTACGAAGGGCTGATCGGTCATGGGGGTCAACCTACGGCAGGCCCGCCGCCGTGGCCGACCGCTTTTCCCCGCGGCGCTACTCCGCGGCGGCCAGGTGGACGGTGCGGCCGCGGACCACGGTGCGCAGGCAGGTGGGCAGCGGCTCGCCGGGGGTGAGGTCGGGCAGGCCCGGGGTACCGGAGCGCGGGTCGGTGGACCAGCCGGCCACCCGGTCGTCCGGGGCCTGGACGACCAGCTCGCCCGCGGCCCAGACGGCGAAGCTGGCGACCGCGCCGGGGACCAGCACGCCGTCCTGGTCGCGGCCGATCGCGCGCCAGCCGCCGCGGGTGTGGGCGGTGAACGCGGCCCGCACCGAGATCCGGTGCTCGGGGGTCCGGTGGAAGGCGGCGGCCCGGACGGTTCCCCAGGGGTCGAGCGGGGTGACCGGGGCGTCCGAGCCGAAGGCCAGCGGGACGCCGGAGCGCAGCAGCGCGGCGAAGGGGTTGAGCGCGGCGGCCCGCTCGGCGCCCAGGCGCCGCACGTACATGCCGTCCGGTCCGCCCCAGGCGGCGTCGAAGGCGGGCTGCACCGAGGCGGTCAGGCCCAGGTCGGCGAAGGCGGCGACGGTCTTGTCGTCCAGCGCCTCGGCGTGCTCGACCCGGTGGCGCAGCGCCCGGACCCGGTCGGCACCGACCCGGTCGCCGGCGGCGCGCACGCCCTCGACGACGGCGGCGACCGCGGCGTCGCCGATCGCGTGGAAGCCGGCCTGCAGGCCCGCCTCGGTGCAGGCGGCGACGTGGTCGGCGACCTGGGCGGCGGTCAGGTAGGCGGTGCCGGTGTGCGGGGCGTCGGCGTAGTCGTGGTGCAGGCAGGCGGTGTGCGAGCCGAGCGCGCCGTCCACGAAGAGGTCGCCGCCGGCGCCGACGGCGCCGAGCCGGCGGGCGGTCTCGACGCCGCCGCGCTCGCTCGGTTCGCCCCAGTAACCGAACACCTCGGGGCCCTCGCCCTCGGCGGCCAGCTCCAGCAGGCCGGCGAGGTCCTGCTCGGAGGAGATCTCCGGGCCGGCGCACTCGTGCAGGGCGCCGATGCCGAGCTCGGCGGCGCGGGCCAGGGTGGCGCGCTGGGCGGCGCGGCGCTGCTCGGGGGTGAGCCGGGCGAGCGCGGTGCGCCGCACCGCGTGGTGGGCGTCGCGGGTGAGCGGGCCGTCGGCGTCGAAGCCGGGCTGCCCGGCGAGGCCGTCGGTCAGCGCGCGCAGCGCGGTGGTGGCGAGCGCGGAGTGCACGTCGGTGCGGGAGAGGTAGACGGCGGCGCCCCCGGCGGCGGCGTCCAGCTCGGCGAGGGTGGGCGGGCGGCCCTCCGGCCAGCCGGTCTCGTCCCAGCCGTGGCCGATCAGCACGCCGCCGGGCTGCTGGGCGGCGGCGAAGGCGGTGAGCTCGGCCAGCGCGGCGGCCAGCGAGGGGGCGCCGGTGAGGTCGAGGCCGGTGAGCGCCAGCCCGGTGGAGGTGGCGTGCACGTGGGCGTCGACGAAGGCGGGGGTGACCAGGGCGCCGTCCAGCTCGACGATCTCGTCGGCGGTCTGCGCGTACGCCTCGGCGGCGCCGTCGCTGCCGACCCAGGCGACGTGCTCGCCCTCGACGAGCATGGCGGTGGCGAAGGGGTCGGCGGGGCTGTAGACGGCGCCGCCGCGCAGCAGGACGGTCCGGGGGTTGCGTTCGGTCATGCGGCCTAGTCTGCACCCCCGCGGGGCCCGGTCAGAGCTTCGGGGGTCGTGCCTCGTAGGGGGTGGACAGGACGACGGTGGTGCGGGTGGACACGCCGGCGGCGCTGCGGATGCGGGCCAGCAGGTCCTCCAGGTCGCCGGGGGCGCCGACGCGGACCTTGAGGATGTAGTTCTCGTCGCCGGCGACGCTGTGACAGGCCTCGATCTCGGGCAGGTCGGCCAGGCGCTCGGGTGTGTCGTCCGGGGCGCTGGGGTCGAAGGGTTTGACCGAGATGAAGGCGGTCAGCGCCAGGTCGACGGCGTCCGGGTCGACGATCGCGGTGTAGCCGCGGATCACTCCGCGCTGCTCGAGCCGGCGCACCCGCTGGTGCACCGCCGAGGTGGACAGGCCGGTGGCCTTGCCCAGGTCCGTGTAGCTCATCCGGCCGTCCTGGAGGAGCAGCTGGACGATGCGTTGGTCGAGATCCTCCACAAGGCGCAAACCTACCCCCTCGGGGGCACGCGGATCGCGGCGCGGGGGTCGTACGGGGGGCCTGCCCCAGAGGGGCGCACGGGAGGCCGAGGAGGGGGCGCGGAGCATCGCCGGGCGCGCCCCGGGGTGCCGTACGGGCACATGCCGGACGAATGTGGCGAAGGACACACCCGGTGCATCACAGTGCGCCGGACCGCAGGGTTATGAGTCCGTTTCGGCGGGAAGTGCTGGTTGTGGCCCCGGGCGACCACGCCGGGCCCGATCCGAGGGGGATCACCATGCGCGTTACGGACCAGCGCCCGACGGGCGCGGACGACGCCCACGATACGACCGACCGCGAGGACCTCGCGGTCCCCTACGAGACCGCTCCGGGGGTGGATCCGGGCGAGGCGGACACCTGGGACATCGTCCGGGTGCACTGCCCGTCGTGCCGGCGTCCGATCGCCCTGGTCGGCGACGAGGAGCGGCTGCCGCAGCACGCCGTCCTGCCCCGGCCCTGGCACCCCTTCTCCCCCGCGCTGTGCCCGGGTTCGGGCGCGCCGACGGACGATCTGGCCGAGGTGGAGAGCGCGGAGGACGCCGGGTCGGCCGGCCTGGAGAAGCTGCTGACGCACCCGGGCGAACTCGACTGGCGCACCCAGCCGTTCTCGCACGCGATGGTCCACCGCCCGGTCCGCTCGGCCGCCGCCCCGGCCGTCCCGGAGCAGCGCGGCCGATTCTCGCGGCGCTGAACACCCGCCCGCCGAACGGCTGCTGACGGCACGACAGGTACGACCGGTGAGACAGGTACGACAGAACGGCCCCCGGGCGTCGCTCCGCACCCTGGAGTGACGCCCGGGGGCCGTTCCGGGCCGCCCGGCGGCTCCGTGCGGAGCGCGGGCGGCCGGTCCGGGGGGTCAGGACTTGGTGAGGTGGCGGCCGATCACCAGCCGCTGGATCTGGTTGGTGCCCTCGACGATCTGCAGCACCTTGGCCTCGCGCATGAAGCGCTCGGCCGGGAAGTCCTGGGTGTAGCCGTAGCCGCCGAGCACCTGGACGGCGTCGGTGGCCACCCGCATCGCGGCGTCGGTGCAGAACAGCTTGGCCATCGCCGCCTCCTTGGAGAACGCCTGGCCGGCGTCGCGGCGGCGGGCGGCGGAGAGGTAGAGCGAGCGGCCGGCCTCGATCTGGGTGGCCATGTCGGCGAGCATGAACGACAGGCCCTGGAAGTCGGCGATCGGGCGGCCGAACTGGCGGCGGGTGCGGGCGTAGTCGACGGCGAGGTCGAGCGCGGCCTGGGCGACGCCGATCGCGCAGGCGGCGATGCCGAGCCGGCCGGAGTCCAGCGCGGCGAGCGCGATCTGGAAGCCCTGGCCCTCGGTGCCGATCAGCCGGTCGCGGGAGACCCGGACGCCGTCGAAGTGCAGCTGGGCGGTCGGCGAGGACTTCATGCCCATCTTCTGCTCCGGCGGGGCGGCCGAGAGGCCGGGCTGGGTGCCGGGCACCAGCAGGCAGCTGATGCCGCGCGCGCCCTCCTCGCCGGTGCGCACCAGCGCGCTGTAGAAGTCGGCCTGGCCCCCGTGGGTGATCCAGGCCTTGGTGCCGCTCACCACGTACTCCTCGCCGTCCAGGTCGGCGCGGGTGCGCAGGGCGGCGGCGTCGGAGCCGGACTGCGGCTCGGAGAGGCAGTAGGCGCCGAGCTGCCCGCCGGAGAGCATGCCGGGCAGCCAGCGGTCGCGCTGCTCCTCGGTGCCGAAGGTGGCGAGGGCGTGGCAGGACAGGGTGTGCACGCTGACGCCGAGGCCGACGGCCAGCCAGCCGGCCGCCAGCTCCTCCAGGACCTGCAGGTAGACCTCGTAGGGCTGGTCGCCGCCGCCGTACCGCTCCTCGTAGGGGAGCGAGAGCAGGCCCGCCTCGCCGAGCGTGCGGAAGACCTCGCGCGGGAACCGGCCGGCGGCCTCGTCCTCCGCGGCGCGCGGCTGCAGCTCGCGCTGGACGAGGTCCCGTGTGAGGTTCAGCAGCTCGCGGGCCTCCTCGCTGGGCAGCTGGCGGTCGACGGCCTTCACGGGGGAGGTGGTCATGGTGGCTGGTCGCCTCCTCGGTCGTGCGCCGGCCCCGGGGTTCGTCGGGCCCGCGCGGGGTCTGGCAGCTCGGCCCGGCCGGCACCGGATCGCGGTGAACGGCCGTTCACATGCTCGGCGATGCGAGTATGCCCGATCGCGGCCCTGCCGTCACGACCAGCACCGCATCACTGTCCGTATCGGCGCACCGGCGCCCGTAGGGTTGACGTTGTGGCTTCTTCCGAGACTTCCGCCGCCCCGGTAATGGGGACCCCCGCCGCCGAAACGCCCGCCGCGCGCGACGCGCTCGCCGCGCTCGCCGCCGAGCTGCGGGCGCTGCCGCCGTCGTGCGGCCCGGTGCGGCTGGTCGCGGTGGACGGGCACGCGGGCTCGGGCAAGACGACCTTCGCCGGCCGGCTGTCCGCCGCGCTGGGCGGCGCGCCGGTGGTGCACCTGGACGACCTGGCGACGCACGCCGAGCCGTTCGGCTGGACCGGCCGGCTGCGCACCCAGGTGCTGGAGCCGCTGGCGGCGGGGCGGGACGCGGCGCACCGGGTGTACGACTGGACGCTGCGCCGCTTCGCGGGGACGGCCGAGGTGCCGCTCGCGCCGGTGGTCCTGGTCGAGGGGGTGGGCGCGGGGCGGCGCGCGGTGCGGCCGTGGCTGAGCCGGCTGGTGTGGATGGAGCTGGACGCGGCGTCGGCCCGGCGGCGCGGCGAGGAGCGCGACGGTCCGCGGCTGGCGGAGTTCTGGGCCGGCTGGGCCGCCGCCGAATCGGCGCATTTCGCCGCCGATCCGAGCCGCCCGTACGCCGGCACGGTGGTCGACGGGGTGACCGGACGGATCGCGCCGGGCACCGTCGGTGAACCTTCAACAACCCCCTTGACCTGCGGCATCGCCGGGAAATAAGTTCTCACTCGTTGGCGGAGTCGACGATTCCGCACCTTCGGACCCGGCATTCCCGGCTTGTTCCCCCGTGAGCCGGGGATGCCGTCCGAGCGCCCCGGACCGGGCCGGGCGTCAACGACCGCCCGCCCGATCGCTTTTGAACTCGTGCGGCACCCTTCCGGATCAGCGCGGCGCCGGTACGATTCCTGGCAGGCGCATATGCGCCCCGGGGGCAGACGACCACCGGCGGGGTCCGCAACACCACCGCACCGGTCGGGCCCCGAGCCACACCGCGGGGGGCGTTGAGTGACGACGGAGAGTTCCCAGAACAACGCGGGCGGCCAGGCACCGAACCGGCTCGCCGACCGCGCCTGGCTGCGTGCCATGGACGCCTACACGGCCGGCGCGTACAGCCGCGCCGAGGAGGAGTTCCGCGCCGCCGTGCGGCTCGACCCCGGCATGGCCGACGCCTGGCTCGGCCTGCACGCGCTGCGCAGCGACACCTCCGGCGCGCTGCTCGCGATGTACCGCCACCAGCAGCGGTTCGGGGAGCAGCGCCGCCGGCACGCCCGGCCGCTCAGCTCCTGGTACTGGCTCGGCTGGTGGGTGCAGCCGGTGCTGGAGACCCCCCGCGACCTCGCCCTCGCGCACGCCTCGCACTGGCTGGACGGCCGCCATCTCGCCGAGCTGGACCAGGCGTTGGCGCAGTGCCCGACCCCGGCCGAGGACCCGTCGGCGCGCTTCCTGCACGCCTGCCGCTCCTATCTGCTGAAGGACTGGGAGCAGCTGATCCGGGACACCGACCGGCTGCTCGACGACCCGCTGCTCGGCATCGAGGCCGGGCTCTTCGCCGGCATGGCGCGGGTCCGGCTGGACATGTGCGCCCAGGCGCAGGCCCCGCTGGCCGCCTCGCTCGCCCGCTGCCGCTCCGAGCAGCCGCAGCGCAAGGAACTGCGCTACTGGCTGGGCCGCGCCTACGAGGGCGCCGGGCGCAGCGCGGCCGCGTTACCGCTCTACCGGGCGGTGCACCGGGCGGATCCCGCGTTCATGGACACCGCGGCCCGGCTCGCCGCGATCTCGGCCGAGGACGCCGTCGGTGACACCCTGCTGGACGCCGCCGGCGGCCGGGAGGCGGGGCGCACGGGCGGTCCGGAGGAGGACGCGCTGGACGCCGCGGTGCTGGAACAGCCGGACTTCGAGATGCTCGGCGCCGATCCGGCCGGGCCGGACCCGGCCGGTCCGTTCGGCGGGCCGGATCCGTTCGGCGGCCCCTTCGTGGACACACCCCTCGTGGACGGGCCGGAGGCGCCGGACGTCCTCGACATACCGGACCTGCCGGAGGTCCTGGAAGCCGAGCCGGACGACGAGGGCTCCCCCGTCGTGCCGACCGCCGCCGGACCGGGCGCGGGCACCGACAACCGGTCCGGCGGCGGCGCACCGCCCCCGCTGGCCGCCGGCGGACGCTCCGGCTCCACCGCGCCGCAGCCCGCCGCCGCCTCCCCGGTCGCGCCCGCGCCGGCCCGCGGCGAGGCCACCCTCCCCCGCCTCGCCAACGCCTCGCCGACGCTCGAACGCGAGGGCGACCAGGCCCAGTTGGACGCGGCGCTGGCCGAACTCTCCCGGATGGTCGGCCTGGAGCCGGTGAAGCGCCAGGTCCGGGCGCTCTCCGCGCAGCTGCGGATGGCCCGGCTGCGCGCCGAACAGGGCCTGCCGGTCCAGCCGCCCAAGCGTCACTTCGTCTTCTCCGGCCCCTCCGGCACCGGCAAGACCACCGTCGCCCGGATCCTCGGCCGGGTCTTCCACGCCCTCGGCCTGCTCTCCGGCGACCATCTGGTGGAGGCCCAACGGGCCGACCTGGTCGGCGAGTTCCTCGGCCAGACGGCGGTCAAGGCGAACGAGCTGATCGACTCCGCGCTGGACGGCGTGCTGTTCATCGACGAGGCCTACAGCCTCTCCAACTCCGGCTACAGCAAGGGCGACGCGTACGGCGACGAGGCGCTCCAGGTGCTGCTCAAGCGTGCCGAGGACAACCGGGACCGGCTGGTGGTGATCCTGGCCGGCTACCCCGAGGGCATGAACCGGCTGCTGGCCGCCAACCCCGGCCTCAACTCCCGCTTCACCACCCGGGTCGACTTCCCCAGCTACCGCCCCGGCGAGCTCACCGCGATCGGCGCCGCGCTCGCCGGCCAGGACGGCGACGGCTGGGACGAGGACGCCGCCGAGGAGCTGGCCTCGATCTGCACCCACGTGGTCCGCGAGGGCTGGATCGACGACCTCGGCAACGGCCGGTTCATCCGCACCCTGTACGAGAAGTCCTGCGCCTACCGGGACCTGCGGCTGACCCTGCTGCGCGAGCCGCCCGGCCGGGAGGACCTCGCCACGCTGCGGCTGCCGGACCTGCTGCAGGCCTACGGCGAGCTGATCGACGGCCGGGGCTGAGCCCGGGGACGGAACGCCCCGGGCTCCGGGCCCTCAGCCGGCCAGCGCCTTGGCCTCCAGCTCCGGGTCCAGCCCGACGGTCGGCCGGTCCGGGCGCTGCGGGGCGACGCCGCCGATCGACCGCAGCCACGCCCAGGTGTCGGCGACCGTCCGCGCCGCCGGCCGGCAGCGCAGCCCGGCGGCCAGCGCCTTGCCCGGGTCCGCGCCGTGCATGGTGTCGTAGAGCTCGCCCGGCGGGATCCAGAACGGCAGCTGGCTCCACGCCTCGATCCCGGCGGCGGCGATCGCCTCCGGGGGCGTCCAGCGCAGTTCGGCATCGGCGCCGGTGGCCGCCACGCAGGCCTCCAGCAGCTCGCCCATGGTGCTGTGCCCGCGCGGGCCGACCAGGTCGTAGGGGCCGCCGAGGCCGGCCGCGAGGGCGTCCAGGGTCCACTCTGCGAGGTCGCGGACGTCGATGAACTGCAGGCCGAGGTCGCGCGGACCGGGGGCGAGCACCGGGCCGCCGCGGGCGATCCGGTTCAGCCACCAGGGCAGCCGGCCGATGTTCTCGTACGGTCCGACGATCAGGCCGGCGCGGACCAGCAGCGCCCGGTCGCCGAAGGCGTCCAGCACCGCCAGCTCGCCGCCGCGCTTGGCCTCGGGGTAGGGCACCTCGCCGGCGTCCGGCGAGCCCTCCACCACCGGGGCGCTCTCGTCGGCCCCGGCCGGCGTCGGGTAGGCGTACACCGAGCGGCTGGAGACGTACGCGTAGCGGCCCACCCGGCCGGCCAGCAGGCGGGCGCTTTCGCGCACCACCGACGGGGCGGCCGACCAGGTGTCCACCACCGCGTCCCACTCCCCCTCGGCGAGGGCGGCGAGCCCGCTCCCGGCCGTGCGGTCCCCGTGCAGGACCCGCGTCCCGGGCGGCGCGGCGTGCGTCCCCCGGTGGAAGACCGTCACCTCCCAGCCCCGCTCCAGCGCCGCCTCCGCGACGGCCCGCCCCACGAACTCCGTACCACCCAGCAGGAGAAGTCTCATGCCGACCACCCTGCACGCGGGTGGCCGGCATGGGAACGGCAGCACGCTCAGAGCGGAATCGCCCAGAGCGAAGCGGCCTCGGGAACTCAGGCGGCCGAACGGTGGTCCGGGTCGTGCACCTCGCCGACCAGCTCCTCCAGCACGTCCTCCAGCATCACCACGCCGAGCGTGCGCCCGTCCTGGTCGAGGACGGCCGCGAGGTGGCAGGCGGCCCGGCGCATCGCGCCCAGCGCGTCGTCCAGCGGCAGGGTGCCGCGCAGCACGGTGATCGGCCGCCACAGGCGGGCCGGGACGGGGACCGTCGGGTCCTCGACGTCCAGGATGTCCTTGAGGTGCAGGTACCCGAGGTAGCCGTGGCCGGCCGGGTCGCCGTCGGTGACCGGGAAGCGCGAGAAGCCGGTGCGCAGCGCCAGCTGCTCGATCTGGGCGGCGGTCACCTTGGTGTCCACGGTGACCAGCTGCTCGGGGGTGAGCAGGACGTCGGTGAGCGGGCGGCGGCCCAGCTCCAGGGCGTCCTCCAGGCGCTCCTGGCGGTCCTTCTCCAGCAGACCGGCGTCCCCGGAGTCGGCGAGCAGGTAGATCAGCTGCTCGGTGGTGAACACCGACTCCACTTCGTCCTTCGCCTCCACCTTGAACAGCTTGAGCACGCCGTTGGCGAAGGTGTTGAGGAAGGAGATCACCGGGGCCAGCCAGCGGGCCAGGCGGTCCAGCGGCGGGCCGAGCCAGAGCGCGGCCTTCTCGGGACCGGCCAGCGCCATGTTCTTCGGCACCATCTCGCCCATCACCATGTGCAGGTAGACCACGACGGCCAGCGAGATGCCGTACGCCAGCGGGTGCTGGAGGCCGGCGGGGATGCCCAGCGCGTGGAACGGGCCCTCCAGCAGGTGGGCGATGGTCGGCTCGGCGAGCGCGCCCAGGCCCAGCGAGCAGACGGTGATGCCGAGCTGGGCGGCGGCGAGCATCGCGGAGACGTTGGACAGCGCGTGCAGCACGGTGCGGGCGCGCTTGTTGCCGGCCTCGGCGAGCGGTTCGATCTGGCTGCGGCGCACCGACACGACGGCGAACTCGGCGCCGACGAAGAAGGCGTTGCCGAGCAGCAGCAGGAGGGCGACGGCCAGTTGGAGCGCGGTCATCGGGTGCCGTCCTCGTCGGTGCCGAAGAAGTGGTGGTGTTCGGCGGTCCGTTCCACCCGGACCCGGCTGGTCCGGTGCCGGTCCACGGCCTCGACGGTGAACCGCCAGCCGGGCAGCTCGGCCTGCTCACCGGGGTCCGGGAGCTTGCCGAGCAGGTCGGCGACCAGGCCGGCCAGCGTCTCGTACGGGCCCTCCGGGGCGTGCAGGCCGATGGCCTCCAGCTGGTCGAGCCGGGCGCGGCCGTCGGCCGCCCAGACGGGCAGGCCGTCGGCCGGCGGCAGCGGCAGCAGCTCGGGCGTGTCGGCGGGGTCGTGCTCGTCCTGCACCTCGCCGACGATCTCCTCGACGATGTCCTCGACGGTGACCACGCCGGCGGTGCCGCCGTACTCGTCGACCACGATGGCCATCGGCTGGAGGCGGCGCAGCTGGTCGAGCAGCCGCTCGGCGGGCAGCGTCTCGGGCACCAGCAGCGGCGGGACGGCGAGGTCGCCGACCCGGACGGCGGCGCGCCGCTCGGCGGGGACGGCCAGCGCGTCCTTGAGCGTGACGGTGCCGGTGACCTCGTCCAGGCTGTCGGCGTAGACCGGGAAGCGGGACAGGCCGGTGGCCCGGGTGAGGTTGAGCACGTCGGCGGCGCTGGCGTCGCGCTGGAGGGCGGAGACGTCCACGCGCGGGGTCATCACGGACTCGGCGGTGAGGTCGCCGAGGCCGAGGGTCCGCACGAACAGGGTGGCCGACTCCTCGTCTATGGCACCCGCCTTGGCGGAGTGCCGGGCGAGCGAGACCAGCTCGGCGGGGGTGCGGGCGTGGCCCAGCTCCTCCTGCGGCTCGATGCCGAAGGCGCGCACGGTGCGGTCGGCCGAGCCGTTCAGGACCCGGATCAGCGGGCGGCAGGCCCGGGAGAACGCCATGTGCGGGGCGGCGACCGCGCGGGCCACCTGGAGCGGGCGGGAGATCGCCCAGTTCTTCGGGACGAGCTCGCCGATCACCATCTGGACGACGGTGGCGAGCAGCATGCCGATGACCACGGCGGCGCCGCGCGAGGCGCCGGCCGGCAGGCCGAGGCCGGTGAACACCGGCTGCAGCAGGGTCGACAGGGCGGGCTCGGCGAGCATGCCGACCACCAGCGAGGTGACGGTGATGCCGAGCTGGGCGCCGGAGAGCTCGAAGGAGAGGTGTCGCAGGGCCCGGGAGACCCGGCCGGACTTGGCGTCCCCGGCTTCGGCGGCGCGCTCGACGGCGCCGCGCTCCACGGTCACGAAGGCGAACTCGGCGGCCACGAAGAGGCCGTTGGCGAGGATGAGCAGCAGGGCCGCGAGGAGCAGCAGCCAGGCGGTGATCACAGTGCCGCCTGCCTTCCGGTGGTCGAAAGGTGGGCGGCGCAGGTACTACCGGACGGATCGTCCATGGACGGGGAGTGTCACTCCTCAGGTCGTTTTCGGCCAGATTCCGGGCAGGGCAATGCCTTTGCCCCGCTTTTACCAGCGTAGACCATACCCGTGCGGATGTAGGATCCCCGTTCGGACGCGCCCGGCGGGTCAGCCGCCGTGGTGCACGACCAGGTCGCGCAGGGCGCGGGCGTCGGCGATGGCCTGGGCCTTTCCCACCCCGGACTGGATGCCGACGGCGGCCAGCGAGGTGCCGTCGGCCAGGTCGAGGGTGGCCCACGGGTCGCCCTGGCGGAAGTTCACGCCGATGATCTCCGCCCAGGCCAGCCGGCGGCTGCGGACGAAGTTGACCACGGTCACGCCCTCGGCGTCGGCGCTGACCCGGGGCCGGGCCAGCATCAGGCCGACGGCGGCGAACAGCACGCCGCTGGCCGCCATCATGATCCGGTCGTTGAGCTGCCAGTTCGCCGGGAGGGCGACCGCCATGACGGCGAACAGCACCACCAGCAGCACGCAGACCGGCAGCAGCACGGCGCGGGTGCGGCGCGGGGCCCAGGTGACGGGGAACTCGGCGGGGGTGGACACGAGGGGGCTCCGGGGGTGCTGGTTCGAGTGGTACGGGAAGGGGTGGGGCGCCGGACGGCGGCCCACCCCATTCAACCGGTCCTTATGCCCGCGAGCCGGTCAGAGGCGGCAGGCGTGGATGTTGGTCACCAGGATGGCCCGGGCGCCGATGCTCCACAGGTCGTCCATGATCCGCTGGGCCTCCTTGCGGAGCACCATGGAGCGGACCGCCACCCAGCCCGCGGTGTGCAGCGGGGAGACGGTCGGCGACTCCAGGCCGGGGGTCAGCGCGACGGCGGCGCCGACGCTCTCGGCGCGGATGTCGTAGTCCATCAGCACGTAGCGGCGGGCCACCAGCACGCCCTGCAGACGGCGCAGGAACTGGTCGACGCCCGCGTCCTCGCCGGCGCCCTTGGGGCGGATCACCACGGCGTCGGAGATCAGGATCGGCTCGCCGAACACCTCCAGGCCGGCGTTGCGCAGGCTGGTGCCGGTCTCCACCACGTCGGCGATCACGTCGGCGACGCCCAGCTGCACCGCGGTCTCCACCGCGCCGTCCAGCTTGGTGACGGTGGCCTTCACGCCGTGGTCGGCCAGGTGCTGCTCGACCAGGCCGGTGTAGGAGGTGGCGATCCGCAGGCCCTCCAGGCCCTTGACGTCCTCGACGTCCACGCCGACCGGGCGGGCGAAGCGGAAGGTCGAGCCGGCGAAGCCGAGCGCGAGCACCTCCTCGGCGTTGGAGTGCGAGTCCAGCAGCAGGTCGCGGCCGGTGATGCCGACGTCGAGGCGGCCGGAGCCGACGTACACGGCGATGTCGCGCGGGCGCAGGAAGAAGAACTCGACCTGGTTGTCCGGGTCGACCAGGACCAGCTCCTTGGCGTCCTTGCGCTGCCGGTAGCCGGCCTCATGGAGCATCTCCGCCGCAGGACCCGAGAGCGAACCCTTGTTGGGGACGGCGATGCGCAGCATGGAGGTCAGTTCCTTACCTGTTCGGTGTGGGTGTGGGGGTTTCCGGGCCTGGGCCTAGAGGTACTTGTAGACGTCGTCGAGCGTCAGCCCGCGGGCGACCATCATCACCTGAAGGTGGTAGAGGAGCTGGGAGATCTCCTCGGCGGTCTGCTCGTCCGACTGGAACTCGGCGGCCATCCAGACCTCGGCGGCCTCCTCGACGACCTTCTTGCCGATCGCATGGACGCCCTGCTGGACGAGCTGCGCGGTACGGGAGGACGAGGGGTCGCCGGTGGCGGCCTTCTGCTGGAGCTCGGTGAAGAGCTCCTCGAATGTCTTCGAAGCCATGATGGCTCTCACCTTACGGCGTGCGGGCTGACAGGCGGTAAACGGTTCCGGACCGTGGACGGTCCGGTGGACGTCCACGGTCCGGAGGGCGGCCCGTCGGCCGGGGTTTCAGAGCGCGCGCAGCGCGACGGCGGTGGCGACGGCCGCGGTGACCGCCTCGTGGCCCTTGTCCTCGGCGGAGCCCGGCAGGCCCGCGCGGTCCAGCGCCTGCTGCTCGTCGTCGCAGGTCAGCACGCCGAAGCCGACCGGGACGCCGGTGTCCACGGCGACCTGGGTGAGGCCGGCGGTGGCGGCCTGGCAGACGTAGTCGAAGTGCGGGGTGCCGCCGCGGATCACCACGCCGAGGGCGATCACGGCGTCGAAGCCGCGCTCGGCGAGGCGCTTGGCGGCGACCGGCAGCTCGAAGGTGCCGGGGACGCGCAGGACGGTCGGCTCGGCGACGCCCAGCTCCTTGAGGGCGCGGTGGGCGCCGTCGAGGAGGCCGTTCATCACCTGCTCGTGCCACTGGGCGGCGATCACGGCGACCTTGAGGCCGGCGGCGTTGTCGATGGTGAGCTCGGGGGCTCCGTGGCCGCTCATGTGCGGGTGCCTTTCGGTGGTTCGGGCTGCGGGAGGTTCGAATGCGGGAGGTTCGGGACGCGGGAAGGGGGGCTCAGGCGTCGAGGCCGGGCAGGTCGTGGCCCATCCGGTCGCGCTTGGTCCGCAGGTAGCGCGCGTTGTGCTCACCGGCCGGGATCTCGACCGCCTCGCGGCCCTTGACCTTCAGGCCGTGCTCGGTGAGCGCGGTGAGCTTCTGCGGGTTGTTGGTCAGCAGGGTCAGCGAGCGGACCCCGAGGTCGCAGAGCATCTGGGCGCCGATGCTGTAGTCGCGGGCGTCGGCGGGCAGGCCCAGGTCGAGGTTGGCGTCGACGGTGTCGCGGCCCTGCTCCTGCAGCTCGTAGGCGCGCAGCTTGTGCGCCAGGCCGATGCCCCGGCCCTCGTGGCCGCGCAGGTAGAGCACCACGCCCCGGCCGGCCTCGGCGACCCGGCGCAGCGAGGCCTGGAGCTGCGGGCCGCAGTCGCAGCGCAGCGAGCCGAGCACGTCGCCGGTCAGGCACTCGGAGTGGACCCGGACCAGGACGTCCTCGCCGTCCGGCAGCCGGCCCTCGGCGTCCAGGCCGCCGGCGACCAGGGCGATGTGCTCGACGCCGTCGAGGGTGCCCCGGTAGCCGACGGCGGTGAACTCGCCGAAGGCGGTGGGCAGCGCGGTGACGGCGGCCCGGTCGACGTGCAGCTCGGTGCGGCGGCGGTAGGCGATGAGGTCCTCGATGGAGATGATCGCCAGGTTGTGCGCGCGGGCGAAGGCGACCAGCTCGGGCAGCCGGGCCATGGTGCCGTCGTCGTTGACCACCTCGGCGATCGCGCCGGCCGGCGGCAGTCCGGCCAGCCGGGCCAGGTCGACGGCGGCCTCGGTGTGGCCGGGGCGCACCAGCACGCCGCCCTCGACGGCGCGCAGCGGGAAGACGTGGCCGGGGCGGGCGAGGTCGCCGGGCCCGGTGCCGGGCGAGGCGAGCAGGCGCACCGTGCGGGCCCGGTCGGCGGCCGAGATGCCGGTGTCGACCCCTTCGCGGGCGTCCACCGAGACGGTGTAGGCGGTGCCCTTGCGGTCCTCGTTGACCTGGGTCATCGGGGGGAGCCTGAGCCGGTCCAGTTCGGCGCCGGTCATCGGGGCGCAGATCACGCCGGAGCTGTAGCGGATGGTGAAGGCCATCAGCTCGGCGGTGGCGGCGGAGGCCGCGAAGACGATGTCGCCCTCGTTCTCGCGGTCCTCGTCGTCGACGACGATCACCGCGCGGCCGAGCGCGATGTCGGCGATCGCCCGCTCGACCGGGTCGAGGACGAGTTCGCCGGACGGGTTGTCGGTCATGCCGTTGCTCCCTGCGGGACGGTGGTGGACACGGGGCGCGGCGCTCGGCTGCTGAGCCACCACGAGCGCAGCCCGAGCAGGACCAGGACGAAGTAGACGGAGTAGGTGAGGCCGGAGAAGGTGTAGCCGGAGTTGAAGGCGAGCGGCACGCCGACCAGGTCGACGGCGATCCAGGCGAACCAGAACTCCACCCAGCCGCGGGCCTGGGCGACCATGGCGGCGAGGGTGCCGACGAAGATGTAGGCGTCCGCCCACGGGCTCCACGAGCCGAGCGCGGGGATCGTCAGGAAGGCCCAGGCCACCAGGGCGGTGCAGGCGGCCGTGCCGGCGGCGAGCGCGGCGCGTTCGCGCCAGGTGGCGAACCGGACGGCGACCTCGCCGGCGCTCTGCCGGCCGCGCCGCCACTGCGTCCAGCCCCAGGCGGCGGCGGCGATGACGATCAGCTGCTTGCCGACCATGCCGGGCACGTCGCCGGCCAGGTAGGCGGTGATCAGGACGGCGCCGGAGGCCAGTTGGACCGGCCAGCTCCAGACCGACCGGCGCCAGCCGAGGGCGAGTCCGGCCATGCCGAACAGGTTGCCGATCATGTCGGCCCACTTCACGTGCTGGCCGAACACCGTGAAGGCGTCACCGTTGAGCCAGTTCACCGCTCCTCCCCGCCGGTCGCCGGGTCGGTCGGGGCCGCCTGGGGCAGGGTGCGGGACTCCAGCAGCCGCTCCACGTACTTGGCGAGGACGTCCACCTCCAGGTTGACGCTCTCGCCGACGGCCCTGGTGCCGAGCGTGGTCAGCGCGAGGGTGGCCGGGATGAGGCTGACGGTGAAGCTGTCGCGGGCGGCCTCGACCACGGTGAGGCTGACGCCGTCGACGGTGATCGAGCCCTTCTCCACCAGGTAGCGGGTGATGGACTCCGGCAGCGAGAAGCGCAGCACCTCCCAGCGGAGTTCGCCGGCGGCGTCGCGCTCCCCCGGCTCGCGGCTCAACAGCCGCCCGGTGGCGTCGACATGACCCTGCACCAGGTGTCCGCCGAGCCGGGCGCCGAGCGCCATGGCGCGCTCCAGGTTGACCGGCGAGCCGGGCTTCAGCTCGCCCAGGCTGGAACGGTGCAGCGTCTCGGCCATCACGTCGGCGCTGAACTCGCCGGTACCGGCCGCCAGTTGGTCGGGGGTGTCGACGACGGTCAGGCAGACGCCGTTGACCGCGATGGAATCGCCGTGGCGCGCGCCCTCACAGACGACCGGGCCGCGCAGGCGGATCCGCGAGGAGTCGCCGATCTCCTCGATCGACACGACCTCGCCGAGCTCTTCGATGATGCCGGTGAACACCCGGGTTCTCCTCGCGCTTGGGGCGCGGACTCCGGGGTGTGGCACGGGAGATGACACGGACGGGCGCAGGGCTGCACGGCTCGCCGGACGGCACCGGGGCCCGTCGCCGGGCCGCTGCCGCACCGGACGCCGGAGAAGGGGATCCCTCGACCGTCGCCGTCCACACCTCCGCGGTCCACCGGGGGACCACGGGCCTTGCTCACTCGTCCGCCGCGCACGCCTCCCATCCGGACTTTAACCGTCGGTCCAGGAATTTCACCTGGTCAACCGGCCGCTGGCTGCGGACGGGTCGCGGACTGTAACCGCCGGTTCGGATTTTCACCGACCCCGGAGTGCGCTGAACGTCACTGCTACTGCTGCGGTCATTCTGCCACGGCCGGGCGGGCGCCGGGAGAGGCCCCGGCTGTGGGCTGTTTCACGGCGGCGGCGGGAATGCGCGCCGGTGCGCGGGGGCGCAAGCTGGTGGGAGGGGCGGGTTCGGGCCGGGCGCGGGCCCCGGCCCCAGGAGGTGCGAGGGCGATGGCCAAGTTCATGGACGTCCACCACGGGATGGCCGGCATCACCGAGGAGCAGCTGCGCATGGCGCACCAGGCCGACCTGGACATCCAGGCCGACGAGGGCGTGCGGTTCGAGCAGGCGTGGGCCGATCCGGAGGCGGGCGTCGTCTACTGCCTCTCCGAGGCGCCCTCGAAGGAGGCCGTGCAGCGGGTCCACGAGCGCAGCGGGCACCCCGCGGACGAGGTGCACCCCGTTCCGCTCACGGTCTGACGGCCCGGGCCGTCCGGCCGGCGTCCGGGGCCCGGCGCCCGGGGCCCGGCGCCCCTGCCCGGTCCGGCCGCGGAGGCCTCCGTTACGTTTACCGGTATGACCAGCACACCGGGGACCGCCGTTCCGTCAACTCCCGGGCCGCAGGGCCCGTCCGGCCTCTTCGCCGCCCTCAGCGCGGACGCCGTGCGCGACACCGCGCGGCTGCGGGACGTCTACGAGCAGCCGGGCGAGCACGCGCGCCGCAAGCAGGTGGACCGCGTCCACGACGTCGCCCGGCAGTTGATCGGCTGCTCCTCGCTGGTCCTGGTGGCCAGCGCGGACGCCGCCGGGCGCTGCGACGTGTCGCCGCGCGGCGGGCCGCCCGGACTGGTGTCGGTGCTCGACGAGTTCACCCTGGCGATCCCGGACGCGACCGGGAACAAGCGGCTGGACACCCTGCACAACGTCGTCGAGACCGGCCGGGTCGGGCTGCTCTTCGTGGTGCCGGGCCGGGACACCACGCTGCGGGTCAACGGGCGGGCCTGCGTGTCCACCGACCCGCGGCTGCTGGAGCAGCTGACGGCGGTCGGCAAGCCGCCGCGCAGCGCCATCGTGGTGGCGGTCGAGGAGGTCTACGCGCACTGCCCGAAGGCGTTCCTGCGCGGCTCGGCGTGGAAGCCGGAGAACTGGCTCGCCGCGGACGCCCAGCCGAGTTCCGCCGAGGTCACCCTCTCGCACCTGGCGGACCCGGCGCTGACCATCGAGGCGATCGAGCGGAACGAGCGGGAGGCGCTGCTCCACCGCTACGAGTAGCTCCACCGGGTACCGGCGGGCGGTGGGTGCGGCGGCGGGGCCGGCCCCGGACACGACTGTCGCCCGGGGCCGGCCCCGCCGCCGCACCCGGCCCTCAGGCCGCGGCCTTGGGCTTCACGTCCACCACGCTCGCGCCGTCCGCCGCCCGCTGGACGGCCTCGACGCCCTTGTGGGCGGCGTCCTTGCTCGCGTACCCCTGGCCGGTCGCGACGATCTCGCCGTTGCCCGCCTTGAGCCGGAACCGGTACTTGCCTCCGGCGTCCTCGTACACCTCGAACTTGCCCGCCATCCGGGCCACCTCCTCGTCGACGGGACGCGCCGCGCGCCCCACCTGCACGGTGCGCCCCGACGGCACCGGAGCGCACCCGCTCGGGGTCCGCCCGGGTGACCTCCCGGCGGCCTCCCGCCGAGCGGATGCCGGGGGCGCGGCGGGCCGGTTGAATGGACGGATGGACTGCGTCTTCTGTGCGGTGGTGGCGGGCACGGAGCCCGCGCACCGGGTGCTGGACGACGAGGCGGCGGTGGCCTTCCTGGACCGCAGGCCGCTCTTCCCGGGCCATGTGCTGGTGGTGCCGCGCGCCCACCACCGCACCCTGGCGGACCTGCCGGCGGCGCAGGTCGGCCCGTTCTTCCTGCGGGTGCAGCGGGTGGCGGCGGCCGTGGAGCGCGGGCTGGGCGCGGCGGGCAGCTTCGTCGCGGCGAACAACCGGATCAGCCAGTCGGTGCCGCACCTGCACGTCCACGTGGTGCCGCGCAATCCGAAGGACGGGCTGCGCGGCTTCTTCTGGCCGCGCCGGACGTACCCCGACGAGGCGGGCGCGGCGCTGGTCGCCGAGCGGCTGCGGGCCGCGCTCGCCCCGTCCGAGGGGTAGTGCTCCGTCAGCCGACCCGGACGTCGTCCAGCACCCAGTACCAGTTGTTGCTCCCGGTGTACCGGAACCGCAGCCGCAGCCGGCCCGCGCCCGCCGGGACGGCCAGGTCGAGGCGCTGGCGGCCGTTGGTGTCGGTGGTGTAGCTCTTCACCTCGACCGGCGCGCCGCCGTCCCAGACGGCGAGCACCCGGGCGCTCTGCGCGCCCTCGGGGCGGTAGAAGGTGGTGAAGGCGACCGGAACGGTGCCGCGCCCCGCCACCGGGTACTCGGGGCTGACCAGGGTGGAGTCGTAGCCGCCCTGGAAGGCCTTGTCGGCCCACTCGTCGGAGTCGGCGACGGCGAAGACGCCCCGGGAGCGGACGTTCAGCTCGCGGTTCTGGTCGCGCTGGGTCTTGGTCCAGAACTCGTCGGTGGTGAAGGACCAGCCGCGCCACTCGCCGACGCCGCCGGTGCCCATCGCCGAGTTGTCGACCGACCAGCCGGCCGGCGGGGTGTGGGTGAAGCCGAGGACGCCGGCGGCGATGCCGGTCTCGTCGACCCGGCCGGTGAGCTGCGGGCGCAGCGCGTCGAAGGCGTCGGGGACGAGGGCCGGGATCGCCGAGCCGTTGGCGATCACGAAGGTCTGCCGCTCCTCCCAGCTGGAGCCGCCGTGGCCGCCGGTGGGGGTGTGCCCGTGGTCGGCGGCGGGGTGCTGCGGGGTCACGTCGTCCTCCTGATGCTGCGTCATGGCGCGGAAGGGGGCGGTGACCACGGTCGGATCGACGGGTGGACGGGGGTGGCCCGGCCGCCGGCCCGGGTGTGAACAACGCCCGAATTCGGTCCAGACCCGTTATCTTTTCGTGATCATGATGGAGGCGCGGAAGGACCCGGGCGGGCGCGTCAGTCCGCCCCGAGGCGGGTGGTGAAGCTGAACCGGTCGCCCCGGTAGAGCGAGCGCACCCGCTCCACCGGACGGTCCTCGGTGTCCCGGGTCAGCCGGTGCAGCAGCAGCATCGGCAGCGCCGGCGGCGTACCGATCAGCAGGGCCTCGCGCGGGGTCGCCAGCACCGTCTCGATCCGCTCGTCCGCGGCGCCGAAGCCGATGCCCGCCCTCTCGGCGAGATAGGCGTACAGCGAGGAGCCCGGGTCGAACTCCGCGTCCAGCGCCGGGACCCGGCCGACCGCCAGGTAGGTGCTCTCCAGACCCACCCGCTCGCCGTCCGCGAGCAGCACCCGCTCCAGGTGCCAGACCGGATCGCCCGGGGCGATCCCCAGCTGCCCGGCCAGCTGCGGGTCGGCGCCGAGCCGCTCCAGCCCGATCAGGGTGCGCCCGGGGACCCTCCCCTGGCGCCGCACGCCCTCGGTGTAGCTGGCGAGCGAGAGCGGCTGCTCCAGCTTGGGGCCGGCCACCACGGTGCTGCGTCCGCGCCGCCGGATCCGGCCCTGGAGCAGCAGTTCGCGCAGGGCCTGGCGGAGCGTCTCGCGGGCCACCTCGAAGCGGGCCGCGAGGTCGCGCTCGGTCGGCAGCACGCCGCCCTCGCCGAGTTCGTCGAGCAGCGCCTCCAACTGGCCCTTGACGGCGTAGTACTTGGGCACCCGGCCGTGCTCCGGGATGCCGGAGCGGATCGGTGCGCCCGGCCCGGAACGGGGGGCGGGATCGGGGGTCTCGTCCACCCGGCCATCCTTCCAGATGGAGAGACCTGACCATGACACGGCCGCCGGCGCGCCGTTCGCGCCGCGCGCCGTTTGCCCGAAACCCCTTGACAGGTATAGACCACTCCGCTTGAGTCTGGGTCAGCCCCGCACCCCCGCCCCGGCCGGACCGTCCCCCCACGACGTGCCGCCACCCGCGGGGCCCGGCTCCCCTGCCCCGACGTCCCTACCTCCACGACCGTGCGGCCCCACACCGCACAAGGGGTGATCAAGTGTCCACGAAACGCCTGCTCGCACTGCTCTCCGCCGTCGCCACGGCGCTGGCGGTGGTCCTGCTGCTGCCCGCGGCCAACGCCAGCGCCGCCGTCTGCGCCACGCCCTGGGCCTCCTCGGCCGTCTACACCGGCGGCGCCGCCGTCTCCTACAACGGCCACAACTGGCTCGCCAAGTGGTGGACCCAGAACGAGCCGCCGAGCACCGGCGGCTCCGGCGTCTGGTCCGACCAGGGCACCTGCGGCACCGGTCCGACGACGACCCCGACGCCGACCGTCACGCCCACCGTCACGCCGACGCCGACCGCCACCCCGAACCCGGGCGGATTCCCGGTCAGCCAGGCCCAGTTCGACCAGATGTTCCCGAACCGGAACCCCTTCTACACCTACCAGGGCCTGATCGACGCCCTCGCCGCCTACCCCGCCTTCGCGGCCACCGGCACCGACACCGTCCGCAAGCAGGAGGCCGCCGCCTTCCTCGCCAACGTCAACCACGAGACCGGCGCGCTGGTCTACGTCGTCGAGCAGAACACCGCCAACTACCCCCACTACTGCGACAGCTCGAAGTCCTACGGCTGCCCGGCCGGCCAGGCCGCGTACTACGGCCGCGGCCCGATCCAGCTGAGCTGGAACTACAACTACAAGGCCGCCGGCGACGCCCTCGGCATCGACCTGCTGCGCAACCCCAACCTGGTGCAGACCGACCCGGCCGTCGCCTGGAAGACCGCGCTCTGGTACTGGAACACCCAGAACGGCCCCGGCACCATGACCCCGCACAACGCGATCGTCAACGGCTACGGCTTCGGCGAGACCATCCGCAGCATCAACGGCTCGCTGGAGTGCAACGGCGGCAACCCCGCCCAGGTGCAGAGCCGGATCAACGCCTACCAGCGCTTCACCCAGCTGCTCGGCACCGTGCCGGGCAACAACCTGAGCTGCTGACGCGGGCACCCGACGCGACCGCGCCCCGCTCGTCCCCCGTACCTCCGGGGGACGAGCGGGCCGGCCGCGAAATCGTCGCCACGGTGGACGCCGCCGCCCCCCGCCGCTCCTAGGCTCGGGGCCATGAACGATCTTGGCAGCCTCGTCCAGCAGACCGCCGACCGCCTCGCCGGCCAACAGGTCGGCGCGGTGGTCGCCGGCCTCGCCCGCGGCGCGGTGGAGATCCGCGGCGCCGGGCGCACCGGCCCCGGCCCCACCGGCGGGGTGCCCGGTCCGGACACGATGTTCGAGATCGGCTCGGTGACCAAGGTCTTCACCTCGCTCGCCCTCGCCCGGCTGACCCTGGCGGGCACCGTCAGCCTGGACGAACCGCTCGCGGACGTCCTCGCCGACGCGCTCCCGCCCGGTGTCGCCGTCCCCGCCAAGGGGGCGCAGCCGTTCGCGCTGCGGCACCTGGCGACCCACACCTCCGGCCTGCCGCGGCTGCCCGCCGGCATGCTGCTGCCCTCCCTGCTCACCCCCAACAAGCCCGACCCGTACGCGCACTGCACCCCCGAGTGGCTGCTCGCGAGCCTCGGGCGGACCAAGGTGCGGGCCGCGCCCGGGCGCAGCTTCCGCTACTCCAACCTCGGCGCCGGACTGCTCGGCCTCGCCCTGGCGCACCGGGCGGGCCTGGAGTACGGGGAGCTGGTCCGGCGGGAGGTCTGCGAGCCGCTCGGGCTCACCGACACGGTCCTCGTGCCCGACGAGCGGCAGGCGGCGCGGCTCGCCCCGGGCCACACCGCGGGCGGCCGGCCGGTGCCGGGCTGGAACCTCGCCGGCCTCGCGGGGGCGGGCGCGCTCAAGTCCACCGCCGCCGACCTGGCCGTCCTCCTCCAGGCCCAGCTGGCGGCCGGCGACGGCGACGGCTCGCCGCTCGGACCCGCCATCGCGCTGACCCGCGAGGTGCGGCACCGGGTGAACCCGTTCGCCTGGATGCACCTCGGCTGGCTGGGCGACCGGCTGCACGCCCGCCAGGGCGGTCACCTGCGGATCTGGCACAACGGCGGGACCGGCGGCTACCGCTCGTTCACGGCCTTCGACCCGGAGAAGCAGGTCGCGGTGATCGTGCTGGCCAACGGCCGCCGCTCCGTCGACACCCCCGGCGTCCAGCTGTTGCGCGCCCTGCAGACCGCCCACGGGTAGCCGCCCGCCGCCCCGTGCGCCGCCGCCCGGGGCGGTGTGCCGCGCGGGGGTGGCGGGGCGCGTGGGAAGATGGCAGGGCTGGGTGGGCGACGAGCTCCGGGCGGTGCTGGCCATGGTGACCGAGCATGGTGAATGAGCGGCGCGAGGCCGCCGGGCCCGGACGCGCCGACGGTCCGGAGGCCCTGCTGATGGTGCCGATCGCCACCGCCCTGATCGAGGCCGACGGCCGGATCCTGCACTGGAGCAGCGACGCCGAGGCCCTGCTCGGCTACTCCGCGGAGGAGGCGATCGGCGAGCGGGCCGTACAGCTGCTGGCCTCCGACGAGCGGCGCCCCGAGGTGCTGGAGCTGTTCCAGGAGATCCTGGACGGCCGCGGCTGGTCCGGCGTCTTCCCGGTGCGCCACCGCGACGGCCACCACGTCAACCTGGAGTTCCGCACCCACCCGATCACCGGCCCGGGCGGCAGCCCGCTGGTGCTGGCGGTGGCCTCCGACGTGACGACGCTGCGCCGGATCCAGGCGGACCTGGCCGTGCTGGACGGCTTCTTCACCCAGGCCCCGGTCGGCATGAGCGTCTACGACACCCGCCTCGCCTTCGTGCGGCTCAACGCGGCGCTGGCCAGGATCAACGGGCTGTCGGTGGAGCAGCACCTCGGGCGGCGGCTGACCGAGCTGCTGCCCGGCATCAACGGCGCGGAGAGCGAGGCCGTGATGCGCCGGGTGCTGGAGACCGGCGAGCCGGTGGTGGACATCCGCTCGCACGGCCGCACACCGGGCGACCCGTCGCACGACCACGCCTGGTCGGCGTCCTACTTCCGGCTGGAGGACCAGGGCGGGCGGATCCTCGGGGTGAGCTCGACGGTCGTCGACGTCACCGAGCGCTTCCAGGCCGAGACCAGGGCCGCCCGCGCCCAGGAACGGCTCGCCCTGCTGGCCGAGGCCACGGCCTCCATCGGCACCACCCTGGACCTGCGGCAGACCGCCCGGGAGCTGGCCGACGCGATGGTGCCCAAGGTCGCCGACATCAGCGGCGTCTTCGCGCTGGAGGCGCTGGTCGCCGACCGCAACGTCGAGCCGCCGGACCCGGCCGCTCCGCTGCGGGTGCGCCGGCTGGCGCTGGCCACCGCCGACCCGCTCTACCCGGCGGAGTCGCTGCCGGTGGACACCGTCCACGAGCTGGCGCCGGACTCCCCCTACGCCCGGGCGCTGGCCACCGGACGGACGGTGGTGGTGCCGTCCTGGGAACTGCCGCCGCTGAGCGAGACGATCAGCGAGAGCCGCCGGCAGGCGTTCCTCGGCGACCGTCCGCGCTCGGTGCGGATCACCCCACTGGTGGCGCGCGGCACCACGCTCGGCATGGTGGTCTACTCCCGGCGCGGCGAGCGGGAGTCCTTCGCCGAGGCGGACATCACGCTCGGCGACGAACTGGCCTCCCGGGCCGCGGTCGCCATCGACAACGCCCGGCTCTACCTGCGCCAGCACCGGACCGTGCTGGCCCGCCAGCAGGCGCTGCGCGAGGCGAAGGCCGCGCAGGAGCGCCTGGCGGTGGTCAACGAGGCCTCCACCCGGATCGGCACCACGCTCGACCTCGCGCAGACGGCCCAGGAGCTGGCCGAGGTGGCGACGCCGCGGCTGGCCGACACGGTGGTCGTCGAGGTCCTGGACGACCTGGTGCGCGGTGAGCGCGAGGCCCGCCCGTCGGCCGACGGTTCGGCGCTGCTGCGGCGGATGGCCTTCCACACGGCGCGGCGCTCGACGCTGCGCCCGATCGACCGGACCGGCGGGGTGCACCGCTTCGTCGCCACCACTCCCTACGCCTGGGCGCTCGCGCACCGCGCCCCGGTGCTGGTGCCGCGGATGGACGCGGCCGGGCTGGCCTGGTTCCGGGACGACCCGGTGCGCATGGCGGCGGCGCGCGAGCAGAACGTCCGCTCGTTCATGGTGGTGCCGCTGATCGCGCGCGGGTCGCCGGTCGGCGTCGCCGCGTTCTACCGGACCGTCTCGGAGCACCCGTACGAGGAGGACGACCTGGCGCTGGCCGGGGAGTTGGCGGTGCGGGCGGCCGTGTCGATCGACAACGCGCTGCTGTTCACCCGGGAGCGGGACGCCGCGGCCGCCCGGCAACGGGCGCTCGACGAGGCGTGGGCCGCGCAGCAGCGGCTGTCGCTGCTCAACGAGGCGTCCGGCCGGATCGGTACCACGCTCGATCTCCACCGCACCGCCCACGAGTTGGTCGAGGTGGTGATCCCGCGGTTCGCCGACTTCGTGACCGTCGACCTGCGCGAGACGGTGCTGGACGGCGAGGACCCGGCGCCGGTGCCGCCCGACGGCTCGGTGCTGATGCGGGCGGTGGCGGTCGGCGAACTGGACGAGCTCGGCCGGATGTCGGACGCCGCCGACGCGATCGGGGAGACCTCGCAGTCGGCGCAGGTGTACGCGCAGAGCCTGCGCACCGGCCGGTCGATCCTGGTCTCGGAGGTGGACGAGGCGGCGCTGCGGCGGATCGTGGCCTCGCCGGACCGGGTGCAGCCGAGCCTGGAAGCCGGGGTGCACTCGTACCTGATGGTGCCGCTGCTGGCGCGCGGACTGGTGCTCGGCGGCGCGGAGTTCGTCCGCAACCGCAACCCGGTGCCGTTCGGGCCGGCGGACCGCGCGCTGGCCGAGGAACTGGTCGCCCGGACCGCGCTGGCCATCGACAACGGCCGGCTCTACCGGCGGGAGCGGGAGACCGCGCTCACCCTGCAGCGCAGCCTGCTGCCGCAGGAGATCCACCGCACGCTGGGGCTGGAGATCGCCTACCGGTACCTGCCGAGCAGCGTGGTCAGCGAGGTCGGCGGCGACTGGTTCGACGTCGTGCCGCTCTCCTCCGGCCGGGTCGCCCTGGTCGTCGGCGACGTGATGGGCCACGGCATCCGGGCCGCCGCGACGATGGGCCAGCTCCGCACCGTGGCAAGGACGCTGATCACCCTGGAGATCGCCCCCGACCGGGTGCTGCAACGGCTGGACGAGGCCACCACGGCGCTCGGCGAGGGCCAGTTCGCCACCTGCATCTGCGTGGTCTACGACCCCGTCGGCCGGCGCTGCACCGCCGCCTGCGCGGGCCACCTGCCGCCGGTGGTGGCCGACACCGAGGGCAACGCCCACCTGGTCGAACTGCCGCCCGGCGCGCCGCTCGGGGTCGGCGGAGTGGCCTTCGAGAGCGTCGAGTTCACCCTCCCCGAGGAGGGCATCCTGACCGTCTACACCGACGGCCTGGTCGAGCGGCGCGGCCGCGACCTCGACGAGGGGCTGGAGCTGCTCTGCCGCACCGTCGCCGACCGGCACGGCTCGCTGGAGCAGACCTGCGACGCCGTGCTCACCGAACTCACCGGCCGCACCAGCGAGGACGACATCGCCGTCATCATGGCGCAGGCCAGACCGGCCGGTTCGGACCGGATCGCCACCCTCCCGCTCGGCGGCGACCACGCGATGGTCGCCCACTCGCGCCGCTTCACCCGGGAGACGCTCACCGGGTGGGGGCTGGAGTCCCTCGCCGACTGCGCCGAGCTGCTCACCAGCGAACTGATCACCAACGCCCTGGTGCACGCCGGATCGCCCACCCAGCTGCGGCTGTTCTGCAACCGCACGCTCACCGTGGAGGTGGCCGACCAGGACATCGCCACCCCCCGGATCCGGCGCGCCCACGAGGAGGACGAGGGCGGGCGCGGCATCCACCTGGTGAACGAGCTCGCCCACCGCTGGGGCAGCCGGCGGACGCCGGAGGGGAAGGTGGTCTGGTTCGAGCTGGAGCTGCCCCCGGGCACGGCGGGCCGCTAGCCGGGGATCACCAGGACCACCGGGGTTCACCAGGAAGCGTGGTCCGTCCAGGCCGCCAGCGTCCGGCGGCTCTCGAAGCGGCGCCGGCGGCCGGTCAGCGGGTCGGTGAACTCCAGCACCGCGGAGAGCAGCTGGAGCGGGCGGCCGAAGTCGTCCGGGGCCGGCTCCGGCAGCACCACCGGGTACACCGGGTCGCCCAGGATCGGCAGGCCCAGGCCGCTCATGTGCAGCCGCAGCTGGTGGGTGCGCCCCGTCGCCGGCCGCAGCAGGTAGCGGCCCAGCCCGTCCCGCCGTTCCAGCAGCTCGATCCGGCTCTCGCTGTTCGGCGGCTCGTCGAGCTCGTGGGCGTCGATCCGCCCGCGCTCCTTGACGATGTGGCTGCGCACCGTGCGGGGCAGCTCCACCGCCGGGTCGTACGCCGCCACCGCCCGGTACTCCTTGCGGACCAGCCGGTCCCGGAACAGCGTCTGGTAGGCCCCCCGGTCCTGCGGCCGGACCACGAACATCGCCAGCCCCGCCGTCAGCCGGTCCAGCCGGTGCGCCGGGCTCAGCGCGGGCAGCTCCAGCGCGTGCCGCAGCCGGGAGAGCGCCGTCTCCACGACGTGCCGTCCGCGCGGGGTGGTGGCCAGGAAGTGCGGCTTGTCGACGACCACCAGGTGCTCGTCCCGGTGCAGCACCTCCAGCTCGAAGGGGACCGGCACCTCCGGCGGCAGCTCCCGGTGGAACCATAGGTGCGCCCCAGGCCGGAACGGCTCCGCCGGCCCGACGGCCCGCCCGTCCTCGCCGACCACCCCACCGGCCCGCAGCAGCGCGTCCACCCGCCCCGCCGCGACCGCCGGCAGCCGCTCCTCCAGATACGCCCGCACCGTCCCCCACGGCCCGCCCACCACGGGCAGCCGCAGGTGCACCGGATCCACCCCGAACCGCTGCGGAAGCGGCGAGGCCGGCGCCGTACTCCTACGTCTCATCTCGCCCGCCACCCTACGTCCTCCCGGGCGGGGCGACCGGCGCCGGGATGCCGGTGGGGTGGGTGGCGGTGGAGAGTGGACGGGGGGCGGGTTCTGCGGAGGCGAGGGCGTGGGCGTGGGTGGTGACGGGTCCGAGGGCGGTGCGGCGCCGCTGCCGCCGCTGCCCCGGCGGACGCGGCTGCTGCTGTACGGCGCGTTCCTGCTGCTCGTCGGGGCCGTGCTGGCGGACCTGTTCACCGGGCCCGGCACCACCCTCTCCCCCGTGCTCGCCGTGGCGCCCGTGCTGGTCGGGGCGACCACCCGGTGCGCCCGGGTGCCGCTGGCCACCGGGGCCGGGGCCATCGTGGTGGCCGGGCTGCTGGAGGAGGGCAACACCCACCTGCCCGGCACCGTCCACCTCGCCTCGCTGATCACCATCACCGCCGCCACCCTCGCCAGCACCGCCAACGTGGTGCTGATCGCGGCCCGGGAGCGCGAGCTGTTCCAGGTCCGGACCGTCGCCGAGGCCGCCCAGCGGGCCCTGCTGCGCCCGCCGCCCGAACGGGCCGGCCCGCTGCGGATCGCCGTGCGGTACGTCGCGGCCGCCGCCGAGGCGCGGATCGGGGGCGACCTGTACGAGGTGGCGGACACGCCCTACGGCATCCGGATCCTGCTCGGCGACGTCCAGGGCCACGGCCTGCCCGCCGTCGAGACCGCGGCGGACGTCCTCGGCGCCTTCCGCACCTCCGCCCGCACCGAGCCGGACCTCGCCCGGCTCGCCGAACGGCTCGACGCCGCGCTGGCCGGCCGCCCGGCCGACGGGCGGTTCGCGACCGCGCTGCTGCTCGGCGTGCCGCCGGACGGCGCCGCCCGGCTGGTGAACTGCGGGCACCCGCACCCGCTGCTGCGCCGCGCCGGCCGCGTCATCGAGCTCGCCCCCGCCCGGCACGCCCCGCCGCTCGGCCTGCTCGGCCTGGCCGGCGACGGCGGCTACCGGGCCGACCCCGTCGAGCCGCACGCCGGCGACCTGCTGCTGCTGTACACCGACGGGGTCTCCGAGGCCCGCAACGCGGCGGACGCCTTCTACCCCCTCCCCGCCCGCCTCCCCCTGCTGCCCGCCACCGGCCCCGAGGAACTGCTGGACGCCCTCCTCGCCGACCTCGCCGCCTGGGTCGCGCCCGCCGGTCTCGCCGACGACGCCGCCGCGCTGGCGATCCGCTGGGAGCGGTGAAGGGTGGCGGGCAAGGCCGCACCGGGCCGGTTGTCGGTGGGGCGTGCGAGGGTGGGGATGCGGTCGGCACGGGCCGGGCGCACGGGCTGTTCGAGGGGACGGTGCCATGGGGAGCAGGGCGAGCGGGGCGTTCGAGCTGACGGCGTTCGAGCCGGAGGAGACGGACGAGCAGCCGGGGGCGACGGTCGGCCGGGTGCGGATCACCAAGGAGTTCACCGGCGGCCTGACCGGGTCGAGCGTGGTGCGGATGCTGTCCGTGCTGGACGGCACGGGCGGCCCGGCGGCGTACGCGGCGGTGGAGCGGTTCACCGGCACGCTGGACGGGCGGCCGGGGTCGTTCGTGCTGCAGCACGCGGCGCCGGGCAGCCACGGCGAGCGGCTGGCGATCCGGGTGGTCGAGGGCACCGGCTCGGGCGAGCTGGCCGGGATCACCGGGGTGTTCGAGCTGGAGGTGGACGAGGAGGGGCGGCACACGTACGTGCTGGACTACGCGTTGAGCTGAGGATTCGCCCGACCGGCGTGGCACGATGATGCGATCAGTGCACGATCGGCGCCGGAGGGTGACGGATGGTCGGGGTGTCCACACGGAGCACGGCGGCGGTCCGGGGCATCGACGCGGTGGTGCGCCGGCTGCGGGCGATCGCGGCCGGGCTGCCGCCCGCCGACGGGGTGGCGGTCTTCAACCGGATGTACCTGACCGTCACGCAGACCGTCCGGTCCCGGCTGGACGGGTTCGCCGACCCGGCCGCGATGGCCGTGCTCGACACCGTGTTCGCCTGGCGCTACCTGCGGGCCGTGGACGCGGTCGCGGCGCGCCGCCGGCCGCCGGCCTGCTGGCGGCCGCTGTTCGAGCTGCGCGCGCACCCGCAGGTGCACCCGGTGCAGTTCGCGCTGGCCGGAATGAACGCCCACATCCAGCACGACCTGCCGCTCGCCGTCGTCGACACCTGCCGGCGGCTCGGGCGGGAGCCGGACCACCTCGCGGGCGACTACCGCCGGATCAACGACCTGCTGGCGGAGGTGGAGGCGGCCGTGCGGGAGCAGCTGATGCCGGGGCCGGACGCGCTGGAGCGGTTCGAGCCGCTGACCCACCGGCTCGGGGCCTGGTCGGTGGACACCGCGCGGGAGGCCGCCTGGGGTTCGACCCAGGTGCTCTGGGAGCTGCGCGGGCGGCCGTCGGCGGCCGCGGCGTTCGGCACGGCGCTGGACGGCGCGGTCGGGTTGCTCGGCCGCGCGCTGCTGCTGCCGCTCGGGCTGGGCGCGGCGCCGGCCGGCCCGCTCCCCGGGGCGAGGAGCGGGCCGGCCGGCGGACGCGGGGGTGCTCAGGACCAGCTGGAGTGCAGCGGCTTGCCCTCGGCGTAGCCGGCCGCGCTCTGGATGCCGACCACGGCCTTCTCGTGGAACTCCTCCAGGGTGGCCGCGCCCGCGTAGGTGCAGGAGCTGCGCACGCCCGCGACGATGGAGTCGATGAGGTCCTCGACGCCCGGGCGGGCCGGGTCGAGGAACATCCGGGAGTGCGAGATGCCCTCCTCGAACAGCGCCTTGCGGGCCCGGTCGTACGCGGAGTCCTGCGCGGTGCGGTTGCCCACGGCCCGCTTGGAGGCCATGCCGAAGGACTCCTTGTACTGCCGGCCGTCGGCGGTGGTCTGCAGGTCGCCCGGCGACTCGTAGGTGCCGGCGAACCAGGAGCCGATCATCACATTGGACGCGCCGGCGGCCAGCGCCATGGCGACGTCGCGAGGGTGGCGCACGCCGCCGTCGGCCCAGACGTGCTTGCCGAGCCGGCGGGCCTCGGCGGCGCACTCCAGAACGGCCGAGAACTGCGGTCGGCCGACGCCGGTCATCATCCGGGTGGTGCACATGGCGCCGGGGCCGACACCGACCTTCAGGATGTCGGCGCCCGCCTCGACCAGGTCGCGCACGCCGGCCGCCGAGACGACGTTGCCCGCGACCACCGGGACCTGCGGGTCCAGGCCGCGCACGGCCCGCAGCGCGGTGATCATCGACTCCTGGTGGCCGTGCGCGGTGTCCACCACCAGCGCGTCGGCGCCGGCCTCCAGCAGGGCCTTGGCCTTGCCCGCGACGTCGCCGTTGATGCCGACGGTGGCGGCGATCCGCAGCTTGCCGGCGGCGTCCACGGCCGGGGTGTAGAGGGTGGCGCGCAGCGCGTTCCTGCGGGTCAGGATGCCGACCAGGCGGCCGTCGCGGTCCACCACCGGGGCCAGCTTGCGGTGCCCCTCGCTCAGCTTGTCGAAGGCGTCCCGCGGGTCGATGTCCTCGTCGAGCAGCAGCAGCTCGCGGGACATCACCTCGGAGAGCGAGGTGAAGCGGTCGACGCCCTGGCAGTCGGAGTCGGTGACGACGCCGACCGGCCGGCCGTCCTCGACCACCACCAGCGCGCCGTGGGCACGCTTGGGCAGCAGCGAGAGCGCCTCGGCGACGGTGGCGCCGGGGTCCAGGGTGATGGCGGTGTCGTGCACCAGGTGGCGCTGCTTGACCCAGCCGACGACCTCGGCGATGACCTCGGTCGGGATGTCCTGCGGGATGGCGACCAGGCCGCCGCGGCGGGCGACGGTCTCGGCCATCCGGCGGCCGGCGATGGCGGTCATGTTGGCGACGACCAGCGGGATCGTGGTGCCGGTGCCGTCGTTGGAGGAGAGGTCGACCCCCTGGCGGGAGCCCACGGCGGATCGACTGGGGACCATGAAGACGTCGTCGTACGTGAGGTCGTACGAGGGCATGAGGTCGTTCAGGAAGCGCATGAAGGGGGCTCTCTGGCTGGGAGAAAATACACCTCGGGTGCGGGTGCGGCACGGCCGCAGGGCGCACTCGGGCGCCCCTGCACCCGACGTTCGATTCTCCGTGAGCCGTTCGCCAAAAGCCAGTTCGACCACGATTGCTGGCGCTGCACACAAGCCATGATCGAAGCTCCGCGCGTAGACCTGGAGGATCCTCCAAATACTCGGCTTTTCGCCCCGGCCCGGACCGCTCCCGTAGCATTCACGCGGTAAACGCGGCGAACGCCGTGATCGGCGAGGCGAGCGGGAAAGCGGCGAAGGCATGACGGCGGGCGTGGACGCGGGGCAGCGGCAGGACGGCACGGACACCGGGTCCGTCGAGGAGATCGACTACGGCCCCGGCCTCGACCCCGAGCGGCTCCGGCTCTGCCTGGAGGTGCTGGCCGAGCTCGACGAACTGCACGTCGACCACCCGGACGCGATCACCGTCCGCCAGGCCGTCGGCGGCATATTCCGGACCCTGAAGCAGCGCCGCCGCCAGGAGACCCGGGCCCGCAAGACCGCCAACGACCGCGAGGTCACCGCGCGCACCGCGACCGGCGCCCCGACCCGGATCGACGACGAGACGGCCGGCGCCCTCGGCCTGACCACCGTCACCACCACCGAGATCGCCGGGATCCTGGAGCGCCCCCGCTCCTGCTACATCTGCAAGCAGCGGTACGTCGAGGTCGACGCCTTCTACCACAACCTCTGCCAGGACTGCGCGGTCAGGAACCGGGCCCGCCGGGACGCCCGCGCCGACCTCACCGGCAAGCGCGCGCTGCTGACCGGCGGCCGGGCCAAGATCGGTATGTACATCGCGCTGATGCTGCTGCGCGACGGCGCCCACACCACCATCACCACCCGCTTCCCCAACGACGCGATCCGCCGCTTCACCGCGATGCCGGACAGCGCCGACTGGCTGCACCGGCTGAAGATCGTCGGCATCGACCTGCGCGACCCGGCCCAGGTGATGGCGCTCGCCGACGAGGTCGCCGCGGACGGCCCGCTGGACATCCTGATCAACAACGCCGCGCAGACCGTGCGCCGCCCGCCGGAGTCCTACCGCGAGCTGGTCGCCGCCGAGTCCGCGCCGCTGCCGGCCGGCGCGCTGCCGCAGTCGACCACCATCGGCCGGTTCAACAGCGGCAGCGTCGACCTGCCCGCCCTGCCGCACCAGGCCTCCGGCGACGGCGAGCGGATCTCCGCCGAGGACGTCACCTCGCTCGCCCTGGTCACCGGCTCGGCGACGCCCGAGCGGATCCAGGCCGGCACCGCCATCGACGCCGGCGGCCTCGTCCCCGACCTCGCGGACACCAACAGCTGGGTGCAGACCGTCAGCGAGGTCGGCCCGGTGGAGCTGCTGGAGGTCCAGCTGTGCAACTCCACCGCGCCGTTCATCCTGATCAGCCGGCTGCGCCCGGCGATGGCCGCCTCGGCGTCGCGGCGCAAGTACGTGGTCAACGTCTCCGCGATGGAGGGCGTGTTCCAGCGCGGCTACAAGGGCGCCGGCCACCCGCACACCAACATGGCCAAGGCCGCGCTGAACATGCTCACCCGCACCAGCGCGCAGGAGATGTTCCAGACCGACGGCATCCTGATGACCGCCGTCGACACCGGCTGGATCACCGACGAGCGTCCGCACCCGGACAAGATGCGGCTGGCCGACGAGGGCTTCCACGCCCCGCTCGACCTGGTCGACGGCGCGGCCCGGGTCTACGACCCGATCGTCCGCGGCGAGCAGGGCGAGGACCTCTACGGCTGCTTCCTGAAGGACTTCGAGCGCGCCGCCTGGTAGGCCCGGCCGGGAACCGGCGGGCGAGAGGGAGGAACCGACGTGACCACCGCACCGATGCTCGGGGCCGGCGTGATCGTGCCCACCGGCGACGGCCGGGTGCTGATCGGCCGCCGCACCACCGCGGGCGAGCCGCCGACCTGGAGCCTGCCCGGCGGCAAGGTCGACCCCGGCGAGTCCTTCGAGCGGACCGCCGCGCGCGAACTGGCCGAGGAGACCGGGATCGTGCTGCCCGCCGGGGAGATGCGGGTGCTCGCGGTGCTGCTGGACCACGAGCTGGGCCGCCCCCGGCTGACCGCCGCGGTGCTCGCCCCGCCCAGTCTGGCGCCCGCCGTGGTCACCGAGCCGCACGCGTGCGGCGGTTGGGAGCGGCTGCCGCTGGACGCGCTGCCGTCGCCGATGTTCTACCCGTCCGGGCTGGTGCTCGGCGCCTGGCGGCCGGAGCTGGGCGTCGGCGCGCCGCGGCCCGGGACGCACGCGTACCCCGTCAAGGGGTGAGTCCCGCCCCGGTGTCGGGGCGGGACGCACCTCCTGCGGTCAGAACTCGCTGGTGACGGTCACCCCGCCGAAGCCCTGCTGGGCCTGGAGGCTGAAGAACACGTACCCGGCGGGCGGGTTGGTGACGGTCAGGGTCTCGGAGTTGTCCGGCCCCGCCGACCGCGTGACGTAGGCGTTGGTGTACGCCCAGCTGCCCCAGTGGTAGTAGAGGTCGGCGTTGCCGGTGCCGCCGCTGCTGGTCACCCGGATCTGCTTGGTGCCGGCCGGCACGTCGAGGTAGAAGTGCGCGTAGTTGCCGGTGGTCGCCGAGACCCCGGTGCGCACGCAGTTCTTGCCGAGCCCGCGGGTGTCGCCGCTCTCGCACGTCTTGCAACTGCGGGAACTCCGGCGTGGTGGCGCAGGCGCCGGTGGCGCAGGCGCTCAGCCAGCGGTCGAAGTCGGCGTCGTAGCGGGTGCCGATCGCGGCCGTGAGGGCGAGGGAGCCCTTCCAGTCACCGGCGCGCCACTTGGCGAGCAGGGCGTCCACGTCGCCGCGGTGCTGCTCCAGCATGTAGCGCACGGCCAGGTAGCCCCACTGGTAGACGCGGGTCTGGTCGCCGTAGGCGGTCTTGAAGAGCTCGCTCAGTCGGTAGGTGTGCCGCCCCGCCGCCTGGATCGCGGCCTGGTTGACCTGCTTGTGGTACGAGGTGGAGACGACCTCGGCGAGGCCCTCGGTCCACCAGATCAGCTTGCCCTCCCCGCCCTGCCAGAAGTTGCCCCAGAGGTTGAAGCGCGCGTCGAGGTAGTGGGTGTACTCGTGGTTGAGGTTGCGGATCTCGTAGCCCCCGCCCTGCGAGGGCTCCTCGTAGGCGAGGAAGCGGGCCTGGTTGCCCGGCGCGGAGGGGTCGTCACCCTCCAGGTAGATGCCGCCGTTGTTGGTGTCGGTGTCGAAGATCACCCGGCCGAGCAGGACGTACTGGACGTCGGAGTCGAAGGCGACGACCTCCAGGGCCGTGTTGTTGTCGCCCGCGACCGGGCCCCTGTCCCGGGAGACCGCGTGGAAGAAGGATTCCTGACCGTTCAGGCTGGCGCAGGCGGTGGCCAGCTGGGCGGCCGTCAGGTCCTGGCCGAGGATGCGCAGGGTCGGGCTGCAGGTGTGCCGGACCGGCAGGTAGGCGTCCTTGAACCGCTGCGCGTCGCCGCAGGTGCCGAAGTAGCCGCAGGCGCCGTTGTCGAACTTCTGGATGGAGGCCGCGGCGGCGGCCCGCTGGGGCCAGTTCGGCCCGGTGATGCCGGCGGAGTCGACCAGGTTCTTCACCAACGGGCGGGACCGCGGGGCGATCTCCTCGAAGGCCGCGATCCGGGTCAGCTCGTCGATCGCCTGGTAGACGGTGAGGGAGTTGTTGCGGTCGGTGTCCAGCAAGTGCGACTTGGCACGCAGGATGAAGCCGTTCAGCGCCTCAAGGAGGCCCGGGTCGTCCAGGACGGCCTTCTTGAAGTCCGCGTCCTTGTCGTAGACGCCCCGGTGCAGCACCTTGGCGAGCGGGTTGACCGCCCGCAGCAGGTTGGCATTGTCCCAGGTCTCCGGCTGGTAGGCGTTCAGGACCTGCTTGACGACGTCGACGTAGTCACCGGGCTTGCGGGGCACGTCGGCCAGCACCGTCGCGTGCTCCAGCGGAACGGCGTTGGCCGTGGTGGCGTCGAGCGCGTGGGGGTTGGCGAAGAAGGTGTGGACGGCCGTCTTGATCTCGTCCGGCAGCTTGCCGTAGGGGCCGACCAGCTCCTTGTTGTCCCACTGCACCGCGTAGCCGGCCTGCACGTAGTACATCAGCTGCGAGATCGCGTCACTGTCGTTGCCCTGGTAGGTGCGGGCGCTCTCGCGCAGTGCGTCGATGACGGTGAGCATCTGGGACTCGCGGAAGGCCCCGGCCGCGTACTCGGTCGGGATCCGGAACAGCCCGTCGACGCAGTCGTGGCTCGCCGCCTTGACGAGGCGGACCAGGGCCGCGCCGGTCCGGGAGAAGGACGCCGGGTTGCAGGCGGCGGCGTCCTCGGCCTCCGTGTCCGGGCCGAGCGTCCTGGCGGAGGGCGTGGGGGCCTCGGCCGGGGCGGAGTCGGAGTCCTGGAAAGCACGCAGCTCGGGAGCGCTGTTCTCCGGCTCCGGCGTCGCGCCGTGGTCGTGCGTCGACAGTTCGCTGTCGGCGCCGGGCGGGGGGAGTTCGCCGCGATCGGCCGGGGCGGTGGAGGGGGGCGCTGCGACGGGGGCGGCCTGGCTCCGCGGGGTGAACAGGCCGATCGTCAGGAGACAGGAGAGAGCGAGGATCAGAAGTCTTGCGAGGTGCGGGAGTCGTAACACGCGTGCGGTTCTCACGTGGGGCCTCCGGGCCTGGTTCGGCCGCATTGGGGTACGGCCGGTGGGGGTGAGGACCGGGGGCGACGGGGGGTCAATTGCTGTTCCGTCGCACGGTGGGGAGATGTGAGTACCATTACACATGTCACATAGCTTTCGGAAGTCCTCTTCACCTCCTCCCCATTGGCTCCGCAAGGGAGCCGGAGCGTCAATGGCGAACTGTCCGGACAAGTGTGATGAAGGGCGATCCGCCGGAATTCGGGCCGGACGCGCGCGAACCCCGCCGCTCGGGGACGGGGTTCGCGCGGACGGGCCGTCACCGGCCCCGAAGGGTCGGCCGTCAGCTCGGCCGTGAGCTCGGCCGTGAGGTCAGCCGTTGCGGGCCGCCTCCGGGCCGGTGATCCGCCTGAGCAGCGGCAGCGTGGAGGCGATGATGCCGAGCGACACCGCGAGCCCGAGCAGCACCAGCCCGAAGTACACCGCGCCCGGCGGGACCAGGTCGTAGTCCATCTGCGACTTGAGGAACATCGCCGCCGCGCCGAAGCCCGTCCCGGTCGCGATCGCGGCCACCACCAGCAGCGGCAGCGCGCTCTCCAGTGCGATCACCCGGCGCAGCAGGCCCAGCGGCGCCCCGGTGAGCCGGAGCATCGCGAACGGCCGGCGCCGGTCGGAGAGGCCGGCCATCACGCTGACCGCGAGGCTGCAGCCGGCGATCGGCAGGGTGGTGAGCAGGACGACGTCGGCCAGCTGCCGCCAGCCGGCGAGCATCTGCTGCTGCGCGGAGCCCCAGTCCCCGACCATCCGGGCGTGCTGCTCCGGGAAGGACCGGCTCAGCAGGGCGCGTACCCGCTCCATCGCGGCCGGCGAACCGTCGGTCGTCACATAGAGCGACTGCACCGGCAGGCGGGCGGCGGCCTCGGCGGTGATCGGCGCGGTCGGCCACTCGGTGGACTGCTGGGATTCGAGGCTCAGGAAGCCGTACGGCTCGACGGCCGCCACCTCGGCGCCGGGGGCGCAGTGGCCGACCACCGGGACCTGCGCGAGGTCCGAGCAGAGCGCCAGCACGGGCACCGCCCAGTCTGCCGGTACGGAGGGGTCGCGGGCCAGGCCGTCCGGGTTGGCGTGGACGACCGCCAGGCCCTGGAAGCCCGGGACGGCCCTCACTTCGGCCAGGACCCGCTCCGGCACGGCGGCGGCCATCGGCGGCTCGCCGGCCAGAGCGCCGTGCTCCACCGCGACCCGGGTCTGCGGGTCGCCGGCGAGCACGCCCCGGTTGTGGTCGATGGTGCCGATGATGGCGACCGTCGCGGTGGTGACGAACAGCGCCAGGATCAGGCCGGCCACCGAGCGGAACCCCGCCTTCGGGTCGTCCGCCAGCCTCCGGACCGCGATCAGGGTGGCCGGGCGGCTGGTCCGGGCGGCGACCGCGCGGGCGGCCGCCATGGTCAGCCAGGGACCGGCCACCACCAGGCCGAGCATGATCACCAGGAAGCCGGTCAGGTAGGCGGCGGTCTGCCCGTTGGTGGTCGCGGGGCGGCGCCCGACGAACCAGGCGAGCTCGGCGAGTCCCGCCAGCAGCGGCGCCACCCGCCAGGCGGTCGGCGGCTTGGGGGTGGCCCGGCGGCTGACGCCGAGCGGGGAGACGGTCACCCGGCGCAGCGCGAGCCGGGCGGCCACCGCGGCCGCCAGCGGGACGCCGAGCAGCACGGCCAGGGCCTGCGGCGCGGTGACGGTGAGATCCTCGACGAAGAAGCGCTCCCCGGTGAACGGGACGGTCGCCACCAGTGGGCGCAGCGCCAGGAACAGCCCGAAGCCGAGGACGGTGCCGGCGACGGCGGCCAGGGTGGACTCGGCGGCCGCGATCACGGTGATCTGCCGGGGCGTCGCCCCGACCAGGCGCATCGCGGCGTAGCGCTGCTCGCGGGTGGCGGCGGAGAGTCGGGTGGCGGTGCCGATGAAGATCACCACGGGGAAGAGCAGAGCCCCCGCGACCACCGAGAGGATCAGGGTCATGGCGTCGCCTCGGGTGCCGGTGGCCGGGCAGTCGCTCCGGCAGTCCGCCGGGAGTTCGGTGGCGATGGCGGTGATCCGGTGGGCACCCGGCCGGGCCGCGAGGGCCGCCGGATCCTGGCCGACGACCAGGACCAGGGAGTCCGGGGAGGCGAGCGCGGCGTCGCCGATCTCGCCGGTGAGCCGGCCGGGGAAGCGGTAGGCCAGTTGGTCGGCCGGCCGCTCGCGGATCAGCTCGGCGAGGGCGGGCGAGGCGTAGTACTCGCCCGCCGAGGGCAGTTTCGCCAGGCCCGGCGGGACGGGCGAGGTCGGCCCGGTGGCGGCGACCTCGATGAACAGGAGGCGCTTGCCGTCGTAGAACTCCGGGCTGTTGTCGCGCCACCAGAGCGGGTCGACGTCGGCGGTCTCGGTGCGGCTCTTCGCCCCGCTGTTGGCCCAGAGCATCCGTTCGTTGGTGGCGCCGACGGCGTTGACGGCGGCGAGCGTGGAGAGCAGCAGGCCGACCCCGACGGCCGCCGCGGCGGCGACGGTGAGCAGCCGGACGACGGCCTGGCGGCCGCCGCTGACGGCGAGGCGCAGGGCGAAGGCGATCACGAGGCGACCCGTTCCGCCGCCGGGCCGCCGGGGGCGTAGCCGGTGGAGAGCGAGCGGGCCCGGCCGTCGCGGACGATGGCCTCGCGGTCGGCGTAGGCGGCGACCCGGGGCTCGTGGGTGACCAGGACGACGGTGGTGCCCTGGTCTCGGGCGGCGGCGACCATCAGGGCCATCACCTGCTCGCCGGTGAGCGAGTCCAGCGCGCCGGTCGGCTCGTCGGCGAACAGCACCCGGGGGCGGGTCACCAGGCCGCGGGCGAGCGCGACCCGCTGGGCCTGTCCGCCCGACAGCTCGCCGGAGCGGCGCCGCTCCAGGCCGTCGAGGCCGAGCCGGGCGAACCACGGGCGGGCGTCGGCGAGGGCGGCGGACCGGCGGACGCCGGAGAGCAGCAGCGGCAGGGCGATGTTCTCCTCGGCCGTCAGTTCCGGGACGAGCTGGCCGAACTGGAACACGAAGCCGAAGCTGTCACGCCGTAAGGCGCTGCGCCGGTTCTCGTCGAGGTTGTCGATCCGCCGGCCCTCGAAGAGCACCTCGCCCGCGTCCGGGACCAGGATGCCGGCCAGGCAGTGCAGCAGGGTGGACTTGCCGGAGCCGCTGGCGCCCATCACGGCGAGCACCTCGCCGGCCTCGGCGGCCAGGCTGGCACCGCGCAGGGCCGGGGTCTCGCCGAAGGAGAGTTCGACGTCGCGGGCTTCGATCAGGGGGGTCATGCGCGCACCTCCGCGGCAAGGGCGTCCAGGCGGGCGGTGGTCAGGTCGATCCACCGCAGGTCCGCCTCCAGATGGAAGAGGCCGTGGTCGGCGAGCAGGGCGTCGACCAGCGGGCCGGTGCGGCGCAGTTCGGTGAGCTCGCGCATCCGTTGCAGGTGGGCGGCGCGCTGGGTGTCGAGGTAGGCCTCGGCGTCGCGGCCGAGCAGCAGGGCCAGCACGACCTTGGTGAAGAGCACGGACTGCAGGGTGGGTTCGGGCGCGACGGGCTCGGCGAGCCAGTGCTCGAACTCGGTCACGCCGGCCTCGGTGATGACGTAGCGCTTGCGCTCGGGCCCGTCGCCGGGCTCGGCCTCGCCGGGCACGACCTTGCCGTCGCGCGCCAGGCGGCCGAGGGTGGCGTAGACCTGACCGTACGGCAGGGGTTTGCCGCGGCCGAAGAAGGTGTCGTAGTCGCGCTTGAGGTCGTAGCCGTGGCTCGGCTCGCGCTCCAGCAGCCCGAGAAGGGTCAGGGGAACACTCATGGGGAGGACACTACACCAGAGGTATACATCGAGTGTATAGCTGGCGAGAATACGGCCCTGACCTGGTGAAACGCGATGTCGATCAGTGGATCGGGAGCCGGATGAGCAAACGCCGCGAGCGGGAGGCGGCCCCAACCCCGCCCCCCGCTCTGCACGGCGGCCCGGCGAGCCCCCACAGCGGGCCGGGCCTCCGCGTCCCCGGCACGAGAACGCGGCCGGAGCCCAGCCTGCCCCCTCGCCCCCCGTCCCGCCGAGGGCCGAACGTCCCGGTCCCGGCCTGCCGTTAGGGGCTTAGGGCCCGCCTCCCGGCTACCCACCGGGCTCTTGTGCGAGGGGCCGGTGCCGGGAGAGATTGGAATCCGACGGGGCCGAAGCACGCCAACAGCCGTGAGGAGCACGCATCGTGTCCAGCTCACCCCGCTCGGCCCGCACCGCGTCCCTGCCCCGGCGCACCGGCCGCCGGCTGCGCCGCGCCCTCGGCAGCCGCCGCACCGTCCAGCGCCACGAACCGATCGCCCGCCCCGTCGACCGGGCCCGCAGCCGGGCCTGGCTGGTCGCCGGGCTCGCCCTGCTCGTCGGCCTGGCCGGCGTGGTCACCGCCGCCGTCCTCGGCTACCGCGCGGCCGGGCGCACCGCCGAGGCCGAACGCGGCCGGCTGCACCGCACCGAGGCGCTCGTCCTCGGCAAGCTGCGCACCGAGGAGACCGGTGCCGGCCGCTGGAGCGGCGGCTACGAGAAGCGCACCGACACCTCGGTGTCCTGGACGACGCCCGACGGCGCCGCCCGTACCGGTACCGTCGAGGCGCCGCGCAGCACCGCCAGCGGCTCCACCATCGTCCTGTGGGTCGACGACGACGGCCGGCCCGCCACCGCTCCGGCCACCCGGATCGGCCTGGCCGTGGGCGCGGTCTGCACCGGGCTGGCCGGTTCGGCCACCCTGACCGCGCTGATCGGCGGCGCGCTCGCGCTGCGGCTGCGGGTGCTCGACCGGCGCGCGGACCGCGACTGGGAACGTTCCTGGGCGCGCTGGGAGCCGCGCTGGTCGGGGCGGGGGCGGGCCAGCCAGCCGCAGGACGACTGAACGTCCGATGATCCGAGGAGCACCGTTGTTCACCACCGACCGCCTGACCGCCCGTCTCTGGGAGCACACCGACGCGGAGCGCGCGTACGACCTGTACTCGCGCTGGGAGGTCGCCCGGTGGCTGGGCGCCACGCCGCGGGCGCTGGCGTCGCCCGACGAGGTGCCGGCCATGATCGACCGCTGGCGCGGGCGCTCGGCCGACCCCCGGTACGGCGTCTGGGCGCTGGAGCGGCGGGACACCGGCGTGGTGGTCGGCTCGGTGATGCTCCTCCCGCTGCCGGACGAGGACGGCACCGGGAACGGCGAGGTCGAGGTCGGCTGGCACCTCCACCCCGACTCCTGGGGTCACGGCTACGCCACCGAGGCCGCCCGCGCCGCCCTCGCCAAGGGCTTCGCCGACGGCCTCACCGAGATCTACGCCGTCGTCCGCCCCGACAACACCCGCTCCGCCGCCGTCTGCCACCGCCTCGGCATGACCCCGCAGGGCCGCACCACCCGCTGGTACGGCAGCGAGTTCGACTCCTTCCGCACCACCCACCCCTGACGCCCCGCCCACCCGCACCTGGGGCAGGAAGTCGGCCCGGCCGACTTCCTGCCCCACACCTCACGCACGCCCACCCGCCCCGCCCCCAGCGAATATGTAGACCGGTCCACAGATTCCCCAGCCCCGGGCGCGCACCTCGGAGTGGAAAGTCGGACAGGCCGACTTCCCACTCCACCCCCACCCACACCCGCTCCGCCTGGCCAGCGAATATGTAGACCAGTCCACAGATTCCCCAGCCTCGGCAGGCGCCTTGGAGTGGAAAGTCGGACAGGCCGACTTTCCACTCCAAGGGGCGCGGCAATGGTCAGTAGACCGGTCTACATATTTGGCTGGGGCACAGCGGGGCTCAGGGGTTGGGCCAGGGGGTGGTGGGGTGGCGGGAGGCGTGGTGGGTGAGGGCGGCGACGGTGAGGAGGAGGGCGAGGGCGGTGGCGAGGGCGACCGGGACGGTGGCGTGGAGCACGAGGAAGGCGCCGAGCAGGGCGCCCGCGAACATCCAGGCGGCGGAGGCGAGCCGGCGGGCGCCGGTGCGGTCGGCGGCCAGGGCGGTGAGCGTCATGGTCAGCACGGTGGTCGTCAGGTCCGGCACCTTGAGCGCGCGGACAACCGCGTTCTGCAGGCCCATCGCGGCACCCAGCACGCCGATCAGCGGGTACCGCACCGGATCGGCGGTGTGGCCGAAGGCCGCCGCGAAGGCGGTGCACGCGGCGAGCAGCACCGACTGCACGCCCGCCGTGGCGACCAGCAGCCGCCCGCGGTGGCCGGGCCGGCGTTCGGCGAGCCGGCCACCCGCCAGCGCGCCCGCCAGGAAGGCGGCGAGGGCGGTGAGCGAGGCCGTCGCGGACAGGCCCGGCGCCCCGGCCAGGGCGAAGCCGAGGAAGACCACGTTGCCGGTCATGTTGGCGACGAAGACGTGCCCGAGCGCGAGATAGCTCACCGCGTCGACCAGCCCGGTCACCACCGTCAGCACCAGCAGCATCGGCACCAGCGGACCGTGCCGGGGGTCGCCGCGCATCCACGTCCTCCTCGCCGGCCGGCTGCTCCTCCGGCAGCCTAACGGGGCCGGCGAGGAAGGGAGCGCGGACGAACGGTCAGACGGCGAGCGCCGGGCGGTGGTGGTCCAGCCAGAGGGCGAGGTCCACGACCCGCTCCAGTCGCAGCCGGTGGCCCCACTCCAGCTGGTCGGCCGGCGTGTCCAGGCTGCTCTTGATCACCGTCTCGTCGGCGATGTCCCGCACGTGCGGCGCGTCCAGCGCCTCGCGCGCGAGCCGCTGCAGACCGCTGTTGTAGTCGGCGTGGTGGGTGGCCGGGTAGTGGTTCTTCGGCCGCCAGAGCACCGAGTCCGGGGCGATGCCCTGCCCGGCCGCGCGCAGCAGGCTCTTCTCCCGGCCGTCGTAGTTCTTCATCGCCCACGGCGTGCTGAACGCGTACTCGACCAGCCGGTGGTCGCAGTACGGCACCCGCACCTCCAGGCCCTGGGCCATCGACAGCCGGTCCTTGCGGTGCAGCAGCTGGCGCAGCCAGCGGGTCAGCGACAGGTGCTGCATCTCGCGCTGCCGGTGCTCGGCCGGGCTCTCGCCCTCGACGTGCGGGACGGCGGCCAGCGAGGCGGCGTAGGTGTCGTCGCGGAACTCGCCGATCCGCAGGTGGGCGGCGAGTTCCGGGTTGATCGGCATGGCCGCCTCGTCCCCGGTGACGAGCAGCCAGGGGAAGGTCCGCGCGGCCAGCGCCTTGGGGTTGTGGAACCACGGGTAGCCGCCGAACACCTCGTCGGCCGCCTCGCCGGAGAGCGCGACCGTCGAGTGCTTGCGGATCTCGCCGAACAGCAGGTAGAGCGAGGTGTCCATGTCGCCGACGCCGATCGGCGAGTCCCGGGAGACGACGACGGCCCGCCGGTTCTCCAGGTCCAGCAGGGTGCGCGGGTCGAGCACCACGGTGGAGTGCTCGCTGCCGATGAACGCCCCGGCCTCGGCGGCGTACGGGGTGTCGTGGCCGGTGCGCAGCACGTCGCCGGTGAACTGCTCGGCCTGGTCGCTGTAGTCGACGGCGTAGGAGCGCAGCTTGGCCTGCGGGCCCTCCTGGACGCGCAGTTCGTCGGCGACCAGGGCGGTCACGATGGTGGAGTCCAGGCCCCCGGAGAGCAGGCTGCAGAGCGGGACGTCCGCTTCCAGCTGGGCGCGGGCCGCGCGGTTGACCAGCTCGCCGATCCGCTCCTTGGTGGCGTCCAGGTCGTCGGCGTGCGGGCGCGCGGTGAGCTCCCAGTAGCGGCGCTCGCGCACGCCCGAGCGGTCGAGGACGAGCAGCCCGCCGGGGTGGACCTCGCGGACCCCGGACCAGACCGTGGGGCCGGTGTTGAAGAGCAGGCTGTAGGCCTCGCGCAGGCCGTCGGCGTCGACGGTGGGAGTGACCCCGGGGTGGGCGAACAGCGCCTTGGGCTCGGAGCCGAAGACCAGGCCGCCGTCGACCTCGGCCCAGAACAGCGGCTTGACGCCGAGCCGGTCGCGGACCAGCAGCAGCCGCTGCTCGCGCTCGTCCCAGACGGCGAAGGCGTACATGCCCTCCAGCCGGTCGACCAGGGCGTCGCCCCACTCCTGGTAGGCGCGGAGCACCACCTCGGTGTCGCTGCGGGTCTCGAAGCGGTGGCCCCGGGCGCGCAGTTCGGTGCGCAGCGCGTGGTGGTTGTAGACCTCGCCGCTGTAGGTGAGCACGGCGGCCGGCTCCTCGGGGCGGTCGGCCATGGGCTGGGCGCCGCCCTCGATGTCGATGACGGCGAGGCGCCGGTGGCCGAGGGCGGCGTGACGGCCGAGCCAGACACCGCCGGCGTCGGGGCCGCGCAGGGTCATGGTGGCGGTCATCGCCTCGATGACGGGGGCGCTGTGGCGGACGTCCTGGTGGAAGGACACCCAGCCGGTGATTCCGCACATGCGCGAGCACTCCTTGGACGAGCTGACAATCGGATCCGGCCCACCAGTCGGACAAGCGGGGGCGGTGGTTCCACGGATTCGGACACTTTTCCGGCCACGTCCCGGCGCCCGCCCACCTGCGCGTCCGCACGGCGGCGGCCGTACGATGGGCGGCGACCACGACAGCGGGACAGCGGAACAGCAGGACCAGAACAGCGGGACGGCAGAGGAGCGGACGGGTGCTGCGCGGATTCGGCGATCTGGAGGCCGAGATCATGGACCGGCTCTGGTCCTGGGCCCGCCCCGCCACCGTCCGCGAGGTCGTCGACGACCTGCAGCGCGAGCGCCCAGTCGCGTACACCACCGTCAACACGGTCGCCGACATCCTGCACACCAAGGGCTGGCTGCGCCGCGAGAAGGTCGGCCGCGCCTGGGTCTACGAGCCGACCTGCACCCGCGAGTCGTACACCGCGCAGCTGATGCACCAGGCGCTGGAGACCACCTCGGACCGGGCCGGGGCGCTGCTGCACTTCGTCGACCGGATCAGCGGCGACGAGGCGACGGCGCTGCTCGCCGCCCTGGAGCAGGTCAAGGCCCGGGACGACGCCCCGTGACCCTGCTCCTGCTCGCGCTCCACCTGGTCCTGGTCGGCTTCCTGCTCCCCCGCCGGCTGGCCGGCTCGCGTCGGCTCCAGGCCCGGCCGGTCCTCGGCAGCGCCGTCTGGCTGGCGCTGATGGCCTCCTTCGGCACCGGTCTGCTGCTGGCCGCGCACCATCTGCTCGCCCCGCTCGGACACGAGCCGGCCGGGCTGGTCGGCCTGCTGCCGCACATCGAACCGCCCACCGCCGCACCGCACGCGCACGACTGGTGGGTGCCGGCCGCGGCCGTCGGGGCGGTCGCGGCGGTGGCGGCGGCGCTGGCGGGGCGGGCCGCGCGGGCCCGGCGGCGGCACCGGACGGCGCTGGACCTGGTGGCCGCCCGGGATCCGGGGAGCCCCCTGCTGGTGCTGGACGACCCGCGGCCCGCCGTCTACTGCCTGCCCGGCCGCCGGGCCCGGGTGGTGGCCACCCGCGGCGCCCTGGACCTGCTGGACGAGCGCCGGCTCGCCGCGGCCGTCGCCCACGAGCACGGCCATCTGCGGGGCCGTCACCACCTGGTGCTGCTCGCCGCGGACACCTTCGCGCTGCTGCTCGGCCGCCGGCTGCCGCTGGCCCGCCTCGGGCGGGCGGAGGTCGCGCTGCTGCTGGAGATGGCGGCCGACGACGCCGCGCTCGCCCGGGTGACGCGCACCGACCTGGCCGGCGCCCTGTGCGCGCTGGCGACCGCCGACGCCACCGCCCCCGGACCGGGCACGCTCGCCGCCACGTCCACCGGCGTGCTCGCCCGCGTCCAGCGCCTCGCGCGCACCCCCGCGCCCCCGGCGCGCGCCTACCGGCTGGCCGCCCTCGCCACCCCGCTGCTCCCCTACCTGCTCGCCTGCGCCCCGCATCCGTAGCACGCCCCGGCGTTTCGGCGTCCCTGTGTTTCGGCGTCCCGGTGTCCCCGTGCCCCGCCGCTTCGGCGTTTCGGCGGCGCTCGGCCGGAGCGCTCCCGGGAGGATCGGACCCACCGCCCGCCACACCCGCCGGAGCCCCGGATGCGCCTGCTGATCACCTCCGACACCCATGTCCCGCCGCGCGCACGGCAGTTGCCCGCGCCGCTGCTCGCCGCCGCGGAGGAGGCCGAGGTGGTGTTCCACGCCGGAGACTGGGTCGACACCGCCACCCTGGACCTGCTGCTGGCGCGGTCCGCGCGGCTGGTCGCCGTCCACGGCAACAACGACGGACCGGCGCTGCGCGAGCGCCTCCCCGAGGTCGCACGGGTGGAACTCCAGGGCCTGCGCTTCGCCGTGGTGCACGAGAGCGGCCCGGCCCGGGGCCGCGAGGAGCGGTGCGAGGCGCGCTTCCCCGACACCGACGTGCTGGTCTTCGGCCACAGCCACATCCCCTGGGACAGCACCGCGCCCGGCGGCCTTCGGCTGCTCAATCCCGGATCGCCCACCGACCGCCGCCGCCAGCCGTTCGCCACGTACCTGACCGCCCGGGTGGACGACGGCCGCCTCACCGACGTCCGGCTCCACCGTCTGCCGCCCCGCTCCTGACCGCGGACGGGAAGCACGGACGGTCTTGCCGTCCGGCCCGGCCGCGTGATCGAATCGCCCGAGCATCGCGTGCCGGTGGCGGACCGCGCCAGGCATGGAGGTGCGGAACCGAAGGGACGGCCGATCATGGCTTCCCCCGTCGGCGACCGCGCGGTCGCCCTCAGTCTCCAGCTCTCCCGGACCCACCGGGACCTGCTCCGCCGGATCGACGACCTCAGGTCCGGCGACGACCCCGGCACCCTTCTGCCGGACGACGACCCGCTCGCCGCCCACTGCCTGGCCTTCTGCGACGCCCTGACGTCCCATCACCAGGGCGAGGACGACGGCCTGTTCGCCCAACTGCTGCGCGAACGCCCCGCTCTCGCGCCGACGATCGCCAAGCTCGTCGAGGACCACGAGCTGATCTCCTCGATCCTGTCGAGGGTGCGCGACCTCGCGCTGCGGTCCGCGAGGACGGACGCCACCGAGCGCAAGGCGATCCGGGGCGAACTCGACGGCCTCTCGGCGATCATGCACTCCCACTTCCGGTACGAGGAACGGACGATCAGCGCGGCCCTCGACGCCACGTCGCCGGTCGGCGACTGGCCCGACACGGTCTTCCACCCCGACGGACCCGGACGTCCGGCCGTCTGACCCCGGCCGCGCCCGCTCCCGCGGTCCCGCCGCCCGGCGCGGCTCGGCGCCCACGCGCAGGCGTGGACGCCGACCGCCCGGGCAGCCGCCCGGCACGGACGTGACGCACCCGACCCGGCCACGCGCCGGAGGACCCACCCCCGCGCCCGGGGACACCCGGCCGGACCGCCGGTGGCTCGGGATCCACCTCAGCGACCACCTGGCCGGAGCCACGCCCGGCCTGGCGCTCTCCCGCCGGGCCGGCCGGGCCCACCGGAAGGACCCGCTCGGCCCCGGCCTGCGCCGGCTCTCCCAGGAGATCGCCGAGGACCGCGGGGCCCTGCTCTCCCTGATCCGGCGGCTCGACCTGCCGGTGCGGCGACACAAGGCCGCCGCCGCCTGGCTCGGCGAGAAGGCCGCCCGCCCCAAGCCCAACGGCCGCCTGCTGAACCGCTCGCCGCTCAGCGACGTCCTGGAACTGGAAGCGCTCGCCCTGGGGATCCGGGGCGAGGCGATGCTCCGGCGGACCCTGCTGCAGATCGCCGACCGCCACCCCGCCCCGCTCGACCCCGGCCGCCTCGAACGCCTCGCCGATCGCGCCGACCGCCAGGCCGGCGAGGTCGACACCCTGCGCGCCGCCGTCGCCAGGGAGGTCCTCGCCTGACCCGCCACGGCCGTCCGCCCGTGGATCAGGGGCGGACGGCGCCGACGTAGGGCATCGCGTCGATGGGCAGGACCTCGACGTTCTTGCCGGTGCGCGGGGCGTGGATCATCTTGCCCTCGCCGATGTAGAGGCCGACGTGGTGCAGGTCGGCGTAGAAGAAGACCAGGTCGCCCGGCTGCAGGTCGGCGCGGGCGATCCGGGCGCCGGCCTTCCACTGGTCCTGCGAGACGCGCGGGAGCTTGACGCCCGCCGCGCGGTAGGCGGCGCCGGTCAGGCCGGAGCAGTCGTAGCCGGACGGGCCGGTGGCGCCCCAGACGTAGGGCTTGCCGAGCTGGGCGTAGGCGAACTGGACGATGGTGGCGGCCCGCCCGGTGGCGGGGCCGGCGTAGGCGGGGCGCTCGGCGGCGGAGCGGGAGGCGCGGGTGGCGGCGGCCTCCTGGGCGTTGACCTTGGCGCGGTCGGCGGCGCTCAGCTTGTTGAGCAGCGCCTGCGCCTTGGCCAGCTTCTCCTGGATCGCCTTCTTCTCCGCCGCCAGGGCGGTGCCGGCCCCGTCCAGCTGGGCGAGGGTGGCGGTGGCCTCGGCGCGGTCCTGGTCCAGCCGGCGCTGCTCGTCCAGGGCCCGGCGCAGCAGCGCCGCCTGGGAGTCGACGACCTGGTTCTGGGCGGAGGCCCGGGCCAGGTAGCCGCCCGGGTCGGAGTCGAGCATCAGCTGCACGGACGGGTCGATGCCACCGTTGCGGTACTGCTCGGCCGCGATGCCGCCGAGCTGGGTGCGCAGTTCGTTCATCGCCTCCTGGCCGCGGGCCACCTTCTCCTGGATCCGGTTGGCATCGCCCTGGAGCGTCCGCTGCTTCTCCTGGAAGCCGTTGTAGCGCTCGATCGACTGCTCGGCCTCCTCGTTCAGCTGGTCGACCTGCTCCTTGACGGCGGCGAGACCGGGCGTCGGCTCGGCCTGGGCGGGGCCCGCGGTGAGGACGACGCCGCCGGCCATCGCGGTGGTGACGACCGCCAGGCGGGCCCGGCTCGGCGGGCTGGGCTTGCGGCGCTTTCCCATGACGGCTGACTCCTCGGGGCAGGACGGGACAGGACGGGACACGGTGGAACGGGGCGGGACGGGACACGGCGGGGCACGGCGGAGCGGGGGAGGGAACGCGGGCAGGGGCGATTCCGGGGGGAGCGTCACCCTCCGCCCGCGTTCTACGAAGTAAGTTAATAGATGATGCCCGCCGTTCCGCAAGCCGCCCATCGCACGACCACGCCGCATCCACTGTGCGACCACCCCGCGACCACTTCCGGGCCACGCCACAGCCACGCCACAGCCACCGCGCACCCACCCCGCAGCCCCCGCCCGGCACCGGTAGTGCAACAGAGTGCAGAGCGAGGGCAAGGTCACACCCTCCGCCTCTCCTGCACCGCCGCGAACGGGCGCTAACCTGCGGGGCATGACGGTCCCGCCCGAAGGGCTTCCCCTGGCCGCCGAGTTCCCGGCCGCCCACCGCGAGCAGTGGCAGACCCTCGTCGAGGGTGTGCTCCGCAAGTCGGGGGCGCAGCCCGAGGACGGCGCCGCGGCCGAGCACGCGCTCAGCACCGCGCTCCAGGACGGGCTGCGCGCCCGCCCGCTGTACACCGCCGAGGACGCCCCGGCCGGCCCGGGCTTCCCCGGCTTCCCGCCGTTCGTCCGCGGCGCCCGCCCGCAGGGCGCCGCGGTCGCGGGCTGGGACGTCCGCCAGCGGCACGGCGACCCCGATCCCCGGCGCACCAACGAGGCGGTGCTGGCCGACCTGGAGCACGGCGGCGGCTCGCTCTGGCTGCAGCTGGGCGGCGCCGGCCTGCCGGTCACCGCCCTGGGCGAGGCGCTCACCGGCGTCTACCTGGACCTGGCCGGGGTGGTGCTCGACGCGGGCGCCGAATTCCCCGAGGCCGCCGACCGGTTGTTCGAGCTGTACCAGGAGCGCGAGGTCTCCCCGGGCTCCGCCGCCGGCACCCTGGGCGCCGACCCGCTGGGCCTGCAGGCCCGCACCGGCGACGCCGCGCGCACCGACGCGCTGCTCGCCGGGGCCGCCGCGCTCGCCACCCGCTGCGCCGAGGGCTTCCCCGGCCTGCGGGCGCTGGCCGTCGACGCGCTGCCGTACCACGAGGCGGGCGCCTCGCCCGCGCAGGAGCTGGGCGCCTCGCTGGCCACCGGCGTCGCCTACCTGCGCGCGCTGACCGACGCCGGGCTGTCGGTGGACGCCGCGCTCGGCCAGCTGGAGTTCCGCTACGCCGCGGACGCCGACCAGTTCCTGACGATCGCCAAGTTCCGTGCCGCGCGCCGCCTGTGGGCCCGGGTGGCCGAGGCCTGCGGCGCCTCCCCGGCCGCCTCGGCGCAGCGTCAGCACGCCGTCACCTCCGCGGTGATGATGACCGCCCGCGACCCGTGGGTGAACATGCTCCGCACCACGATCGCCTGCCTGGCCGCCGGGGTCGGCGGGGCGGACGCGGTGACCGTGCTGCCGTTCGACGCGGCGCTCGGCCTGCCGGACGCCTTCGCCCGCCGGATCGCCCGCAACACCCAGGCGATCCTGCTGGAGGAGTCGCACCTGGCCCGGGTGGTCGACCCGGCCGGCGGCTCCTGGTACGTGGAGCGACTGACCGACGAACTGGCGCACGCCGCCTGGGCGTGGTTCCAGGAGATCGAGCGGGCCGGCGGCCAGCGCGCCGCGCTGGAGTCGGGCCTGGTCGGCGAGCGGATCGCCGCGACCTGGGCGGAGCGCTCGGTGCGGCTCGCCAAGCGGCGCGAACCGGTCACCGGCGTCAGCGAGTTCCCGAACCTCGGCGAGCAGGCGCTGGTCCGCGAGCCGGCCCCGGCCGCTCCGGGCGGCGGGCTGCCGACGGTGCGCCGCGCCGAGGCCTTCGAGGCGCTGCGCGACCGCTCGGACGCGCGGCTCGCGGCCACCGGCGCCCGGCCGCGGCTGTTCCTGGCGTCGATCGGCACCGCCGCCGCGCACACCGCGCGCACCACCTTCGCCGCCAACCTGTTCCAGGCCGGCGGCATCGCCACCACCGCGCACGAGGGCACCGACCCGGCGGCCTTCGCCGGGGCGTTCGCCGCGAGCGGCGCCGCGGTGGCCTGCCTCTGCTCCAGCGACGCGCTGTACGGCGAGCACGCCGAGGCGGTCGCCGCCGCGCTCCGGGCGGCCGGTGCCAGCCGGGTGCTGCTGGCCGGCCGGCCGGGCGCGACGCCGCCGGCGGGCGTGGACGGGTTCGTGTTCGCGGGCGGCGACGCGGTCGCCGTCCTGACTTCCCTGCTCGACCTGCCCGACCAGCCCGACCAGCCCGACCTGCCCGACCGGCCCGGCGCGCCCGCGCCGGTCGACGCGCCCGACGCGATCGGAGTGGCCCGATGATCCCCGACTTCACCTCGATCGGGCTGGACGGGGACTCCCCCGCCGACGTCACCGACGGCCAGTGGCGCGCCGCCTGGCGGCAGGCCACCGGCAAGGACGTCGAGGAGCAGCTCTGGGACACCCCCGAGGGCATCGGCGTCAAGCCGCTGTACACCCCGGAGGACCTCGCGGGCCTGGACTTCCTGGGCACCTACCCGGGCATCGCCCCCTACCTGCGCGGCCCGTACCCGACGATGTACGTCAACCAGCCGTGGACGGTGCGCCAGTACGCCGGCTTCTCCACCGCCGAGGAGTCCAACGCCTTCTACCGCCGCAACCTGGCCGCCGGCCAGAAGGGCCTGTCGGTCGCCTTCGACCTGCCGACCCACCGCGGCTACGACAGCGACCACCCGCGCGTCACCGGCGACGTCGGCATGGCGGGCGTGGCGATCGACTCGATCTACGACATGCGCCAGCTGTTCGACGGCATCCCGCTGGACCGGATGTCGGTGTCGATGACGATGAACGGCGCGGTGCTGCCCGTCCTCGCGCTGTACATCGTGGCGGCCGAGGAGCAGGGCGTACCGCCCGAGAAGCTGGCCGGGACCATCCAGAACGACATCCTCAAGGAGTTCATGGTCCGCAACACCTACATCTACCCGCCGCAGCCGTCGATGCGGATCATCTCGGACATCTTCGCGTACACCTCGCAGAAGATGCCCCGGTACAACTCGATCTCCATCTCCGGCTACCACATCCAGGAGGCCGGGGCCACCGCCGACCTGGAGCTGGCCTACACCCTGGCCGACGGCGTGGAGTACCTGCGGGCCGGCCTGGACGTCGGTCTCGACGTGGACGCGTTCGCGCCGCGCCTGTCGTTCTTCTGGGCGATCGGCATGAACTTCTTCATGGAGGTCGCCAAGCTGCGCGCGGCCCGCCTGCTCTGGGCCAAGCTGGTCAAGCAGTTCGACCCGAAGAACGCCAAGTCGCTGTCGCTGCGCACCCATTCGCAGACCTCGGGCTGGTCGCTCACCGCCCAGGACGTCTTCAACAACGTCACCCGCACCTGTGTGGAGGCGATGGCCGCCACCCAGGGCCACACCCAGTCGCTGCACACCAACGCGCTGGACGAGGCGCTGGCGCTGCCGACCGACTTCTCCGCCCGGATCGCCCGCAACACCCAGCTGCTGCTCCAGCAGGAGTCCGGCACCTGCCGGGTCATCGACCCGTGGGGCGGCTCGGCGTACGTCGAGAAGCTGACGAACGACCTGGCCAACCGCGCCTGGCAGCACATCCAGGAGGTCGAGGCGGCCGGCGGCATGGCCAAGGCGATCGACGCGGGCATTCCCAAGCTGCGCGTCGAGGAGGCCGCCGCCCGCACCCAGGCGCGGATCGACTCCGGCCGCCAGCCGGTGATCGGCGTCAACAAGTACCGGGTGGAGAGCGACGAGCAGATCGAGGTGCTCAAGGTCGACAACTCCGCGGTGCGCGCCCGCCAGATCGAGAAGCTGCGCCGGCTGCGCGAGGAGCGCGACGAGGCCGCCACCCGCTCCGCGCTGGAGGCGCTGACCCGGGCCGCCGAGGCCGGTCCGCAGCGCGGCGGTTCGCTGGACGGCAACCTGCTGCACCTGGCGGTGAACGCGGCCCGCGCCAAGGCCACCGTCGGCGAGATCTCGGACGCCCTGGAGAAGGTGTACGGCCGGCACTCCGGCCAGATCCGTACCATCTCGGGTGTGTACCGAGACGAAGCGGGCCCGTCGGCCCCCCTGCAGCGCACCCGGGACCTGGTCGAGCGGTTCGAGCAGGCCGAGGGCCGCCGCCCGCGCATCCTGGTCGCCAAGATGGGCCAGGACGGCCACGACCGGGGCCAGAAGGTGATCGCCACCGCCTTCGCCGACCTCGGCTTCACGGTGGACGTCGGCCCGCTGTTCCAGACTCCGGCCGAGGTGGCCCGCCAGGCCGTCGAGGCGGACGTGCACATCGTCGGCGTCTCCTCGCTGGCGGCCGGCCACCTCACCCTGGTGCCGGCGCTGCGCGCCGAACTGGCCGCGGCCGGCCGCGAGGACATCACCATCGTGGTCGGCGGGGTGATCCCCCCGCAGGACTTCGACGCGCTGTACGAGGCGGGCGCCGCGGCGGTCTTCCCGCCCGGCACGGTGATCCCGGAGGCCGCCTACGACCTGCTGAAGTCGCTCGCCGCCGACCTCGGCCACGAGCTCTGAGGCGCTGAGCGGATGGCGCCCCGGACGATCGACCTCGACAGCTACGCGACGGGTGTGCGGGAGGGCTCGCGCGCGTACATCGCGCGGGCCATCACCCTCGTCGAGTCCATCCGGCCGGACCACCGCGCGCTGGCGCAGCAGCTGCTGACGATGCTGCTGCCGCACGCGGGCGGGGCGGTGCGGGTGGGCATCACGGGGGTGCCCGGGGTCGGCAAGTCGACCTTCATCGACGCCTTCGGCACCATGCTCACCGGGCTCGGGCACAAGGTCGCGGTGCTGGCCGTCGACCCGACGTCCAGCCGCACCGGCGGCTCGATCCTGGGCGACAAGACCCGGATGGAGCGCCTGGCCGTCGACCCGCACGCCTTCGTGCGCCCCTCCCCCACCTCCGGCACGCTCGGCGGGGTGGCCAAGGCCACCCGGGAGTCGATGCTGGTGATGGAGGCGGCGGGCTACGACGTGGTGCTGGTGGAGACGGTCGGCGTCGGCCAGTCGGAGACCACGGTGGCCGGCATGGTGGACTCCTTCCTGCTGCTGTCGCTGGCCCGCACCGGCGACCAGCTGCAGGGCATCAAGAAGGGCGTGCTGGAGCTCGCCGACGTCATCGCGGTCAACAAGGCGGACGGTCCGCACGAGACCGACGCCAAGGGCGCCGCCCGGGAGCTCGCGGGCGCGCTGCGGCTGCTCCAGGCCCCGGACGCGCCGTGGACGCCGCCGGTGCTGACCTGCTCGGGGCGCGACGGCAGCGGTCTGGACACCGTCTGGGAGCGGCTCCAGCAGCACCGCAAGGTGCTGGACGCGACCGGCGCGCTGGCCGCCAAGCGGCGCGACCAGCAGGTGGAGTGGACCTGGGCGATGGTGCACGACCAGCTGCTGGCCCGCCTGCACGCCCACCCCGAGGTGGGGCGGCTGGTCCCGGAGCTGGAACGGCGGGTGCGCGAGGGCACGATGACTGCCACCCTGGCGGCGGACAGAATCCTGGACGCCTTCAGCACGCCACCGGCGAGCTGAGCACGAGGCCGAGCGCCGTGCCCCACCCATGCGTGGGGCACGGCGCTTCGTCCTGCTCGGGGACCTCGAACCAGACCACCTTCCCCGGGCCTTCGGGGTACCAGCCCCACGCAACGGCCAGCGCCTCCACGAGCAACAGCCCACGCCCGCCCGTTTCTTCGGCCCCGCGCTCCCGCCTCGGGAGCACGGGGCACCGGTCAGTCACCTCGACTCTCAGTCGCCCCGGCCGCCGCAGCACGGTCACGGCACAACGGTCCCCGGTGTGCAGCAGCGCATTGGCGATCACCTCACTGGCACACAGCTCCAAGTCCTTGAACACGTCGCCCGAGAGCGGCACACCCCACTCCCGCACGATCGCCCCCACCAGCCACCGCGCCGCCGGCAACGCCTCCGGTGCCGGCGGCATCCCCCATTCCAGCGGAACCGGGAACCGGGCACTGCTGAGCGGGCTGACCACCATGAACGCCTCCACGTGGACGGGGCAGGAATGCTGCCGGTGCGAGGCCGCACGTCAAACAGAGCGGCCTGTCACCGACAGTCAACAAGTGGTCACGTGTATGGGACGATCGATGATGCGGCGCCCGCATACGCGTATGCGGGCGCCGCATCGGAGCGCGTCGCCGGCCCCGGGTGGGCCCGTAGCTTCGGGTGGGCTGGTGAACTGGAACTCGGTCGTGGTCCGGGAAGCGTCCCGGACCGGGAACTACGGCAAGGTCGTCGAACTGGCTCGAATCCACCGGCGGCTGACCCAACTGCAGTTGGGTGCGGCGTGCGGACTGTCGCAGTCGGCCGTCTCCCGGCTGGAGAAGCGCGGCAGCGGACCGTACGCCATGGACGTCCTGCTGCGGATCTCACGACATCTGGAGATCCCGCCGGCCGTGCTGGGCCTGGCCGGCCCGCCGACGCGGACGACGAAGGGAGGCGAGAACGTGGAAAGGCGTCAGTTCCTGGGCGCGGCGGCGGCGATCGCCGTCGCCGCGCCCGTTCTCGCCGTCGTCGACCACGTCATGGACGAGACCGAGCCGCAGACAGGCTCCGGCTCGCCACGACCTCGTACCGGAGGCTGGACGGTGTTCACCTTCGACGAATCCAAGATCGCCGCGGTCCGTGTCAACTGCGGCGCCAAGTTGGGGCTCGCCACATGGACGTCCGAGGGCGTCCGCTCCCCGGCCGCCACCGGTCACGCGAAACAGCGGGCGCTGCTGTTCATGGATGTGGCGGCGGGCCACCTGGCCGCGGGGCGGGTCGAGGCGGCGTTCGCGCTCGGCGGCCAAGCCCTGGAGATCGGCCTCCAGTACCGCTCGGGACGGATCGTCGAAAGAGGCCGTTCCCTGCGGAGATCGTTCAGCACGTCCTCGCCGTCCAAGGCCGTTCGTGAATTCGACGAGCGGCTGCACGGCGTACACCTCTAGGAAGGAGCACGACGCGGATCGGGATCACGGGGCACCGGGGGCTGGACGCCGAGCTGGAGCAGAAGGTCCGACAGCTGCTGGCCGACTCGCTGGCGGGCGAAGACACGTCCGAACTCACCGTCGTGTCCTGTATCGCGGACGGGCCGGATGCGTGGATCGCCGAGCTCGCGCTCGACCGGGGTGCCCGGCTCGAAGTGGTCGTCCCCGCCCAGCGGTACCGCGAGGGCCTGCCGGAGTGGCACCACCCGGTCTACGACCGTCTCCTCCGGGACGCCTCCGAGGAGCACCGCACCGGCCGGGTGGAGTCGGACGAGGCCGCGCACATGGCCGGGAGCGAGCTGCTCGTCGGCCAGGTCGACCGGCTGATCGCCGTCTGGGACGGACTGCCCGCCCGGGGCTTCGGCGGGACGGCGGACGTCGTCGCCCACGCACGGCGGCTGGGTGTTCCCGTCCAGGTGCTCTGGCCCGCCGGGGCCCGGCGCTGAGCGATCGAGGAAGGGGAGGAGCATGGGATTCGGCCTCGTTGTACGGTTCGTGGCCCGTGATGCGACAGCCGCTCACGCCTTCGACGAACTGGCACGGGAAGCACTCGAAGGGATCCGCGCCAAGGAGCCCGCGACTCTCGTCTACGTCAATCACGCCGTGCCGGACGAGCCGCGGGTCCGGGTCTTCTACGAGCTGTACGCGGACCGCGAGGCGTTCGAGGAGCACGAGCGGCAGCCCCATGTCCGCCGGTTCCTGGCCGAGCGCGGCCGGTGCCTCGAATCGTTCGAGGTCACGTTCCTGGACGAGATCGACGGCAAGGGGTCTGCCTGACGTGCACGGAAGGGCCCCCGGACGGTTCGCACCGTTCGGGGGCCCTTCGTTACCTGCCCTGCCCTGGGTCAGGTGTTTGCGGGCGGCTCACCCCAGAACCAGCGGGGTCAGGCGCTCTTCGCCGCCGTGAAGCGGGCCGAGACGTCCTGCCAGTTGACGACGTCCCACAGGCGGGTGACGTAGTCCGGGCGGACGTTGCGGTACTGCAGGTAGTAGGCGTGCTCCCAGGCGTCGAAGGCCAGCAGCGGGGTGGTGCCCTGGCCGACGTTGCCGTGGTGGTCGTAGACCTGCTCGACGATCAGGCGGCCGGCCAGCGGCTCCCAGGAGAGGATGCCCCAGCCCGAGCCCTGCACGCCGGTGGTGGCGTTGGTCAGCTGCTTCTTGAACGCCTCGAAGCTGCCGAAGTGCTCGGTGATGGCGTCGGCCAGCTCGCCCTCGGGGCGGTCGCCGCCCTCCGGGGAGAGGTTCTGCCAGAACAGCGAGTGCAGCACGTGGCCGGAGAGGTGGAAGGCGAAGGTCTTCTGAAGGCCGACCAGACCGCCGAACTGCTCCTTGTCACGCGCCTCGGCCAGCTGCTCCAGGGTGTCGTTGGCGCCCTTGACGTACGCGGCGTGGTGCTTGGAGTGGTGCAGCTCCAGGATTTCCGCGGACATCGCGCGCTCCAGCGCGGAGTAGTCGTACGGCAGGTCGGGAAGCGAGTAGGTGCCCATCAGGACACGGCCCCTTTCGGCGGGTTCAACGGTGACGATCGTGCCGGGTCAACACTATTGCGTATCAGTTGCAAGAACGAAGCAGGGGCTCCTGCATATTCCGCAAGTCGCGCCGGAGATCCACGCCGACATCGGCGCCGACATCGGCACCGGCCGTTGAGGCTGGGTCAATTCAGGACAAAGGCCGCATTCGTCAGGCCTATGACAACGTTTCGATTGCGGCGAACGATTCTTCGATCTCCGGTCTTCCCACCGCACTGTGACCTGTGCCATTTTACATGTCACACATCGAGAGGCCGCGCCCCCCATACCGCGGCCCCGAACGGCCCCGGAGGCCCCCACAGATGCGTCCCTTCCGGATATCCACGGCCAACGCGCGCAGGCTCCCTGCGCTCGGTGCCGCCTTCTTCATCGCCCTCGGCCTGTTCGCCCCCCAGAGCCAGGCCGCCCCGGCCGGCTCCGCCACGGCCCCGGCCGGCAGCAGCGCCGCCTCGTCGACGCCGCGGTCGATCCCGGTGCCCAAGTCCCCCGACGCGAAGAGCACCAGCCCCTTCAAGCTCTCCGCCCAGGACAGCGCCGAGGAGCTGGCCCCGCCGGCCGCCCCGGCCACCCAGCCGGCGAAGGCCGCCAAGGGCTTCTCGGCCGCGGCCGCCGAGCCCTGTCCCGACCTCTCCGGAGTGCTCAGCGCCACGGGCAGCGCGCTGGTCCAGCAGCTCAAGGCGCTGCCGCGGGTCGACTGCACCTACCCGCTGTTCAACCTCACCGGTGACAGCGTGAAGGCCTTCCGCGAGGCCAACATGGTGACCGTCGCCAACGCCCTGCGCGACGCCTCCGCCACGTACCCGGGCGACAACAGCACCAACATCGGCCAGCTGGTCCTGTTCCTGCGCGCCGGCTACTACGTGCAGTGGAAGTACCCGGACCTGGTCGGCGCCTACGGCCCGACGCTGAAGGGCGCGACCGGCGCCGCGCTGGACGCCTTCTTCGCCTCGGCGCACGGCAAGGACGTCACCGACGCCAACGGCGCGCTCCTCGTCGAGGTCGTCAAGGTGATCGGCCAGAGCGACACCCTCGGCCGCGAGGCCGGCGTGTTCAAGTGGCTGCTCTCCAGCTACAACGGCAGCTGGCCCACCCAGATGACCAACACCGTGTCGGAGTTCGACTGGGTCCTCAAGGACGCCTACGAGTCCAAGACCGACGCCGCCGGCTGGAAGGCCGCCCTCAAGGCCGACCCCTCCCTCCTCAACAGCTGGTCCGGCTTCATCACCCGCAACGACTCGCAGCTGAACCGCTGGGACGTCGTCAGCAACATCGGCCGCTACCTCGGCCACGCCCTGCAGGTCGACGAGCTCAAGCCCGCGCTGCGGCCGGTCCTGAAGGACCTGATCAACCGCTACCCGAACGTCGGCCCGACCGCCCCGATCACCATGAACCTGGGCTGGGCCACCCGCCAGTTCGACAAGGGCAACTGCGCGGCCTACGGCATCTGCGACCTGAGCACCCGCCTCATGCCGGTGATCCTGCCGATCCAGCGGGTCTGCAACGACGGCCTGAAGATCAAGGCCCAGGACATGTCCCCCGGTCAGCTGGACGCCACCTGCACCAGCCTGATCAACCAGGACGCCTACTTCCACAAGATCATCGGTGACAAGGGCGCCATCCCCGGCGACGTGAACACCAACCTGGAGGTCGTCGCCTTCGACGACTACGACCAGTACTCGCTGTACGCCTGGGCCTTCTACGACATCGACGTCGACAACGGCGGCATGTACGAGGAGGGCGACCCGAGCAAGGCGGGCAACCAGGCCCGCTTCATCGCCCACGAGGCGTCCTGGCTGCGGCCCTCGTTCTCGATCTGGAACCTCAACCACGAGTACACCCACTACCTCGACGGCCGCTACAACATGGGCGGCGACTTCGAGGCCAGCCAGACCACCCCGACCATCTGGTGGGTCGAGGGCATCGCGGAGAACATCTCCTACGGCTACCGCAACGAGCGCAACGCCGACGCGATCACCGAGGCCGGCAAGAAGACCTACAAGCTCAGCGAGCTGTTCGACACCGTCTACGGCCAGACCGCCGACGCCGACGAGAACTCCAACCGGGTCTACCGCTGGGGCTGGCTGGCCGTGCGCTACATGCTCCAGGAGCACCGCTCCGACATCGACGCGGTGCTCACCAAGTACCGTGCCGGCGACTTCAACGGCGCCCGCACCATCCTGAAGCAGACCATCGGCACCCGCTACGACGCCGGCTTCGACGCCTGGCTGACCAAGTGCGCCGCCACCGACTGCGGCCCGCTGCCGGAGGCCCCCACCGGTCCGGTCACCCCGACCACCCCGCTCTGCACCATCCCCGACACCCGCCAGTTCGACAACAACTGCCGCCGTGACAACCTGGCCGCCGTCACCGGCAACTACAGCTACCACTTCATCAACCTGCCGGCCGGCGTCAAGACGCTGACCATCACCAGCAGCGGTGGCACCGGCAACGCCGACCTCTACTACGGCGGCTCCAACTGGGCCACCACCACCAACGCCCTGGCCAAGTCCACCAACGCCGGCAACGGCGAGACGCTGACCATCACCAACCCGCCGTCCGGCTGGGTCTACTTCAGCCTCGCCGCCCAGCAGAGCTTCACCGGAACCACCCTCTCCGTCCAGTACCAGTAACGGACCCCGCACCACCAAGGGCCCCGCCGGTTCGCCCGGCGGGGCCCTTCGCCGTCGCCCGCGGCTACAACTCCTCCTCCGGGGCGAGGCGGTGGACACCGGGGAGGTGGGTGTCGAGTTCGCCGGGTTCGAAGCGGCACATGCCGACGGCGTGCCAGAACTCGCCGGCCACGTCGCCCTCGCACTTGTAGGCGCCGGAGGGCAGCAGGGCGGCCCAGCCGTCGGGGGCGCCGAGCAGGGTGGCGAGGGCGGTGGGGCGGCCGTCGGCGGGGACGCGCCAGAGCCGGACGGTGCCGTCCTCGCCGCCGCTGGCCAGCAGCGAACCGTCCGGGCTGAAGGTGACGGCGAGGATCCGGCCGGTGTGGCCGCGCAGGCCGGCCAGTTCGGCGCCGCTGAGCGGGTCCCAGATCCGGACCACGCGGTCGTCCCCGGCGGTGGCGAGCAGCGGGCGGTGCGGGTGCGCGGCGGCCGTCCACAGCCGGCCGACGTGACCGGTGAGGCGGTGGCGGACGGCGCGGTCGGCCCAGATCAGCGCGGTGCCGTCCCAGGAGGCGCTGGCCAGCCAGTCGCTGTGCACGGACGGCGCGACGGCGTACACCCGGTCGGTGTGGCCGTCGAGTTCGGCCTCGACCCGGCCGGTCGCGATGTCGGAGATCCGCACCGTGGTGTCGTCGCACCCGGTGAGCAGCTGCCGCCCGTCGGGGCTGAAGGCGATGGAGCGGACCCGGCCGCGGTGCTCGCGCAGCGTGGTGAGGTGGGCGCCGGTGCGCCGGTACCAGATGCGGACGGTGTCGTCGTCGTTGGCGGTGGCGACGAGGACGCCGTCGGCGCTGAAGGCCTCCGCCCAGACGTGCTCGGTCTCGACGTCCATCTCGCGCAGGTACTCGCCGGTGCGGGCGTTCCACAGGCACAGGTCGCCGTCGTTGGTGGCGGTGGCCAGCACGGCCTCCTCCGGGCTGAACACGGCGGAGACCAGCCGGCTGCTGCGGCCGGAGAGTTCGCGCAGGCGCCGGCCGGTGGCCGGGTCCCAGACCCGGATCGCGCCGTCGTTGCCGCCGGCCGCGAGCAGGGTGCCGTCGCCGCTGAAGGTGAGCGATCCGATCCGCCGGCCGTGGCCGCGCAGCAGTTGCCGGCTGCGGCCGCTGGGCGGGTCCCAGAGCCGGACCCGGCCGTCGTTGCCGCCGGTGACGAGCAGCGGGTCGTTCTCCGCGCCGCCGCGCCCCGAGCCCGGCCGGAACCGGCAGGCCCAGACCGAGCCGCGGTGCTCGGGCGGCTGGCGGCGCAGCGGCACCACCTCGCGCGGCCCGGCGGCGCCCGAGGCGGCCGCGCTCTCGGGGGCGCCGACCCGCCAGACCCGGACCCCGCCGTCGCTGTCGCTGGCCGCGAACCGGGTGCCGGCCTCGTCGAAGGTGACCTGGTAGATCTTTCCGGTGGAGTCCTCGGCCCGGCCGGCGACGGTGCCGTCGAGGGGGTTCCAGAACCGGATCTGGCCCTCGGTGTCGCCGCTGGCGAGCAGGTCGCCGTCGGGGTGGAAGGCGAGGGTGTAGATCCGTCCGGCGTGGCCGGGCATGCTGTGGCGCAGCCGGCGCCCGGCCACCTCCCAGATCCGCACGGTGCCGCCGGTGCCGTCGTCCGGTCCGCCGTCGGCGGTGGCCACCAGGGTGCCGTCCGGGCTGAACGCGGAGCGGTAGACGGTGCCGCGGTGGCCGGGCAGGACGGCGAGCCGGCGGCCGTTGACGGTGGACCACAGGCGGGCGCCGCCGCCCTGGTCGCCGGTGACCAGCACGGTGCCGTCGGGGTTGAACACGGCGGTGTAGACGGGCGCGGCGTGGCCGGGCAGGCGGTGCAGCGGCTCGCCGGTGGCGGTGTCCCAGAGGGTGACGACGCCGTTGAGGTCGCCGGTGGCGACCAGGGTGCCGTCGGGGGCGAGCGAGACCGGCCAGACGCCGCCGGGGTGGACGTCCAGGCGGTGGCGGCACTCGCCGGAGACCGGGTCCCAGAGCCGTACGGTGCCGTCGGCGCTGCCGGTGGCGAGCACGTCGCCGGCGAACTTGACGACGTAGACGCGGCCGATGTGGTCCTTGAGGGTGCGCAGGGCGACGCCGGTGACGGCGTCGCAGACCAGCACGCTGCCGTCCTCGGAGCCGACCGCGAGCAGGTGGCCGTCGCGGCTGAAGGCGACGGGTTCGGGCAGCCGGGTGGAGCGCACGTCGAAGCCGTAGGGGACCCCGACCTCGGAGGGGCTGAAGCCGGCCTCGACGGGCAGGCCGGGGGCTATGGCGGCGGCACGCAGTTCGGGGGCGGCCAGCACCTCCTCGTCGGTGACGGCGGAGATCAGCGCGGCCCGCTGCCAGCGGCTGCCGCGCAGGCGGGCGCCGCGCAGGTCGGTGCGGATCAGCCGGGCGCCGTGCAGGTCGGCGAAGCGCAGGTCGGCGCCGCTGAGGTCGGCGGAGTCCAGGCGGGCGTCGGCGAGCCGGGCGCCGCGCAGGTCGGCGCCGGCGAGGTTGGCGCCGAGCAGCCGGGCGCCGCGCAGGTCCGCGCCGAACAGGTCGACGCCGGACAGGTCGCGGTGCGAGAGGTCCTCGCCGGCCAGGGTGGCGCCGCGCAGGTCGGTGTGGGCGGGCACGCGCAACCGGTCGAGGACCTTGACGGCGTTGAGCCGGGCCGCGTCGGAGGTGGCCTCGGAGGCGTCCAGGACGGAGCGGGCCCAGCGCTGGCAGAGCTGGTGGTCGGCGAGGTCGCAGAGGAACTCGACGGCGAGGCGGCTGAGCGGGCCGCGGGCGAGCAGGGTGCTGTCGCCCTGCCGCAGCGCCTCGGCGGCGGCCCGGGCGACCAGCCACTCCGCCACCGAGCTGTGGATGAAGTGGAACATGCCCTCGTCGGAGCGGACCAGCAGGCTGCCGGAGCCGACGGCGTGGGCGACCTGCGGGGTGGGCATCCGGTTCTCGGTGAGGCCGCTGAGCACGCCGGCGATGTCGACGATCTCGTCCAGCGGGATGGAGCTGCGCCCGCTCTCCCACAGGCGCAGCGCGAGCAGGGTGACGGCCTGCCAGAGCTGGTCGAGGTGCAGGCCGGGGGCGGCGCCGGGGCCGCCGTGGCCGCGCTGCTCCTCGAACCGCAGCCAGGAGGTGAAGACCTCCTGGTAGAGGCCGGCGGCGCTGAGCGCCCGGCCGGCCCCGGCGACGGCGCGCAGCCGGTCGTGGTCGAGGTCGGCGACGAAGCTGAGCAGGCGGGGGTTGCGGCACAGGGCGAGCAGGTCGGGGATGGCCTCCAGCAGGCGCATCCGGCGGTCGGCGGCCTCCTGGTCGCCGTAGCGGTTGCCGAGGTAGCCGCGGATCTGGTGCGGGGTGAAGTCCTGGACGGCGATCAGCCGGCGCTGCGGCAGCAGGCCGACGCGTTCGCCGAGCGCGGTGAGCACCTGCTCGTGGGAGCTGAAGTGCTGGGTGCGGCTGGTGACGACGATCTTGGCGTTGTCGACGGCGGCGTCGAGCAGTACCTGGAGGTGGTCGGCGGCGCGTTCGTAGCTGACCCGGTTGACGAGTTCGTCGAAGCCGTCGAAGAGCAGCACGACGCGGCCCTGCCGGAGCATGTAGCGGAAGGCCCGCAGGTCGAGGGTGTCGATGCCGTGCTCGGTGAGGTGGGCGGCGACCAGGCCGTCCAGCGAGTGCGCCTTGTCCAGTGCGCTGAGTTCGATGAACAGCGGTGACAGGTGCGGGAGTTCGGCGGGCAGCCGGCGGGCGAGCTCGCGCAGGGCGAAGGTCTTGCCGCGGCCGAAGTCGCCGAGCAGCAGGACGAAGCGGCCGTGGTCGGAGTCGAGCAGCCGGAGCAGTTCGTCGACCAGGCCGTCGCGCTCCTCGGCGCCGGGGCGTTCGGTGTCGCGGTAGCGCTGCGGCAGGTAGAGGTTGGGGTGGTACTGGCTGTCGGTGGCGAGCCGTTCGGTCTGGGCGGCCACGTGGCCGCGCAGGTCGATCAGGCCCTGGAACTCCAGGAAGCTGCGCAGCCGCACGCCCCGGCGGCGGGCCCGGTCGCGCAGTTCGCGCGAGGGCGGCGGGCCGTCGTGGACGAGTTCGGCGTCGAGGGTGGCGCCGTCGGCGTGCACCGCCTCGGCGAAGCGCTCGACCTCCTCCTCGGTGGGGGTGCCGACGCTGGCGGCGACCCGCTGCTGGCGGACCAGGCCGCCCTCGGCCCAGGTGACGAAGAGCTGGCCGGCGGTGCCGGCGACGGGGCGGATCTGGGCGCCCGGGTGGCGGGTGCGGCAGACCTCGGCGACCCGGGCGAGCAGGGCCTCCTCCGGGGTGGCGAGCGCGCGGGTCTCGTGGTCGGTGTCGGCCGGTTCGCGGACCTCGTCCAGCTGCGGCGGGCCGGCCTGCGGGGCGGGTTCGGGGGCCGGGAAGGCGCGCTGGGCCCGGCGCCAGGGCACGGTGAGCCGCTGCTGTTCGGCGGTGGGGGCGGGCCAGCGGGTGAGGCCCTCGCGGGTGAGCCGCAGCAGCTGGTGGGCGCCGGGGGCGGCGGCGCCGAGCACGGGCAGTTCGCCGGCCGAGGTGGTGAGGGTGCGCGGGGCGGTGCGGCCGTCGCCGGGGCCGTGCAGCAGCAGGTGGAGGCGGGGCGCGGTGAGCCGGGTGAAGCGGTCGCCGTCGCGCAGCGGTTCGGCGTCGCCGCGCGGGCGGGCGGGCGCGAGGTTGCCGGAGCGGGGGCCGGGGCCGGTGGCGGCGACCGGGTGGCGCACGGCGCCGATCCGCAGCCAGCCGTCGTTCTCGTAGGGGCGCAGCGCCTGGGCGAACCAGGCGGCCTGTTCGGGGCCGAGCCAGCCGTAGCGGTCCTCGGGCCGGTGGGTCCAGGCCATCGAGGAGTTGAGCCCGGCGACGACGGTGCCGAGTTCGGGCACCGGGAAGAGCGTCCAGGGCTGGGCGCTGTCGAAGACCACGTCCAGGCCCTGGTAGAACTCCCGGAACAGCCGGGCGTAGTGGCGCCACTTGGGCCAGTACGGCGCGGCGGGGCGCAGTTCGTCGGCCTCGCAGGTGGCGAAGTAGGCGCGGGAGGCGGCCTGGCTGACGTCCTGGCCGCCGGGCAGCAGCGCCACCCGGTGCGGTTCGAGGCCGAGCAGGGCGCGGATGCCGGTGAGGAAGGAGAGCGCCTGCTCGCATTCGCGGGGGCTGCCGGTGGCGGTGAGGTCGCCGGTGACGACGACGAGTTCGGGCGTGGGGGCGCCGGCGTCGGCGAGTTCGACGAGGTCGCCCCAGATGGCGGCCTGGAGGTCGACCGGGTCGGCGCCCTGGCCGAAGGCGGGCCCGGCCAGGTGCAGGACGGTGACCGCCTCGCGGCCGCCGGGGCGCCCGGCGGCGGGCGGGTACTCGGGCTGGACGGAGGGGCGGCGGCGTCCGGACCGGCCGGTGCCGCCGGCCTGGCGCGGGGCGGGGACGGGGCTCTCCCGCGCGGTGAGGGGCCCCCGGGCCTGCACGGCGCCGTCCGGGAGGCCGTCGCCCGGGTAGCCGGGGACCAGCTCGGGGCGGGCCCGGCCGTCCATCGCCTGGGCGACCCGGGCGAGCAGCAGCTCGCGGGCGCGGGCGGGCTCGCCGACGCCGACGAGGTCGATGTAGGTGAGGGTGGCGAGCAGGCCGTCCACCGGGATGTCCTCGATGCGGACGGTCAGCAGCCGGCGCTCGGGGGCGTCCGGGTCGGCGCGCAGCGCCGCCTGCCACTCCATCCTGCCGTAGCGCGAGCGTTCGTAGTTGCGCGAGAGCAGCGCGATGACGGCGGCGGACTCGGTCACGCCGCGGTCCATGAAGTCGACGAAGTTGGTGCCGGGCACGAAGTCCCAGGCCTGGAGGAAGGCCCGGTAGCCGGCCTCTTCCAGGGTCCAGGCGATCCAGGCCGCCCAGCGTTCGTCGGCAGGCGAGTACGAGATGAAGAAGTCGATCGGCCCGGGGCCACCCGGGCTCGCGTCAAGAGCCCCCATGGAAGGAGCTTATGACCGATCCGGAGATGCTCAACCCTCTTTCACCGCAACGGGTCCGGGTGGTTTTCGGGCGCCGCCCGTCGAACGCGTGACCGGAGTCCGGCCCTCCGTGCGGACCGCGGCCTCGACCGGCAACGCCTCGTGTGCGACCCTGACCTCCGTGTTCGCGTACTGGCCCGCTGTCAAGCGGCTGCACCCCCTGGACCTGCTGGCCGCGGGACTTCTCGCCTGCGGCCTGCTCTTCCTCGCCACCGGTCTCCTGCCGGCCGACTCCGCCGGAGCGGCCGTCCAACGGATCGCCCCGCTGCTGGCGTTCCTCGGCTCGGTGATCGTGCTCGCGGAACTCACCAGCGCCGCCGGCGTGTTCGACGTGGTGGCGGCCTGGGTGGCGCGGGCCGGGCGGGGCAGCTATCCCGCGCTGTTCCTGCTCTGCGTCGCCTTCGCCGCGCTCACCACGACGGTGCTCAACCTGGACACCACCGCCGTGCTGCTCACCCCGGTCATGCTGGCGCTGGCCGGCCGGGTGGGCATCGCCCCGCTGCCGCTCGCGATGACCACGGTCTGGCTGGCCAACACGGCGAGCCTGCTGCTGCCGGTCTCCAACCTCACCAACCTGCTGGCCGCCGACCGGGTCGCGCTCTCCCCCGCCGGCCTGGCCCGCGCCATGTGGGCGCCGCAGCTGGCGGCGCTGCTGGTCACCATGGCCTGCCTGTGGGGCTTCTACTGGCGGCGCGGACGGCGCGGCGCGGACGTCTACGTGCCGCCGCAGGCGCACCGCCCCGCGGACCGGACGCTGTTCCGGGTCTGCGCGCTGGCCTGCACCGGCTTCCTGGCCGCCAGTCTGGCGGCGGTCGTCCCGCTCTGGGCGGCCTCGGGCGCGGCCGCGGCCGTGGTGGTGGCGGCCTTCGCGGTGCGCCGCCCGGAGGCGCTGCGGACCTCGCTGGTGCCGTGGCGGCTGCTGGTGATGGTGCCCGGCATGTTCCTGGTGGTGCAGACGGTGGACGCGCACGGGCTGCACCGGCTGCTGGCCGACGCGATCGGCACGGACGGCGGCACCCTCGGCCTCTTCCGGGCCTCCGCGGTCGGCGCGGGGCTGTCCAACCTGCTCAACAACCTGCCGGTCTACCTGGCCGGCGAGGCGGCGGTGCCGGAGGGCAACCACACCCAGCTGCTGGCCCTGCTGATCGGCACCAACGTCGGCCCGCTGGTGACGCCGTGGGCCTCGCTGGCCACCCTGCTCTGGTACGAGCGCTGCCGGTCGGCGGGCCTGCGGGTGCCGCTGCGCGGCGTCGCCGCGACCAGCGCGGTGCTGGCCCTCGGCGGCGTCCTCCTGGCGACGGCGGCGCTCGCGCTGACCGGGTGACGGTCCCGGCGTCCGACGGCACCCCTCAGCCCGTGGCTCCCGCCACCAGGTCCAGCAGGGACGGCAGCAGCTCGGGGCGGCCCGCGACATAGCTGCGGGCGGTGTCCGGCCGGCCGATCCGGGCGCTGAAGGGGCCGCCGTCCAGCGCGCGGACGTCCAGGCCCGCCTCGGTGGCGAGCAGGCCCCCGGCCGGCAGGTCGATCTCCTCCGCCCGGTAGCCGACGAAGCCGTCGATCAGCCCGCAGGCCAGCAGCGACCAGGTGAGCAGCGGTGCCCACAGCTGGAGCACCCGGCGCGCCCCGCTCTCCAGACCGTCCTTGAGGGCCCGCGCCACCGGGTCGCCGGCGGGCACGGCGTGGCCCTGGGTCCAGCCGAGCACCGGCCGGCCGGCGCCGGGCGGGCGCGGGGCCACCCGCAGCCGCCCGCCCGGGCCGTACGCGCCGGACCCGCGCACCGCGCGCCAGGTGCGGCCCGCCACCGGGTCGTGCACCACGCCGAGCACCGGTTCGTCGTCCACGCACAGCGCGATGCCGACCACGTAGGCGGGCAGGCCGATCACCACGTTGTTGCTGCCGTCCAGCGGGTCGACCAGCCAGGTGCGGCGGGCACCGGGCGCGCCGGCGCGGTCTCCGCCCTCCTCGGCGCGGATCCGGTCGGCGGGGAACCGCTCGGCCAGCCGCCGGGTGACCAGGTCCTCGGCGAGCAGGTCGAGTTCGGTGACCACGTCGCCGTCCGGGCCCTTGGCGTCCACCCGGAAGGCGCCGAGGAAGCGCGAGCGCAGCAGGGCGCCCGCGTCCTCGGCGGCGCGCACCGCGACCCGGCACTCCTCCGCGTAGCCGCCGGCCTCCTCAGCCGGATCCGCCGTCGTACCGTCCACCGATCCTCCTGGCTGCCTCGTCGGCGATCCGGGCCGTCCGGTCCGCGTCGCAGAGCCGCCGCACCACGCGGCGGGCGCCGCCGTCCACCGGCCCCAGCACCACGTCCACCGGTCCCGGCACGGTGCGGCCGAGCACCACGGTGGCGGTGGGCGCGCCGTCCGGCAGCACCGTGGCGTGGAACTCCCCCGCCCGCAGGGTGTACGTCTCGCCGCGCCCGCTGGTCTGCTCCTCCAGCGGCTCCCAGCGCACCAGCCGCGCGGTGGGCCGGACCTCGTCCACCCCGGCGGCGGCGTCGCTGCGCACCTCGTAGGCCCGGTGGGTCGGCCGGGAAGGCTCGTCGTACACCCCGATCCGCAGGTTGCCGATCCGCCCGTAGAGCACACTGCTCTTCAGCTCCCAGCTGTGGCAGTGGATCTCGCGCTGCCCGGCGGCGACCACCGGGTCGAAGACGTGCACGCAGACGCCGAGCGCGCCGTCGCGCAGCACCGGCAGGCAGTAGAACCCGAGCGGGTGGGCCACCGCCCGCAGCACCCGGGTGCCGCGCGCCACCTGGGTCAGCAGGCCCCCCACCAGCGTGTCCAGCCCGGGTCCGGCGGCCGTGCGGCCGGCGGCCCGGTCGAGCGTCGTGAACAGGTCGTTGCTCATCGCTCCCCCTCTGCGGGCGCCCCCTCGCGGCTACCGGCCGTGCGGGCCGCACGCCGTGCCGCCGTCCCCCGTCGCCCCCGCACCATGCTAGAACCGGCCCGAACCCGCCGACCAGGCTGCCGACACCGCGCCCCGCCGTTTCCCGTCGCCGCAACGGCCGCGGGCCCGCGACGCGTGGTGCGTCGCGGGCCCGCGGTGCGGTGCGGTGGGAGCCGGTCAGGCCGCGCTGGGCAGGAGCATCCAGCGCTGGTTGGCGTTGCCGTTGCAGCCCCAGATGCCCAGGGAGGTGCCGTTGGCGTCGTTCCAGCCGGGCAGCTCCAGGCAGGCGTTGGCGGCGGGGTTGTGGAGCGTACCGTCGGCGCGGTACGTCCAGATCTGGCCGGTGCCGGCCCGGCAGTCCGTGAGGACCGCCGGCTCGCCCCAGTGGGTCACGTCGTTCTGGACGGTCACGCAGCGCCCGCCGGTGCGCAGGGTGCCGTCGGAGCCGAAGGCGAACTGCTGGTTGGCGCCGTTCCAGCAGTCGTAGAGGCGCAGGGAGCCGCCGGCGGGCGCGCCGTAGTTGTCGAGGCAGCGGGCCGCGTTGTACGCGGAGGCGATGCCGTAGTCGACGGACCGGTCCCGCGGGATGACCTGCGGCGCGGTGAAGCGGGGCTGGGTGCCCTCCGGGGCGGTGCCCGGGAAGCGGACCAGCCGGCCGTCGTAGACGTCGGCGACCAGGTCGGGGTAGCCGTCGCCGTTCATGTCACCGGGCGAGTCCACGGTGGGGAAGACGTCCGCGGCGAGCCCGATCGGGAGCACGGCCCGGGCGGCGGGCGCCGACCACTCCGCGCCGGCCGCGCCCTTGGAGCAGTCGTTGATCACCAGGCGGCTGCCCGGCCCGGCGCCGGTGCCGGGCACGTCGAGGCACCTGCCCGAGTTCGGGTTCTGCAGCGTGCGCGGGTAGGGGCCGGAGACCCACTTCTGGGCCGGGCTGCCGTTGCAGTCCCACAGGTTGACGGGCGAGCCGCTCGCGGTCGCGCCGCCGGTGACGTCCAGGCACTTGCCGAGGACGTGCAGCGAGCCGTCGGTGCCGAGGGTGAACTGCTGGTTGGGAGCGGCGCTCTGGCCGGCGCAGGTCCACAGCAGGGCGGCGGTGCCGTTGCCCGTCCAGCCGTGGTCGATGTCGGCGCAGACGCTCGTGCCGTCGGCGGGCTTGAGGCCCCACTCCAGGGGCTTGTGGGCGGGCGGCGTCAGGGGCGCGAAGCCGCTGACGGGCTGGCCGGCGGCGTCCAGCGGCAGCGGCAGGCCGGTGACGGCCCCGGTCACGGTGTCCCGCACCCAGAGCGTCGCCGCGCCGTTGACCTCACCGGGGTGCATCAGGGTGAAGCCGCTCCAGTCGCCGCCGGCCGCGCCGAGCTCGACGCCCGTGCCCAGCTGGCAGATGTTGCTGGAGGGGTAGTAGCGCAGGTGGCCCTGCTCGACCGTGACGAGACCGGTGCCCCCGGTGCTCCGCCGGACGGCCGTCAGCTGGGTGACGTGGTTCCAGGTGCGGTCGATGCCCAGCTCGCACATGCTGTTGCTGCGCAGTTCGGTGGACGAGCGGGTGAAGTGGCCCTCGACGCCGCCCGGGAGCTCGTTGGCGTCGTTGGTGTAGACGAAGAGCTGCTTGGTGACCTTGTTGTAGGCGAACAGCGAGTCGCCGCTCCCCCTGACGGCGCCGCGGTGGGCCAGCAGGTAGTTGTTCCAGTCGTCCCCGCGCGGGCTGCGGTCCGCCGTGGAGGCCGTCTCGGGGCGCACGAGCGTGGATCCGCTGCCGCCCGGGAACAGGGTCAGCGAGCCGTCGGCGGCCGGGGCCAGGTAGTCCGGGACGCCGTCGAAGGTGGCGTCGCCCGGCACCGCCGCGCCCGGCCTGGAGGGAGCGAAGAAGCTGTAGGTGGCCGCCTGGGGATCGGTGTTGCCGGCCCCGTCGACGGCGCGGACGTACAGCGTGTGCGAGCCCGGGTCGGCGGCGCTGACGCTGATCGGCACATCGGCGTACGCGGTGCCGTCGGGCGCGATGCCGGCCGGAACGGTCGCGGTGCCGGTGGGCGAGCTGGTGTCGTCGAGCGAGTACTGGAACCCGCGGACGCCGCTGGCGAGGCAGCCGCCGCCGGTGCAGCCGGCCGGGAGCGGGTCCTTGCTGGTGACGCGGACGGTGACGCCGCGGTCGCCGGCGTAGCCGGTGGGCCTGGCGCCGCTGCCCAGCGGCGGGAACACCGGGGAGGGCGCGATCGCCGCGAGCGTCGGCGCGGTGAGGTCGACGTTGAAGGCGCAGTTCGCCGACACGGGGCTCTTCGCGGTCCCGTCGGTGGTCCAGGCGTTCCAGCCGTACTGGTGGCCGTCCTGCAGCGCGCGGCCGACGTAGGCCTCGCCCCAGCCGCCGGTGGGCGGCAGGCTCTGGCTGGTCGGCCAGGATCCGCCGGACTCGCCGCTCTCCCCCGCGGTCGTGTCCCACACGTGGAACCCGATCACGACGTTGCCGGCGGGGACGCCGCCGACCCAGGCGGACATCCGGACGTCGGAGGTTCCGTTGCCCAGGGGCACCGTCCGGCCGATCCACCCGGGCGTGCCGCCGCCGCAGGCGTCGCCGTCGGGGTTGGAGGGCTTGGGCCGGAGGTTCATCCCGGTGGGGGTGCTCGACCCGAGGTCGTTCGCGGCCTGGGCGTACCCGGCCGCGTCCGCCGCCGACGGGGCGTCCGCGAAGGCGGCGCCGGGGGCGGCCAGCACGAGACCGACCGCGCACAGGGGCGCCAGGCGTCTCGCCAGCGGTCCCCGCAGCATCCTGAGGGGACGGGATTCTCGCATGATTGTCAGTTCGCCTTCGCAGCAGCGCCCGCCCGTGCACGACCGACCGCCGCACGTCTGACCGGCGGCCGGAGGAATTGGAGGGGTCTTTGTCCGATGTAGTGCGCATTCCGACCCTCTGTCAGGTGACAGCACATCATCCGGCCGTCGGCGCGCGGTCGAACGCTAGTGCTTCCGGCCTCGGGCTGGCAATCAGGTTTCGTCCGATCGCCGGCGGCCTGGGCGCGGCGATCGGCGCAGGTCACGGGCGGTGCGCCGGACGGCGAAGCGCTCGGCCCCGGCCGGAGGGTTCCGGTCGGGGCCGAGCGCCGTGGTGATGCCGTGTCGTGGCGGTGCGCTGTGGTGCCGCGTCGTGGCTCTGCGTCGTGGTGCCGCGGGGTCAGCGGAGGTCGAAGACCAGGCGGGCCGAGACCTTGCCGTTCAGGACCTCGTCGAAGCAGGTGTTGACGTCCTCCAGCCGGCGGGTCTCGCGGACGACGCGGGTGCGGCCGAGGGCGTGCAGCCGGAAGACCTCGGCGAGGTCCTCGCGGGTGCCGACGATGGAGCCGATGACCTTGGTGCCGTTGAGCACGGTGTCGAAGACGGGCAGTTCGAGCCTGCCCTCGGCGGGGAGGGCGACCAGCACGAGGCTGCCGCCGCGGCGCAGGGCCGCGTAGGCCGCCTGGAAGGAGGCGTTGCTGACCGCGAGGGCGATCGCGGCGTGGGCCCCGCCGAGCTTCTGGACCTCGGCGGCGACGTCGTGCACGCGGGCGTCGAGGACGTGGTCGGCGCCCAGCTCGCGGGCCAGGGCGAGCTTGTCGTCGGTGACGTCGACCGCGATGGTCTCGGCGCCGGCGATCCGGGCGTACTGCAGGGCCAGGTGGCCGAGGCCGCCGATGCCGGAGATCAGGACCCGGGTGCCGGGGCCGGCGCCGGAGACCTTGAGGGCCTTGTAGGTGGTGACACCGGCGCAGGAGAGCGGGGCGGCGTCCAGCGGGTCGATGCCGTCGGGCACGGGGACGACGTAGTCGCCGTGGGCCAGCGCGTGCTCGGCGTAGGCGCCGTCGACGGAGTAGCCGCTGTTGTGCTGCCGGGTGCAGAGGGTCTCCCAGCCGGAGACGCAGTGGTCGCAGCGCCCGCAGGCGTCGGCGAGCCAGGGGATGGCCACCCGCTCGCCGACCCGGACGTGCCGGACCTCGGAGCCGGCCGCCTCGACGATGCCGACGCCCTCGTGGCCGGGCACGAACGGCGGGTTCGGCTTGACCGGCCAGTCACCGTGCGCGGCGTGGATGTCCGTGTGGCAGAGGCCGGAGGCCTCGACCCGCACCCGCACCTGGTGCGGGCCGGGCTCGGGCACCGGGCGCTCCTCGATCACGAGCGGCTGGGTGAAGTCGTGGACGACGGCGGCCTTCATGGTTCCTGCTCCTGCCCTTCGTGCCGACGGGGCCTTTCCCGTGCTCGCGGGACCCCGCTTCCCTTCCATCCCACGCCACGGCCGGGCGGGCCGCCAGGGCCGGACGGGTGAACCGGGCGGGACCATGGTCCCGGCTCCCGCTCCGGCTTCGGCACCGGCACCGGCCGGGGTCAGGGCGCGCGGTGCACGATGCGGCGGACCAGCTCGGGGACCCACTCGACGTACTCGACCTCCGCGCCGTCGGCGTGGCGGGCGTACAGGAAGCGGCCGGTCGGGGAGGCGGTCTCGGGGGTGGTGACGACGGCGCCCGCGGCCTCCAGGGCCTCGGTCAGCTCGTCGAGGTCGGAGACCACGACGGTCGCCGAGGCGTGCGCGTACTTGGCGCGCTCGGAGGGCGGGCCGGCGATCACCAGGAAGTCGCCGATGGCGGCGAGTTCGATCTCGTGGAAGCGGAACAGCAGGTCCGGCTCGGCCCCGGTGAGGGTGCGCAGCAGCGGGAGCGCGTGGTCCAGGCCGTCGGCCCAGAGCCGGGCATAGGTCTTGAGGATGGCCATAGGTGCTCCGAGGCGTTCGGTGTCGTCCAGTGGTCGTCCGGAGCCCTGATGCATCATGAGGCATCGTGAGGCGCCGGCCGGTGTCAATCCGCCGGACGCCGGGTCCCGGCGGGTACCGGATCACCGTAAGCGGGTGAACTCCCGTGCAGAAGACCGTACTTTGCGGTGCGTCAGTGCCTGTCGGTAACCGACCCGCCACCTCGGGCGGAGCGGGCGCCCGGGCCGGACCGGTCGGCGTCCCAGGCGATCAGCATGCGCAGGGCGTCCTCGGACGGGCTGCCGGGGTCGGGGGCGTAGGTCACCAGGGCCTGGTCCGGGTCGTCGGCGGAGCGCAGCGTCTCGTAGACCAGTTCCATCCGGCCGACCAGCGGGTGGTGGAACACCTTGCGCCCGGAGGTCTTGTCGCGCACCGGGTGCTCCGCCCACCACTGGCGGAACTCCGGGCTGCGCACCGAGAGTTCGCCGATCAGCTCGGCGAGCCGGGGGTCGTCGGGGCGGCGTCCCGCCTCCAGCCGGAGGAAGGCGGCGTTCTCGCGCGCGCAGCCGACCCAGTCGTCGTAGAGGGTGCGCGAGGCCGGGTCGAGGTAGGTGATCCGGGCGATGTTGCGCTCGGCCGGGTCGAGCGCGCCGTAGTCGCCGAGCAGGGAGACGGCGGCGCGGTTCCAGGCGAGGACGTCCATCCGCCGGCCCATCACCACGGCGGGTACGTCGGGCATCGCCTCCAGCAGCCGGGCCAGCGTCGGGCGGACCTTCTGCGGGCCCGAGGAGCGGCCGCCGGCGCCACGGCCGGCGCGGGTGCGGTCCGGGCGGATGCGGGCGAGGCGGTGCAGGTGGCCGACCTCCTCGGGGTCGAGGCGCAGCGCGCGGGCGACCGCGTCGAGCACGGCGTCCGACGGGTTGCCGACCCGGCCCTGTTCGAGCCGGGTGTAGTAGTCGACGCTGACGCCGGCGAGCTGAGCGAGTTCCTCTCGGCGCAGGCCGGAGACGCGCCGGCGGCCGCCGAGGTCCGGCAGGCCGACGTCCTCGGGGTGGAGGCGGGAGCGCCGGGTCCGGAGGAACTCGGCGAGGCCGGCGGCGGCGCCGGCCGCGTGGGCGGGGCTCGTGCTCATACGGCCATTGTGGGCGATCGGCGCCGCCGCAGCCTGGCCCTGCCAGGACCAGGCTGCGGCGGGGGCGGTCACCAGCCGTTGGCGACGGCCACCACGCCGCCGTCCACCACGAGGTCCTGGCCGGTGATGTAGGAGGCGCGCGGGGAGAGCAGGAAGGCCACCGTCTCGGCGACGTCCGCCGCCTCGCCCAGCCGCCCGAGCGGCACCCCGGCGCGCACGGCGTCCTGCTGGGCCGGTTCGGTGATCACCTCGTGGAACATCTCGGTGACGATGTAGCCGGGGCTGACCGAGTTGATCCGGATGCCGCGCCCGGCGAGTCCGCTGCCGAGGGTGCGGGCGAGGTTGTGCACGGCCGCCTTGGTCGCCGCGTACACGGGGGCGTTGGGCAGGCCGCGGTGCAGCGTCCAGGAGGCGTTGAGGACGATCGACGCCCCTGTGGCCGACTTCTCCAGCAGCGGCAGAGCGTGCTGGACGGTGAAGAAGACGCCCTTGAAGTTGACGTCCACGGTGCGGTCGAAGCTCTCCTCGGTCACCTCGTCCGGGGTCTCGAAGACGCCGACGCCGGCATTGGCGAACACGCCGTCGAGGCGACCGTGGCGCTCCCCCACCCGTTCGGCCAGCCGGGCGAGATCGGCGGGGCGGGCGGAGTCGGCGCGGACGGCGAACAGCCGCTCGCCGCCGTCGAGTTCGGCCTCGGCGCGGCGCATTCGGGCGTCGTCGCGGCCGGTGATCACGACGCTCGCGCCGCGCTCCAGCAGCAGCCGCGCGGTGGCGAGGCCCATGCCGCTGGTCCCGCCGGTGATCAGCACCGTCCGGCCGTCGAAGTCCCGGTCGGCGTTCTCGGCGCCCCCGGTGCTCTCGGGGTTCTCGGGGCTCTGGGGGTTCTGGGGGTTCTGGGGGTTCTCGTTCGCAGAAGCCATGTCCCCACCCTCGCCTCCGCCCGGAAGGCCGCACCAGGCCCGCTCCGACCCCGGGTCCACTAGGACCACCCTTGCGGGTTCATACCCCCTGGGGGTATGTTTCCTGGCGTCTCGAAGGATACCCCCACCCGGTATTGGAGAACGCTGCCGTGTCCGACCTCACCGCCGCCTCCGCGGCACCCGCCGCGCCGCCCGAGGCGCCTTCGCCCCGCCGCTGGACGGCGCTCGGGCTCATCGCCCTCGCCCAGTTCATGGTGATCATGGACACCTCGATCATCGGGGTCGCCTTGCCGGAGATGCAGTCCGTGCTCGGTTTCTCCCAGGAAGGCCTGTCCTGGGTCTTCAACGCCTACGTCGTCGCCTTCGGCGGCCTCCTGCTGCTCGGCGGCCGGCTCTCCGACCTGTTCGGCGCCAAGCGCCTGTTCGCCACCGGCTGGGCCGTCCTCGCCGCCGGCTCGCTGCTCGCCGGCCTGGCCGGGAACCCCGGCCTGGAACTCACCGGCCGCGCCGTCCAGGGCGCCGGCTCCGCGCTGATCGCCCCCGCCGCGCTCACCCTCCTCATCAGCCTGTTCGGCGCCCGCCCCCAGGAGCTCGGCAAGGCGCTCGCCCTCTACGGCGCGGCGGCCCCGGCCGGCGGCACCGCCGGCGTCTTCCTCGGCGGCGTGATCACCCAGTACCTCAGCTGGGAGTGGGTCTTCTACGTCAACATCCCCGTCGCCCTGGGCGTCCTGCTCGCCACGCCCGGCGTGATGCCCACCGCCCCCGCCCGCCGCGGCTCGGTGGACTGGCTCGGCGCGCTCACCGTCACCGCCGGCCTCGCCGTCTCCGTCTACGCCGTCGTCCGCGCCCCGGAGACCGGTTGGGGCTCGGCGAGCACCTGGCTGGTGCTGGCCGGCGGCGTGCTGCTGATCCTCGCCTTCGTCGCGCTCCAGGCCAGGCGGCGCGAGCCGCTGATGCGCCTCGGCATCTGGCGCAGCCCCAACCTGGCCGGCGCCAACCTCGCCCAGCTGCTGATGGCCGCCGCCTGGATCCCGATGTGGTTCTTCCTGAACCTCTACCTCCAGCAGGTGCTCGGCCTGAAGGCCTTCGCCTCCGGCGCCGCGCTGCTGCCGATGACCGCCGCCATCATGCTGATGATGATCGTGCTGGCGCCCCGGCTGATCGCCCGCTTCGGCCCCAAGCCGCTCATCGTCACCGGTCTGCTGGCGCTCGCCGGCGGCATGGTCTGGCTCTCCTTCGCCCGCCCCGACGGCAGCTTCGCCGTCGACGTACTGCCCGCCTCGCTGCTCGCCGCCGTCGGCATGTCGCTCGCCTTCATCCCCTCGCTCGGCACCGCGCTCGCCGTGCCCGACCCGGCCGAGGGCGGTCTGGCCTCCGGCATCGTCAACACCAGCTACCAGATCGGCTCCGCGCTCGGCCTCGCCGCGATGACCGCCCTGGCCGCCGCCAACGGCTCGCGCGCACTCGGCGACCCGGTCGCGCTGACCGACGGCTTCTCCGCCGCCTTCCTGGGCGCCGCCGCGCTCGCCGTGCTCGGCGCGCTCGCCTCGGCGCTCACCACCCGTACCGCGCAAAGTCGTTGAGCCGCCGGCCCGGACCCTGCCGATCCCCCGGCCGCTCCCCCGACCGCGCCGCCGCCCCCGCCGGCCCGGCGGGGGCGGCGGCCTGTCCGGGAACCGCTCCGGGAGATCTCCGGGCACGATCGCTCCGCAGGAGGATCCGGACCGCGCCCGCCTCGGCGGAGGCTGGGGCCGGGGGGCGAGCCTCGTCGACTCGGAGGAACGCATGAAGCACAGCAGCAGGACGGTCCGGCACGCGGTGGGGGCGGCCGCGGTGGCCGGCGCCCTGACGGCGGTGGCGGCGGCGCCGGCGGCCGCCGCGCCCGGCGGACCCGCGCACACGGCGACCCGGACCGCGATGGAACAGGCCGTCCAGGCCTCGGGGTTGCCGGGGATGGTCGCCACCGCCGTGGACGGGAAAGGGCGTTGGTCGACGGCCGTCGGAGTGGCGGACACCACGACCGGTCAGCCCCGGTCGGCCCGGGAGCGGTTCCGGATCGGCAGCGTGACGAAGCCCTTCGTCGCGACCGTGCTGCTCCAGCTCCAGGCCGAGGGGCGGCTCGGCCTCGACGACACGGTGGAGCGGTGGCTGCCCGGCCTGGTGAGCGGGAACGGGAACGACGGCTCGGCCATCACCCTGCGCCAACTGCTCAACCACACCAGCGGCGTGTTCGACTACGGCGACGACCCCGGGATGGGCGCCTCGCTGTTCACTCCGGCCTTCCTGACGCTTCGTTACGACACCTACAGTCTCGAACAGTTGGTGCGGATTGCGGTCGCCCACCCCCCGGTCTTCGCGCCCGGGACCTCGCACCGGTACTCCAACACCAACTACCTGCTGGCCGGCCTGGTCATCGAGCGGGTGACCGGCCGCCCGTGGGGCGAGGAGGTGGAACGGCGGATCGTCCGGCCGCTGGGGCTCACCGGGACGAGCGCGCCCGGCACCGCGACCGGCCTGCCCCGGCCCCACGCGCGCGGCTACTCGACCCTGTTCGGCGGCTCGGCGACGCCGCTGGACGTCACCGAACTCAACCCCTCGATGGCCGGATCGGCGGGCGCGATCGTCTCCACCACCGCCGACCTGACCCGGTTCCTCTCCGCCCTGATGCGCGGACGGCTGCTCCCGCAGGCCGAGTTGGACGAGATGACCACCCCCGGACCGCACGGCAGCGGCGGGCTCGGCCTGGGCGCCGGAACCCTGTCCTGCGGCGTCACCGTCTGGGGGCACGACGGCGGAATCCACGGCTCGTCGACGCTGGCGCTGACCACCCGGGACGGGCGGCACACCCTGGCGCTCAACACCAACGCCGACTGGTTCCGCGACAAACTCCCGCTGGCCGAGGCCGAGTTCTGCGGCCGACCGGGCCGGGCGGGGTAGCGTCCGGAGCCGGCGTTCGACGGTCGGCGGTCGGCGTCAGCCGGAGACCGGGTGCCAGGGGGCGTCGGGCCGGGTCGGCGTCGGGTCCGCCGCGAGCCGCAGCGCGTAGACGTCACGTCCCTCGGGGTCGGGCACGGGGCCGAGGTAGTGGTGGCCGGTGAGGTGGCACCAGGCGGGCAGGTCGAGCGGCGCCGCGGGGTCGGTGCTGACGATGTGCACCGTCGTCCCGGCGGGGTGGCCCGCGATGCGCTTGCGCAGGTGCAGCAGCAGGGTGACGCAGAGCATGCCGCTGCCGTCCACGACGACCGTGCCGTCACCGCCGCCGGCGGCGGCCGTCGCGCCGAGCGGCGCGGCCTCGTGGGCGGGATCTCCCAAAACGTCCTCCAGATGTCCAGGGAGCAGTGTAGAGGCAGGGGTGGGCCCGCCCCTCGGCCGGGGACCACCGGATCGGCCGGCAGCACCAGGCGCCCGGTCCCGGCCGGGCCGCCCGCCGGAACGCGGCGGAGGTGCCGCCCGGTGATCCGGGCGGCACCTCCGTTCGCCCACCACCGCTACGGCCGCTCGCCCGAGGGCCGTCGTCGGCGTTCCGCGACCTCCGCCTCACCGTTCCACGGCAAGCCGCACCCCCAGGCCGATGAAGATCCCGCCGGTCGCGGCGTCCACCCGGCGGCGGGCCGAACGGCGGCGGCGCAGCCAGTTCCCGATCCGCCCGGCGAGCACGCCCACGGTGCCGTCCACCAGGAACTCCAGCACGATCAGCGCCACCCCGAGCACCGCGAACTGCAGCCCCACCCGGCCCAGTTCGGGCCGGACGAACTGCGGCAGGAAGGCGATGGTGAAGGTCACCATCTTGGGGTTGAGCAGGTTCGTCAGCAGTCCGCGCAGGTACGCGCGGCGGCCCGAGAGCCCGCCCTCCCCCGGCTTGGGCAGCTCGCTCGCGACGCCCTCGCGGTGGCGGATCATCCGCACGCCCAGGTGCACCAGGTAGACGCCGCCGGCGATGCGCAGGGCCGTGAACGCGACCGGTACGGCGGTGAAGAAGGCCGCGAGCCCGGCCGCCGCCACCGCGACGTGCACCGCCTCGCTGGTGGCGACACCGGCGGTGGCCAGCAGTCCGACGCGCGGGCCGCCGCGCATCCCGCAGCCGAGCACGAACAGCATGTCCGGGCCGGGGCTGATCATCGCGACCGTCGTGGTCAACAGGAAGGCGAGGAAAAGGTGTTGATCGATCGGCATCCTTTCAGCCTCACACGCGTCGACGCCCGTCGGCGAACGAATTCCCGGCACCTGGCCGCCCGGGAATCGGCTCGGCGGTCCTTCCACCGGATGGATCACGACACGCCCCGCTCCCCCTCCCCCCGATCCGGATCGGGGGGAGGGTCCGCGCGGTCAGCGCAGGGCCGACCGGCGACCGGGCAGCAGGCGGGCGGAGGACGGGGCCGCGGACCGGCGGGGTGCCGGGGCCGGGACGGGCCGCCAGGCGCGGGTGGCGAGGGCGGCCGCGGCCAGGGCGAGGGCGCCGAGGGCGAGGGTGGCGGCGGGCAGGCCGGCGGTGGCGCCGAGCAGTCCGGCCAGGGGGTAGGCGAGCAGCCAGCAGCCGTGCGAGAGCGAGAACTGGGCCGCGAACGCGGCGGGCAGGTCCGCCGGCGGCACGGCGGACCGCAGCAGCCGGCCGCCCGGGGTGAGGATCAGCGAGCCGGCCGCGCCGAGCCCGGCCCACAGGGCGAGCAGCGCGGGCCAGCGCCACCCCCCGCCGTCCGCCGCCCGCCCCGCCGTGGTGACCACCGCCAGGGCGGCGAGCAGCCCGGCGACGGCGAAGGCGGCCGGCAGCATCACCGCCCGGTCGGCGACCCGGTCGAGCACCCGGGGCAGCAGCAGCGCGACCGCCATCGATCCGCCGCCGTACGCGCCGAGCGCCAGCGGGACGTCGCCCGCGGAGCGGCCCAGCTGGTCGCGGACGTAGACGACGGTGTTGACGATCACCATCGCCCCGCCGGCGGCGACGGCGAGGTCCAGGGCGAGCAGCGCCCGCAGCCGCGGCACCGAGAGGAAGAGCCGGATCCCCGCCAGCGACCGCGCGGCGAGGGGCCGCGCGGCCCGCGGTCCGGCCGCCCCTGCCGCCGCCACGGCCGCGCGGACCGGAAGGGCGACCGACACGACCAGGGCCGCTGAGGCGAGGAAGCCGGTCACCGTCCCCCAGAACAGCCACCGGTAGCCGACCAGCACCAGCAGCCCGGCGGCCAGCACCGGGCTGACCAGGCTCTCGGTGTCGTAGGCGAGGCGGGAGAGGGACAGCGCCCGGGTGTAGTCGCGCTCCGCGGGCAGGACCTCGGGGATCACCGACTGGAACGCCGGGGTGAAGGTCGCCGAGGCCGCCTGGAGGACGAGGATCAGCAGATAGACCTGCCAGACCGAGCCGACGAACGGCAGTCCGAGCGCGACCCCGGCCCGTGCCAGATCGGCGGCGACCAGCAGCCGGCGGCGCGGGATCCGGTGCGCGAGCGCGGCGACGACCGGGGCGATGCCCACGTAGGCGACCATCTTGATCGCCAGCGCGGTGCCGAGCACCGATCCGGCGTCGGACCCGGCGAGGTCGTAGGCGAGCAGGCCCAGCGCCACGGTGGCCAGGCCGGTACCGGCGAGGGCGACCACCTGGGCGGTGAACAGGTGCCGGTAGGTGCGGTTGCGGAGGACGGAGAGCATCGGGGCTCCGTTCGGACTCGGCGCGGGCCGGTGCGCCCGGTTCGGGGCGCCACTCCTCCAGAATAGGCCAACATGTGCATACGTGTGCACATGTTGGTGAGAAAGGCGGCCGCCCTTCCCGCACCGAACCGGGTGGGGCGGCCGCTCGCCGCGCTCCGGGCGCTCAGTCGTGCGGGGGCAGCCCGCTGATCTGGTGGTCGGCCACGTTCAGCGCCTCGTGGACCAGGCGCCGCAGGTGCCCGTGCCGCAGTGCGTACACCACCCGCCGGCCGTCCTTGCGGGTCGACACCAGGCCGGCCAGCCGCAGCTTGCCGAGGTGCTGGCTGACCGACGGGCGCGCCGCGCCGGCGGCCTCGGTCAGCGTGGTCACGTCCGCCTCCCCCTCGCTCAGCCGCTGGAGCAGCGCGAGCCGGGTGCGGTCGGCGAGCAGGGCGAGGATGCCGGCGGCCACGTCCAGCCGTTCGTCCGCGCCGGGCTGTTGCGACACATGTGCACCTGACACCTGGAGGCTCCCGCTCATGGCCTCATCGTAGAGGGCGCGCGACCACCCTTCACCCGCCCCGACCGGCGCGGTTCACGCCCGCCCGCCCACGGGCAGGAGGGCCGGTGGGCAGGAGGACTGGCGGACTGCCGGGCTCAGGGCAGTACGTCGTAGGTGAAGAGGGCCGTCGAGTCGAGCACGGACTCGGGCGTGGCGGAGGAGCCGAGCGGGGAGACGATCGGGTCCTTGAGCCGGTGGCCCAGCAGCACGGCCGGGGCGGACTGGTCGGGCAGGTAGTGCCGCCCGTTGCGGCGCATCCACCCCTCCCAGATCCGGTCGACGTTGCAGTGGTGCAGGTAGAAGGCCGGCTCGTTGGGCGAGGAGGCCAGGCCCATGTCCCGGCCGATGTAGACGTGCACCAGGTTGTGCAGGCCGAAGGGGTTGAACCCCTCCAGGCGGTTGCGGAACCCCTCGGAGTCGACGTCCCACGGCGCGAAGTCGTAGACGGCGAGGTTGGGGTTGCCGGTCAGCGGGTCGCTGTCGTACGCGGCCGTGACGTCCTCGGCGCTCGGCAGGTTGGACGCGTCCCTGCCCAGGGCCCGGCGCAGGCCGCGCGGCGGGCGGTTGATCAGCGCCAGCGAGGAGTTGACGTCGATCCGGACGCGGAACGCGTTCGGATCCTGCGGGTTGGCCGGGTCGACGCCGAACGGGCCGTCGGAGACCGGGCTTCCGCTGCCGCCCATGCAGGTCGGCTGCCAGAAGTCGCTGTCCGAGGGGAGGTCGAGCGCCGAGTCCACCGTCCAGTCCCAGTAGGGCAGCCCGAAGGACGGGTCGCCCAGCACCCGCTGGAGGTTGGCCTCCATCAGGTCGAGCATGACCCGGTGCCAGGGCAGGAAGATCGGGCCGCGGTGGGCGGCGTTGCGGATGTTGGAGTCGCCGCCGGGCGGGACGGCGGTGCGCATCGCCATCACGTGCCAGATCACGAACAGGTCGTAGGTGCGGACGGGTTCGGCCGGGCCGGCGATGCCGAAGTCGGCGGTGGTGAAGCTGCTGTGCTCGCGTTTGAGCAGGTTGACGCCGGAGGTGTAGGCGTCGCGGACGGCGGTGTCGGTGAGGATGTTCCTCCGGATGACGGCGGCCATCTCAGCCACCTCCGTGCTCGTGGCCGTGGTCGCCGTGGTCGCCGTGACCACCGTGGTCGCCATGGCCGCCGTGCCCGCCCGCGTCCGGGCCGGGGCCTGCCGGATCGGTGAACTCGTCGGGGTAGTTGTCGATCAGCGCCTTCACCGCGTCCAGCGCCGACAGGAACTGGTAGGCGGGCAGCGCGTGGCAGTGCACGTTGCCGTTCGGGTCCACGCCGAGGTGCGCGCCGATCGGCCGGCCGTCCACGGTGATCTCGTAGGTGGTGGTGACGACGACCCGGTGACCGTCGTACAGCGTCGTGCGGACCGTCCTCGCGGGCCCCGTGTGATGGTGGGCGGGCGGGCGCGGCAGGCTGCTGAGGTACCCGCCGAGCTTCGCCGGGGTGGCGGCAGCGGCCAGGCCTTCTGGGTCCATGGCTATCTCCCGGGTTACGGGCGGCCCCGGGCGGGCCCCGGGGCGCGGACCTCCCGCCTCCCACCGTCCCGCAGAACCGCCCGGTGCGCGCGGCGAGCCGGTTGCCCGGCCGCTCAGCCCTCCCGGAGGTCCGCGATCCGGCGGATCTTGCCGACCGAGCGCTCCAGGCTGTACGGGTCCACCACCTCGACGTCCACGCTCACGCCGACCCCGTCCTTGACGCCGCGCGCGATCGCCGCGGCGGCCGCGTCCCGCTGCTCGGGGGCGGCGTCCGGGCGCGCCTCGACCCGCACCGTCATGCGGTCCAGCCGGCCGCGGCGGGTCAGCCGGAGCTGGAAGTGCGGCGCGACGGCGGGCACCCGCAGCAGGACCTCCTCGATCTGGGTCGGGAAGACGTTGACCCCGCGCAGGATGATCATGTCGTCGCTGCGCCCCGTCACCCTGGCCATCCGGCGGAAGGCGGGGCGGGCGGTGCCCGGCAGCAGGCGGGTGAGATCGCGGGTGCGGTAGCGGACCACCGGCAGCGCCTCCTTGGTGAGCGAGGTGAAGACGAGTTCGCCGCTCTCGCCGTCCGGCAGCACCTCGTCGGTGAGCGGGTCGACGACCTCGGGGTAGAAGTGGTCCTCCCAGATGTGCAGGCCGTCCTTGGTCTCCACGCACTCCTGGGCGACGCCGGGGCCCATCACCTCGGAGAGGCCGTAGATGTCGACGGCGTGCAGGTCCATCCGCCGCTCGATCTCGGCGCGCATCTCCTCCGTCCACGGCTCGGCGCCGAATATGCCGATCCGCAGCGAGGTCGTGCGCGGATCGACGCCCTGCCGGTCGAACTCGTCGAGCAGGGTGAGCAGGTAGGACGGGGTCACCATGATGATCTCGGGGCGGAGGTCCTGGATCAGCTGGACCTGGCGGGCCGTCATGCCGCCGGACGCCGGGACGACCGTGCAGCCGGCCCGCTCGGCGCCCGCGTGCGCGCCCAGTCCGCCGGTGAACAGGCCGTAGCCGTAGGCGATGTGCACCGTGTGGCCGGGTCGCCCGCCGGCCGCCCGGATCGAGCGGGCCACCACGCCGGCCCACACGTCGAGGTCGTGCTCGGTGTAGCCGACCACGGTGGGGCGGCCGGTGGTGCCGCTGGAGGCGTGGATCCGGCGGACCTCCTCCTTCGGGACGGCGAACATGCCGAAGGGGTAGGTTTCGCGCAGGTCCGCCTTGGTGGTGAAGGGGAAGCGGGCGAGGTCGGCCAGGGTGCGGCAGTCCTCGGGGGCGACACCGGCCGCGTCGAACTTGCGGCGGTACAGCTCGACGTTGTCGTAGGCGTGGCGCAGCGTGGCCCGCAGGTGGGCGAGCTGGTGCGCGCGCAGGTCCTCGCGGGTCATCCGCTCGCCGTCGTCGAGGAGGTCCTCCGGCGGCGGGGCGCCGAGCCGCGTCGGGGCCGGGGTCGCCTCCGGGGCCGCCGCCGCTCCGCCCGGGTCCGCCGTTGCGCCGCTCATCGGGCCTCCCTCCACCGCTACCGACCGATCATTCGGTCGGAGTTCGACAGGGCCCAAGTAATCCAGTGCGCGAACCACCTGTCAAGGCTCGACGCGCGCCAACCCCTGTCCTTCGTCAGGGCCGCTCCCCGTCGAAGGACCAGGGCCGATCTCTGCCGAACGGCAGATGGCAGCGGCCCGCCGATCGGGGAGGCTCATCGGCGTCACGCACCTCCACGCACCGGCCGGAAGAGCAACGCCCATGAGCAGCCACGACGTCCTCCCCCGGGTCCGGCCCGGGGTCCGACCCGAGGTCCACCGCACCGATCACCCTCCCCTTCTCGAACTGACCGACGTCAGCAAGGTCTACCGGGGCGGCAAGCGTGCCGTCGACGGTCTCTCGCTGAGGCTCGGCCCCGGGCTGCTCGGCCTGCTCGGGCCGAACGGCGCGGGCAAGTCCTCGCTGATGCGCATCGTCGCCACCGTCACCCGGCCCACCGCCGGCCGACTCACCTACCGGGGTGCCGACGTGCTCGCCCGGCCCGAGCCGCTACGCCGCGAACTCGGCTTCCTCCCACAGGACTTCGGGGTCCATCCGCAGCTCACCGCGCGCGAGTTCCTCGGCTACCTGGCCGCCGCCAAGGGGCTCTCCGCCCGCTCGGCGCGGGCCAGGATCGACGAGTTGCTCGCCCTGGTGAACCTGACCGAGGCGGTGCGCCGGCCGCTCGGCGCGTACTCCGGCGGCATGCTGCGCCGGGTCGGGATCGCCCAGGCGCTGCTCGGCGATCCGCGCGTCATCGTGGTCGACGAACCCACCGCCGGGCTCGACCCGGAGGAGCGGGTGCGCTTCCGCAACCTGCTGAGCGCGCTCGCCGAGGAGCGGGTGGTGCTGCTGTCCACCCACATCGTCTCGGACATCGAGTCGGTGGCCGGGGACATCGCGGTCGTCGCCGGCGGGCGGCTGCTGCGCCGGGGCAGCCCGGAGGAGCTGCTGAACGGCCAGGCCGGCCGGGTCTGGGAGGTCCTGGTCGACACCTCGGCGGTGGCCGCCGTGCAGGCCCGGTACACGGTGAGCCGGATGGTGCGCACCGGGGACGGCCGGGTGCGGCTGCGGCTGCTCGCGGACGCTTCGCCCTTCGCCGAGGCGGTGCCGGTCGCACCGGACCTGGAGGACGCCTACCTGGGTCTGGTCCGGCCCGTCCCCGCCCACGACCGTCCGGAGGTGCGGCGATGACCGCGAACATCCTCACCGCGGGGCGCCCGCCGGGCCTCGCGCCCGCCCGCGCCGCCGTGCCCGGACGCCTCTGGCAGCTGGCCCTCGGCGACTTCCGGGACCGGGTCCGCCGCCCCGCCTACGCGGTGACGCTGCTGGCCGCCGTCGGGCTCGGGCTGCTCGCCGTGCCGCCCGCCGACGGGCACTGGGCGATCCTCGCGCTGGGCCGCTACCGGGGCGAGTACACCAGCGCGTACGTCGGCACCGCGACCGCCCTGGCCGGCGCGCTCTGGCTCACCCTCGGCGGGTTCTACGTGGTCCGCAAGGGGCTCGGGCGCGACGAGGAGACCGGCGTCGGCCTGCTCCTCGCCGCGACGCCGCTGCGCACCGTCGAGCTGCTGCTCGCGAAGTTCCTCGGCAACCTGCTGGTCCTCGCGTCGATGCTCGGTGTGCTGGCGCTCACCGCGCCCGCCCTGCAGCTGGTCCGGGGCGAGGACCGCTCACTCGACCCGGTCGCCCTGCTGACGCCCTTCCTCGTCCTGACGCTGCCGCTGCTCGCGGCGACGGCCGCCCTGGCCCTGCTGTTCGAGACGGTGCCGCTGCTGCGCGGCGGGCTGGGCAACGTCGTCTGGTTCGCCTGCGCCCCGCTCGTCCTGATCGCCGGTGAACGGCCCGGCGCCCCGCTCGGCGGGCTCGGCCTCGGCCCGGTGGCCGACTCGCTGCGCGACGGGTTGGCCGCGCGCGGGATCGACCTCGGCGGCGACGAGTTCAGCCTGGGCCTGACCGAGGTCGACACCCCGCTGGAGTCGTTCCGGTGGGACGGCGCGGGGCTGGACGGCGGCTTCCTCGCCCAGCGGCTGCTGCTGGTGCTGCTCGCGGTGGCGCTCGCCGCGCTGCCCGCGCTCTGGTTCGCCCGCTTCGATCCGGCGCGTGCCACCCCGGCCGAGCGGCGGCCGGCGGCGGGCCCCGGCGAGGCGGCGCCGACGGTGCCGGCCACTCCCCCGGCGCTCCCGCCCGCCCTGCCCGCCACCGCGCCGGCCGGGCCCGGCCCTGGGCTCGCCTTCGGCCGCCTGCTGCTCGGGGAGGCGCGGATCCTGTTCGCCGACGCCTCGCGCTGGTGGTGGCTCGCCGCCGCGGGTCTGGCCGCGGCCGGTCTCGCCGTGCCGCCGGACACCGGCACGGCGGCGGTGCTGCCCGCCGCCTGGATCTGGCCGGTCCTGCTCTGGTCCCGCCTCGGCAGCCGCTCGGCCGAGTACGGCCTGGAGGCCCTGCTCGGCGCCTACCCCGCCGCCCGCACCAGGCTGCTCGCCGAATGGGCCGCCGGGTTCCTGCTCACCGCCCTGATCGGTGCGGGCGTCCTGGTCCGGCTGGTGGCGGCCGGTGACACGGCCGGCCTGGCCGCCTGGTCGGCCGGCGCCCTGTTCATCCCCTCCCTGGCCCTCGCCCTCGGCAGCCTCTCCCGCACCCACCGCCTCTTCCAGGCCCTCTACCTCCCGCTCTGGTACCTGGCGGTGAACCAGGTCGCGGCCCTGGACTTCATGGGTGCCGTCCGCCGCTCCGGCCACCCCGCCGGCCCCTCCCCCGTCCTGGTCACCGCCCTGACCGTGGCGCTGCTCGCCACCGCCCTGCTCATCACCAGCGCCCGCCGGAGCCTTCGTGACTGATCACCCGAACGCGGCGGCGACAGCCGCCCGGCTCACCAGTCGGCGCCGATCCGGTCGGCGACCGCGAAGTCGGTCGCGCAGTCGGGGCAGGTGCCGTGGCCGAAGACATAGGTCAGCACACGGGCGAGCTCGGGCCGGCCGTCGGCCAGCGCGAGGCCGTGGAGGCGGCGGCCGATACCGTCCAGCTCGGCCGGCGCCGCCGGGCGCAGGGGGCGGGTCTCGACCTCGCCGGCCGCGATCGCGTAGTCGTCGGCGGCGGAGAAGAAGCCGCGCTCGCCGAGGGCGATGAACAGGTCGACCTCGCAGCCCGGGCAGGCCACCTGATACTCCTCGTTGAGGATCCCCCAGGCCAGCTCCTCGCTCCAGCCGTGGACGCCTTCGAAGCCCAGCATGGCCTCCAGGAGGTGGACGTAGTCGGTGGCGTCGGCGCCGCTCCGGAGGTGCCGGTTGACGGCCGCCAGCAGGACGGCGGTCTCCGCCGCGTACTGCGCGCGGACGTCACCCGCCCCGTGCGCCGGCCGGGCTCCGGCGATGATGGCGCCGGCCAGCAGCACGGCGTGGACCTCCTGCTCCCGGTCCCCGCCGCGAGCCTGTCCGGCCAGCCAGGGCAGGGCCGCGAGGCTGGCCGGGTAGACGCTGCCCTGGTGGCAGAGAGCCGACCACAGGTCGTTCCAGAGCTCGTCGGTCGGCGCCGAGGCGATCCGGTCCAGCAGGTCCGGGATGTCGTCGGCGGGGCCGTAGGCGTGGCTGAGTCGGGACCAGTCCGTCATTCCGGGATCCAACCAGACCGGCGGACCGGCACCGTCGGCGGGGGCCGGACGTGCGGATGGCGCTACTCTCACTAGCACCATGTTGCTGAAGCTGGAGGCCGGGAACACGCGGCCGTTGCACGAGCAGGTCGCGGGGGCGATCCGGCGGGCCGTCGGGGAGGGGGAGCGCGCGCCCGGGGAACGGCTGCCGCCCGCGCGGGAGTTGGCCGCCGCGCTCGGGGTGAACGCGAACACGGTGCTGCGGGCACTGCGGGCACTGCGCGACGAAGGGGTGCTGGAGTTCCGCCGGGGGCGCGGCGTCACGGTCGCGCAGGGCGCCGACCGGCGGGCCGAACTGCTCGACGCGGTACGCCGGTTGGTCGCGGACGCGGCGCACGCGGGCTTCGGCAGGGAGGAGCTCGTCGAGATGATCAGGGGGCTGGAGTGAGCGACGGTTCACAGCGGGATCCGCAGAGCCGCGGCGGAACGGCCGGGCGGGCGGGATGGGCCGTCGGGGTCCTCGGGGTGCTCGCGCTGCTGCTCGGCCTGCCCTGGGCGGCCCGGGGCCGGCTGCCGGAGCCCGTGGCGACGCACTGGGCCGGAACGCACCCGGACGGTTCCACGTCGCTGACGGCCGCGGCGCTGTTCCCGGCCGCCGTGTGGGCCGTCGCGGCCGCCGTCGCCACGGGCGCCCGGTGGCACGGCGGGGCGCAGGCCCGGCTCTGGTCCGCGGTCGGCCTGGCCTTCGGAGGCGCGCTGCTGACAGGCGCCCAGACCTCCATCGTCTCGGCCAACCTGGACCACCCGAGCTGGCAGGAGGCCCGTTCGCCGGACATCGGGGTGGCACTGTCCCTGCTGGCGGCGGTCTCGGCGGGCCTGGCGGCCTGGCGGCTCACCCCGCACGGCGACCCGGGACCGCGCGCCGCGACGGCCGCCGTCGGGCCGCGGCTCGAACTCCCCGCCGGCCGGCGCGCCGTCTGGATCTCCCGGGCGGTCAACCCCTGGCTCGGCCTGCTGGCCGCCGTCGCCGGGCTGGGCGCGGCGGGATCGGCCCTGGCCGCCTTCGCCGGGCTGGGCGGTCCGGCCTGGGCGCTGACCGCGCCGCTGGTGGTCGTCGGGCTGGCGGGGGCCGGCTGTTCGTCGGTGCGGGCGCGGGTCACCGAGCGGGGCCTGACCGTGGCGTTCGGCCCGCTCGGCCTGCTCTCCCGGCACTGGGCGCCGGAGGAGATCGCCTCCGCCCGGGCCGAGCAACGCACCCCGGCCCAGGTGGGCGGCTGGGGCTACCGGTTGAGCGGGCTGGGCACCACGGTGATGCTGCGCCGCGGCGAGTGTCTGGTGATCCGGCCCCGCACGGGCGCCGACTTCGCGGTGAGCGTGGACGACGCCGAGCGCGGCGCCGCCCTGCTGAACGCCGTGATCGCCCACCGGAACACCTGAACCCTTCCATCAACATGTGTGTGCGGACGACGACTTGACGTTCAGTCAGCCGTTGGGGGGAACGTCCCCGGGAAGCGGGCGAAGGCCCTAGATGAAAGTGATTATCAACGCTACTCTGCCTCCGGGCTCACCGACTGACGGTGAGCAGACAGGACCTGCCGTCCGCCCGTACCCCGCGGCGGGCGGCCGGCGAGCTGAGGAGCGGTCACCGTGGTGGAGACGAGTCTCGGCAGCGTCCGACAGCCCCCGGCGCCACCGGCGTTGACCGCGCCGCGCCACCGGCGCACGGGCCCGCGCAGCCTGCGCACCGGAGCGCTGCTGCTGCTCGCGGCGGCCGCCGCGCCGGTGCTGGCCCGGACCTGGGACACCGGCGGACTGCGCGCCTGGCGCACGCTCCTGGTGGCCGTGGTGGTGCAGGGGCTGCCGTTCCTGCTGCTGGGCACGGTCGTCTCGGCGGCCATCGGCGCGTTCGTCCCGGCCCGGGCCTTCGCCCGGCTGCTGCCGCGCAACCCCGCCCTGGCGGTCCCGGTGGCCGGGGTCGCGGGCGCCGTGCTGCCCGGCTGCGAGTGCGCGTCCGTCCCGGTCGCCGGCAGCCTCATGCGGCGCGGCGTCGCCCCGGCCGCCGCGCTCGCCTTCCTGCTCGCCGCACCCGCCGTCAACCCGGTCGTGCTGGTGTCCACCGCGATCGCCTTCCCCGACGCCCCGGAGATGGTGCTCGCCCGGCTCGCCGCCTCGCTCGGCACCGCGCTCGCGATGGGCTGGCTCTGGATCGCCTTCGGCCGCCCCGACTGGCTGCGCCTTCCCCCGGGCCCGGCCGAGCACGGCGCCGGACGCCACCCGCTGGACGAGTTCCGGCGCGGCCTCCAGCACGACTTCCTGCACGCGGGCGGCTTCCTCGTCCTCGGCGCGGCCGCCGCCGCCACCTTCAACGTGCTCGTCCCGCCGTCCCTGCTGCGCGCCTTCTCCGACTCGCCCTGGCTCGGCGTCCCGGCACTCGCGGTGCTCGCCGTCGTCCTGGCCGTCTGCTCGGAGGCGGACGCCTTCGTCGCCGCCTCGCTCACCGGCTTCTCCCCCACCGCCCGGCTGGTGTTCCTGGTGGTCGGCCCGATGGTCGACCTCAAGCTGATCGCCCTTCAGTCCGGCTCCTTCGGCCGCGCCTTCGCCGCCCGGTTCTCCAGTGCGACCTTCGTGGTCGCCGTCCTCGCCGGCGTCCTGACCGGAGGGATCCTGCTGTGACCGCCGCCGCCCTCACCCGCCTGCGGAGGCTCGCGCCGCCGCTGCTGCTCGTCCTGCTGGGGACCGCGCTGCTGCGGATCACCGTGGGCAGCGACGTGTACCTGCGGTACGTCAAGGAGGAACTGCGGCTCCCGCTGGTCGCCTCCGGGGTGATCCTGCTCGGCCTGGGCGTCGCGGGCGCGGCGACGCGACTCGCGCCGCACGGCGGCGGGCACCGCGACCACGACCACGGGCACGACCACGGGCATGCCCACGGGCACGGCCCCGGGGTGGCGTGGCTGCTCGCCCTACCGGCGGTACTGCTGCTCTGCCTGACCCCGCCCGCGCTCGGTTCGTTCACCGCCTCCCGCGCGGACACCGACGCCGCCGTCGACCCCGGCGCCTACCCGACGTCGCCGCTCGCCGACCTGCCCACACCGCTGCCACTGTCGCTGGGCGAGTTCATCGCCCGCAGCCGCGACCCGCGGCACACCCTGGCCGGCCACCCGGTCCGGCTCACCGGCTTCGTCACTCCCGGCACCGCGCCCGGCGAGTGGTACCTGAACCGCCTGGTCGCCCACTGCTGCGCCGCCGACGCCCGCCGCCTGCGGGTCCTCGTGCACGCCGACGGCCCCACCCCGGCCACCGACAGCTGGGTCGAGCTGACCGGCGTCTGGCACCCCACTCCGGCCGCCCCCGCCACCACCCCGCCCCGCCTCGACGCGACCGCCCGCCACCCCGCACCCCACCCCCGCACCCCCTACCGCGACACCCCGCCCCCACCCGCCTGAGCGCGCGCCTGACCCTGGGCCGGGAGGTCGCCCCGGCTGCGACGACTCGATCACCAACACCCACCTGCGCGGCCCACCGCAGAGGCGCCCGCGACCTGCGTCGGGCACGCCTCCCCCCACCGGCACGACCTCGCCCGGACCGCCCTGAACCAGCAGGCCGGACCACCCGTCCGCCGGCCCGCGCCCGGCCCCTTGCGACCAGCTTCAGCTCCGGCCACCGCCTGCCGATCACGATCTGCGGCGGGCCCACCGGCAACGGCGCAGCGGCGTGCTCCTCCGTGGCCACCACACGGAATGCCACACACCGGCGAGCCGCCAGGCGCGCAGCCTCGTCCCGCGCCGTGACGCGCCGCCGGACCGGACCGGGCTCGCGGTCGAGGACCGCCGGCCGCCGCAGCGGGCCATCGGGCGTTCCCGGCTCCCGCCGACCGCACCCGAACGCCCGGTGCGGCGCTGCGAAGGCGCCGCACCGGGCGAATCGGTCCATGTCGACGTCAAGAAGCCCGGCACCGCAGCCGGACCTCCACCGGCGGCGCCAGACCATGGCAGGACCCGCCCGCGCCGAGCCGCCGACGGGCGGCGGGCCAGGGCGGAGGGTCAGCCTCGGCGCTTGGGGCGGCCTCGGCGAGGGGTCGGCGAGGAGCCGGAGCCGCCGCGGGAGCGAGCGCCTCCGGTGCTGCGGCTCGGGGCCGGGCGGCCGCCGGCCTTGCCCGCGGCCTTCGCGGTGCCGGCCTTCGCGGAGCCGCCGGGCTGCTTCGCGGGGGCCGGGGCGGCGGTCTGGCCCCGGCCCCGGGAGCTGTTGACCGTCCGGCCGCGGACGATGCCGATGAACTCCTCCACCAGGTCGGTGGTCCGCTCCTCCAGCCAGGACAGCGCGATCCGGGACTGCGGGGCGTCCGTCATCGGCCGGTAGGTGAGGTCCCGCCGGTGGTGCAGGCGCGCCAGCGACTGCGGGACGAGCAGCACGCCGACGCCGGCCGCGACCAGCTCGATCGCGTCCGCCGTGGTCGCCGGGCGCTCGATGGCGGGCCGGCCGGGCAGCTGCTCCCACTCGAGCGTGTCGTCGAGCGGGTGGAAGACCACGTCCTCGGCGAGGTCCTCGACGGTGACCTCCTCGGCCGCCGCCAGCCAGTGGTCCTTGGGGAACACCACCACCGTCGTCTCGGTGTACAGCGGGATGGCGCTCAGGCCGGTCCGGTCGACCGGCAGCCGCACCAGCCCCGCGTCCGCGTCGCCCGCCCGCAGCGCCGGCTCCCCGGCGGCGGCTTCCACCGCGACCAGGGCCAGCGGAACGTCCGGCAGCCGCTCCGACCAGACGCGCGCCCACTTGCCGGGGGTCACTCCCGGGACGTACGCCAGCCGGAACGAGGGTGTCACCTGCATCTCTGTCACGCGACCAAGGCTACCGACCGTGACAGGGGGCGTCGGCCGCTCGCTTACCCTGGTGACCATGACATCGCTCAAGCAGAAGACCACGCAGACCATGAAGCCGGCGACGGCGGCGAAGAAGCTCGGGGTCTACCTCGGCGCCACCCCCGCCGACTTCCAGTCGGGCGTGATCTCCCGCGAGGAGCTCACCGCCCTGCAGACCGAGCCGCCGCAGTGGCTGCAGGACCTGCGCCGCAACGGCCCGCACCCGCGTTCGGTGGTGGCCTCGCGGCTCGGCGTCTCGGCGTCGGGCCTGGCCCGCGGCGGCGTCACCGAGGCGCTCACCTCCGAGCAGATCGAGGCGCTGCGCGAGGAGAACCCGGAGTGGCTCCGGCGCGAGCGCACGATCCAGGCGGAGGTCCGCAAGGAGTCCGTGCGGATCAAGGAGAAGCAGGAGAAGGAGGAGAAGCGGCGCAAGCAGGCCGCCGCCGCGGCCGAGCGCCAGCAGGCCCGCTGACCTGCGGCGTTCCGGCCCGTTCGCACACGCTTCTCCCACGGCCCCCCGGCGTCCGCGCCGGGGGGCCGTCGTCTGTCCGGAACGGCCCGTACGGCCTTCCGGGGCCCGTCCGAAATCCACCCGAATGCCGCACATCAACCGGACGTCGAGCGGTTCGGGCCCGCGCGCACGAGGCTCGGCGCCGACGGTGGCCACGGGACGGGAGTGCGGCCGGGGCCGGTCGGGTGGTGGCGCGGGGCCGGCCGGGTGACCCCGCCGACGTGTCGGCGACGGGACGGCGCCCCCGGCGTGCGTCGGTGGGAACGCGCCGCCCCCATGCGGTGCACGCCCTTGTCCCCGGACCTGAGAGCCGCCCATGCCCCCCACCGCGCACCTGCGCCGCCTGCTCCCCACCGCCGTCTGCACCCTGGCTGCCGCCGTCCTCGCCGCCCCCGCGGCGCACGCCGCGCCACCGGGTCGGGGAGGTGGGGCGGGCACCGATCGGGGGGCCGTGATCGACTGGGACCGGGTGGCCGCCTGCGAGAGCAGCGGGAACTGGCACGTCAACACCGGCAACGGCTACTTCGGCGGCCTCCAGTTCGACCAGCCGACCTGGCGGGAGAACGGCGGCCTCGCCTACGCGCCGCGCGCCGACCTCGCCAGCCGCGAGGATCAGATCGCCGTCGCCGAACGGCTCGCCGAACGGCGCGGGCTCACCCCGTGGCCGGTCTGCGGCTCCCGCGCCGCCCGCACCAGCGAGCGGCCGCCGGTCGGCAAGCGGCCGGTCGCCAAGGAGACCGGCAAGGAGACCGGCCGGGAGAACACCGACCGGGAGCAGCCGCCCGTCGACGAGGAGGAGGAGACCACCGGCGGGGCCCCGGCCGCCGCCCCGCCCCCGGCCGACACGACCGAAACAGGCACCGGTACGGAAACCGGAACCGGGAGCGGGATCTGGACGGTGCGCCCGGGCGACAGCCTGGACAGCATCGCCGAGCTGGCCCGGATCCCCGGCGGCTGGCCCGCGCTGTACGAGCGGAACCGCGCCGTGCTCGGCGAGGACCCCGACCTCATCCAGCCCGGTCAGGAGCTGGTCCTGCCGCTCTGACGCCCCCCGTGCAGCCCCCGCCCGCCCCGGGCGCGGTCACCGCTCAGCCCACCGTGGGCTGCCAGGGACCGCGCTCGGGGCGGGCCTCCGTGGTCGAGCCCTCCGGCCAGGGCGGCATGGTGACGGCGACGATCCGCAGCGGGCCGGGGCTGTCCTCGTCGGCGCGGAACTGGAAGGCCGTCCCCAGCGGCACCGAGACCGCCGTCCCCACCCGCAGCGCGTCCACGCTCTCCCGGCCGGCCTGCCGCCGCCAGATCCGCCCGCTGCCGCCCGTGACGTGCCAGAGCTCCTGCACGGTGGTGTGCGACACCGCGCGCGTGACGGCTCCGGGGGCGAGCTCGAAAACCGCCTGGCTGCCGAGGCCGTCCAGGGCCAGCAGCGGCCGGACGACGGCGCCGTCCGGTGCGAGGACGACCGGGGCGTCCCCGGCCTCCGTGGTACGGAACGGCTGCTCACCCATGCGAACCCGGCCCCTCTCGGCTCCGGCGGGCCCCCGCCCACCCTCGCCGCCGATGGGACCACACCCCCGGCCGGCCCGCCAGGCCGACCGTCGTCACCACGGCCGTGTCGGGGCCGGGGAAGCGGATGCCGGTGACCTCCAGGACCAGCCGGGCGTCCCACGGGAAGCTCGTGAAGAGCGCCTGGTGGGCCCGGCCGATCTCCGGCCCGCCTCGGTGGACGGTCCCGACGTGGGTGACGTCGGTCGCGTCGACCGTGAACAGTGCGCCGTACGCCGTTCCGTCCCCCCGGTCCCAGGCCTCGCAGGCGCTCGTCGGCAGGGCGTGGACGGCCTCGGTGTCGGCGCCACCGACCTCTGTGCGCTCCCGGCGAGCCGGGCTCCCGGACGGGCCTCACCACCGGCCCGACGGCCCGACGGCCCGACGGCCCGGCCGATCGACCGGCTGGAGCGGGCCGGCTACGTCCGCCGCCCGCCGCCCCCCGAGGACCGCCGCAAGGTGATCGTCGAACCGGTCGGGTGCCTCACCCGCGCCACGACCGCCTGCCGGCGGGCCGCCGAGAGCCTCCGGGGCGGCGTCAGCGGGTGAGTTCCGCCACCGACCAAGGCCCCACGAAGGGCCGGTTGAGGTGCGCGGTGGCGAGGACGGCGCCGGTGCGGCGGGCGTCGTCGAGCAGCTGCTCGCGGCTGCGGCGGGCCGTCGCGGGATCGGCCTCGTGGGCGTAGCGCACGGCGGGTGAGGCCAGTTGGACGGCGTGGACCAGCACGTCCCCGGTGACCAGCAGCCGCTCGCCGCCTCCCTCGACCAGCACCGACTGGTGGCCCGGCGTGTGCCCGGGGGTCGGCAGCAGGGTGACCGCGCCGCCGGGGCGGGCCCGGCCGGAGAGCACCGTCCGGCCGTCGGCCTCGTACAACCGCCCGGCGCGGAGCAGCGGTTCGACGACGTACGTGCGCGCCGTCCTGGTCGGCCCGAGCGCGGCGACCTCGGCGCGCTGCACCAGGTAGCGGGCGTTCGGGAACACCGGCACGCCCTCGGGGGTGACCGACCAGCCGTAGTGGTCCTCGTGCAGGTGGGTCAGGACCACCGCCTCGACGTCCCCCGGGGCGATCCCGGCCCGTGCGAGCACCGCGGGCAGCCGGCCGGGGACGGGCGCCCAGCCGGAGGCCGGGCTGCCGACCGGGCCGATGCCGGTGTCCACCAGGGTGACCCGGCCGCCGGGGCGGCGCACGGCGTAGCAGCGGAAGTCCAGTTCCCAGGTGTCGCCGGTGCCGAACGCCGCCGGGTCCAGGCGCCGGGCGCGCTCCCAGTCGGCGGCGGTGGCGTCGGGGAAGGCCGCCTGACGGGTCGCCGGGAAGGTGCCGTGCGCGTCGAGCAGGGCGAGCACCTCGTACCGGCCGAACCGCCGCACGGCGACGGCGGCCGGGGCGGACGGCGCCTCGCCGGTGGGCGTCCCGGCGGCGGGCGCGGCGGCGGCGGCGAGCGGCCGGAGCGCCACCGCGCCGGCGAGGGCGAGCGCCCCGCGCAGCACCCGGCGGCGGCCGGGCGCGGAAGAGCCGGCGGTGGCGGCGGTGCCGGCGGTGCCGGCGGGCATGGCGGCGGAAATGGTCGGATCGTTCACCGGGACTCCTCGGGCAGAACGCTGGACAGCACGGGGGCCGACGGACCGGGCCGGCGCCCCGACCCCCGTACGGGGCGCCGGCCACCTCCACCCTCCCGCCGTACCCGCCCCCGCGGCTTGTCGTTTCTTGCGCGATCCGCTCCCCTCCCGGCAAGCCGCCGATAATCGCTTGCCTTCCGGCGGCGGCCGTGGTTGCAATGTCCGGCATGATCACGGGCCTCGGCACCCTGCGGTCGGGGCCCGTCGCCACCGCTACGCCACCCGGGAGACGCCGACCCATGAGCACGCCATCATCGCGACCCGCCACAGCACCGAGCGCGGAACCGACCGCGGGACCGTCCGTCCGGATCGGCGCCCTCGTCCCGCTGACCCGCCCCGGCTGGGTCGAGGCCGGCCGGCACCTGCTCGCCGGACTCCGGCTCGCCGTCGACGAGGTGAACGCGGCCGGCGGAATCGCCGGACAACCGCTCGACCTGCTGGTGCGGGACACCGCGGCCGACCCCCAGCGGGCCGCGGCGGCCGTCGACGAACTGGCCGGCCTGGGCGTCGCCGCGCTGGCCGGGGAGTACCACAGCGTCGTCGCCCGCACCGCCGCCGCCCGGGCCGACGCCCTCGGCCTGCCGTTCCTCTGCTCCTCGGCCGTCCTCGACGCCCTCACCGACCAGCCGACGGAGCGGGTCGCGCGCCTGGCGCCCGCGCAGTCCCACGGCTGGCGGGTCTACGCGGACTTCCTGCTCGGCGCGGGCCACCGCCGGATCGCCGTGGCGGCCGAGCCCAGCGTCTACTGGGCGTCCGGGGCCCGCATCCTGCGCGAGCGGCTGGCCCCGCGCGGCGGCACCGTCGTCGAGCTGGACGCGCGGGCCCTGGCACCCGACGCGCTGTGCGAGGCACTCGTCGAGAGTCGTGCGACGGCCCTGCTCCTGCTGGTCGGCCACCCGGAGCCGGCCGTGCCGGTCGTCCGGGCGGTGCGCCGCGATCCCCGCCTCGCCGGTCTCCTGGTCGGCGCCCCGGCCGGGCAGCCCGAGTTCGCCGAGTGGCGGACGCTGCTGGGCGGCGACGGCGCCGCGGTCCCGTTCCTGCGCTACCTGCCCGAGCGGCTCGGACCGCTCGGCGCGCGCGTCGGGGCGGCGCTGCGGGAACGGCTGGCCGAGGCGCCGTCCTTCGTCGCCTTCGAGGGCTACGACACGGTCGCCGTGCTCGCCGAGGTGCTGCGCTCCCCGGGCACGGGCTGGGAGGACGTCGAGGTGGAGGGCACCCGGGGGCGGATCCGGTTCTCCCGGGTGCCGGGCATCGGCGTCCGGCAGTGGGCCTGGCCGCCGGTTCAGGTCGTCGACCGGGATCCGGACCGCCTCGACAACTTCCGTGTGCTGCATACCGGTTGAGGGGCCGGTAGGGTTCGGCCATGGGGGTGGAGCGCACGAGCCTGCTGAACGGGGACGACCTGTACGTCGCCGACGTGTCCTGCCAGGACCCGCCGCGCGGCTGGACGGAACTGCGGCCGGCGCCGGTGTTCGGACTGGTGCTGGTGCGGAGCGGGATGTTCCGGGGGCGGGCCGACGGGGTCGATCAGGTACTGGACCCGGCCTGCGTCTACGTCGAACGGGTCGGCTGCGAGCAGCAGTTCGCCCATCCGTGCGGCGGTGACCGCTACACCGAGCTGGTGCTCTCCGAGCCCCGGGTGGCCGAACTGCTGGGCGGCGACCCGGAGGTGCCGCCGGGGCTGGTGTTCACCGCACCCCGGACGGCGGTGGCACACCGGCTGCTGATCGCCCGGGCGCGCGCCGGCGCGGACTCCTTCGAACTCGCCGAGCAGGCCCTGGCGTTGGCGGGCGAGGTGCTGTCCTCCTTGGCCCCGGCCCGGGTCCGCAGCGGCCGGCCGGCCCGGGACGCCGAGCGCCGGCGGCTGGTGGACGCCGCCCGGGCGGCCCTGGCGGCCGACCTCGGACTCGGCCTGGACCAGCTCGGGCGGTCGGTCGGCTGCTCGCCGCACCACCTGAGCCGGATCTTCCGGGCCGCGACCGGCGAGGGCATCGCCCGCTACCGCAACCGGCTGCGGGTCGCCCTCGCCCTGGAGCGGCTGACCGAGGGCGAGACACGGCTCGCCCTCCTGGCCCACGAGTTGGGGTTCAGCGACCAGGCGCATCTGACCCGGGTGGTGCACCGGACCGCCGGCCTGCCACCCGGCCGCCTGCGCGCGCTCCTCGGCCCGGGCGGCCCGGGCGGCCGGGGGCCCGGCGGGCGGGCGTAGGCTCGGCGGGTGCCCTCGACCTCCGCGCCCGTTGTCCCTTCCGCACCCTCCTCCGTCCCTTCCGTCCCGCTGACCAGCCTGCACGACCGGGCGGAGCTCGCCGGCCGCTTCGGCCGCGACCCGGAGCTGCACCTCTTCGAACTCGGCGACCTCGACGAGCCGTTCTGGTCGCACACCGCCTGGTACACCACCTCGTCGGACGGCCCGGTGGCACTGCTGTACACGGTCGGGGAGGTGCCCACCCTGCTCGGCCTGGCCCGGCCCGAACGCACCGGCGAGCTGGCCGGGTTGCTGCGGGCGATGCGGCCGGTCCTGCCCCGCCGCCTGCTCGCCCACCTCACCGACGGCGGGCTGGACGCCCTCGCACCGGACTTCCGCGCCGAGCACCGGACGGCGATGCTGCGGATGGCGCTCACCGACCGCACCGCCCTCGCGCCCCACCTCGGGCGCGGCACCGGCCCGGTCACCCCCCTCGGAGCGGCGGACCTGCCGGACCTGCTCGCCCTCTTCGCCGCCGGGTACCCGGGCAACTGGTTCGACGAGCGGATGCTGACCACCGGCCCCTACGTCGGAGTCCGCGACGACGCGGGCCGGCTGATCGCCACGGCCGGCGTGCACGTGTCCTCCCCCGAACGGCGGGTGGCGGTGATCGGCAACATCACCACCCACCCGGAAGCCCGCCGCCGCGGCCTCGCCGCCGCCTGCACGGCCCACCTCTGCCACCTCCTCACCCAGCGCGGCACCGCCCACATCGGCCTGAACGTCCGCGCCGACCACCCCACCGCCCTCCCCCTCTACCGCCGCCTCGGCTTCACCACCGTCGCCCCGTACGACGAAGTCGCACTCACGGCCCCCTGACCCGGAAGTTCGGCCCCGGGTAGCGGCAGCCATGCGAGCGCAGGAAGTCGGCCCCACCGACTTCCTGCGCCGAGGCAGGTCAGCACGTAACGGCCGGACGGGGGAGAGACGAGGCCAACAACCAAAAGCCGCCACTGCAGGCCGCAACACCCCGGCGGACACGGAAAGTCGAACCCGCCGACTTCCTGTGCCTCCCACGCCGGGCACCGGGGCCGATGCAGCGGCCGGTCACCACATGGCAAGCCAGGAACCGGCGGCGAGGACGGCAAGTGGGGCAACAACCACGGCCGCCAGAAAGGACAGCAACACCCCGGCGGGCATGGGAAGTCGGGCCCGCCGACTTCCCACTCCGACAACCGGCGCCTCCCACACAGGCGCCGGGGCCGGAGCGCTGGCGAGCCAGGCAGGACGGGGGGTGAGGCCCACGACTGCGGCTGTCGAGGCCAGCGGGATTGGCCTGGCCTGCCTAGGACGCCGAAACCGCCGACTTCCCACACCGGCAGACCAGCAGGCAGCAGCCCGGCAGGGACGAAGGGTGAAGCCATCGACCATGGACGTCGAGACGAGCGGGGATGCTCGGGCCGACGTTGGGAGTCGAAGACCGCCGACCTCCCATGCCGGAGTGATGCCAGGTCAGCACGTTGGGCGGGAAGTGACGGCAACGACCGTGGTGGGCGGGCCGGCACGGGAAGCCGGAAGCACCGACTTCCCGTGCCGGAGCAGTGGCGGGCCAGGCCAGGGTGGGGGAGTGGCACCGGTGGTGGGAGAGGTCGGAGGCGTCGGCTTTCGCCTGCCGGGTGGGTCAGCGGGTGGTGGGCCAGGAGAGGGTGGCGGTGAGGTGGGGGCGGAGGGTGGGGTCGAGGACGGCGGGGGTGGGGTCGGTGGCGGTGGCGGTGAGGGTGTGCACGCGGCCGGGCGGGCCGGGCAGCGGGACGGTGGCCAGGTTGACCACCGTACGGCCGCGCAGCTGCGGGAGTTCGCGGCCGTCCACCGACCAGGTGAGCACGGTGCCGGCGACCGGGAGGTCCACGGTGAGCCGGTCGGCGCGGGTGAGCGGGGTACCGGCCGGCGTGGGGCTGGTGAGCGGGACGGCGTGCCGGTAGAACCCGGCGATCATCGCCTCCCGCCCGGGCAGGTTGAACGCACGCCCCAGCGAGCGCATGATCGAGTTCTCGGTGGGCCGGTACAGCCCCTTCGGGTAGTAGCCGCCGCCCTCGTAGCTGCCGACCACTCCCCCGTCGGGCGAGGTCAGGCCGAGCCAGCGGTACCACTTGGCGTGGTCGCGGGCCAGCCGGTCGGCGGTGGACATGCTGATGTTGGACTCGTCCGGCTCGCCCAGCTCGGCCGGGTAGACGTCCTCGCCCTCGTAGAAGTACTCGTCGGCGAGCTTGCCGAGCGAGTGGCCGGTCTCGTGCACGGCGATCTGCCCGGCCCGCGGGTTGCCGCCCGCCACGGTGGCGATGCCGTCGTAGCCGAGCGGGGAGGCGACGTTGTAGCCGGCGCCGCCGTACTTGGCGGTGTTGGCGACGACCAGGACCAGGTCCGCCTGCGGGGCCCTGGCCGCGTACGTCCCGACGGCGTCGGTGTCGACGCAGAGCAGTCGCTCGATGTCCTCGCACCAGAAGTAGGAGCCGAGGGCGGTGTTGCGGACGGTGGAGCGGTCCGGGTCGCCGGTGATGCCGGACTCGGCGGAGACGGTGGCGACCGCCCAGACGTTGAACAGCCCGCGGTAGGCGGCGTAGGGCTCGACGGCGCTCAGCTCCTGCCACTTGGCGGCGGCGTCGGTGCGGAACTTCTCCTGCTCGGCGGCGGTGTAGCCGTCCCCGATGACGACCACGTCGACCTTGCCGGCCGGCTCGCCGCTGCGCAGGAGCGACGTGACCTCGCCGTCCCCGGCGGCGGGTGCGAGTGCGGGCCGGCCGGCCAGGTACGGGGAGGCGGCGGGCGCGTCGGCCCGGCCGATCGAGCCGTCCTCCCCGAACACCTCGACGTGGTGCCGCGCACCGGTCGACGGCGCGACGACAGCGGTAGCGACAGGGGCAGCGGCAGGGGCAGCGGCAAGAGCGGAGGCGGCCGGGGCGCCGCCGAGGGCGGCGAGCGCGAGGGCACCGGCCAGGGCGATCGAACCCAAGCTGCGATGGCGCACGGATGTTGCTCCTCTGCGGGGCGGGGCCGATGGGTCCGCCATGTTAGGCACCTGACGACCCGTCGGCACAACCCCTCAGCCGACGTGCACCCGGGGCCTCCGGGCCGGGTCCGGTTCGGCCTCCCGCAGCACCTCGCGGGTGACCGGAGCGACCTCGCCCTGGCCGAACAGGAGGAACCGCAGGAACTGGGCGAACGGGTTGCCCTCGGTCCACTCGAAGTAGATGTGCGGCTGCTGCCCGGTGCGGTCGCGGACGGTGAGCAGCAGCGCGGCGAGGGCGTTGGGCACGCTGGAGCTCTCCAGGCTGAGCACCCGGTAGCGGTCGTGCATCACCTCGCCGTGCACGGTGAGCACCGCCTCGAACTCCGACGGGTCACGGACCGTCACCTCGACGAAGACCAGGTCGTCCTCGGCGGGGATGTCGTTGTGGGCGCGGATCTGGTGCTTCTTCTCCTGGTACTCGGCGAGGTCGCGGCCCTTCGGCTCGTTGGCGATCAGCCGCAGCGGCCGGTGGGTGTAGTCGCGCACGAAGCGCTCGGCGGCCTGGTCGAGGACGATGTCGGTGACCCGCAGTTCGAAGGCGCGCTTGAGCCGGGAGAGGAAGGAGACGAGCATGATGGCCGCGATGAAGCAGGCGCCGATCTTCACGCCGTCCGGGCGTTCGGCGATGTTGAGGGCGGTGGTGTAGAGGAAGACGGCCGCGATGACCGCGAAGCCGATCGTCCAGCCGTGCTGGCGGGCGGCGCGGGCCGCGATGGTGACGGCGATGGCGGCGGAGCTGATCAGCACCAGGACGCCGGTGGCGTAGGCGCCGCCCTGGGCGTCCACGCTGGCGTCGAAGATCCAGGTGACCAGGAAGGCGATCAGGGTGAGCACGATGACCATCGGCCGCACCGCCTTCGCCCAGTGCGGGGCCATGCCGTAGCGGGGCAGGTAGCGCGGCAGCAGGTTGAGCATGCCGGCCATCGCGGAGGCGCCGGCGAACCAGAGGATGGCGATGGTGGAGAGGTCGTAGACGCTGCCGAAGGTGTTGCCGAGGTACTCGTGGGCCAGGTAGGCGAGCGCCCGGCCGTTGGCCTCGCCGCCCTTCTCGAAGGCCGCCTCGGGGATCAGCAGGGTGGTGATCAGGCTGGTGGTGATCAGGAAGACGCTCATGATCAGGGCGGCGGTGGTGAGCAGCTTGCGGGCGCCGCGGATCCGGCCGGTCGGCTTCTCCTCGGTGTCGTCCGGGTCGCCCTCGATGTGCGGCATGACGGCGACGCCGGTCTCGAAGCCGGACAGGCCGAGCGCCAGTTTGGGGAAGGTCACCAGGGCGACGCCGACCATCGCGACGACGTTGCCGTGCTCGGCGGTGAGGGCGTCGGCCCAGTCGGTGACCACGTGCGGGGACTCCAGGACGTGGTAGAAGCCGGTGACGACGACCACCACGTTGAGCGAGAGGTAGATCGCGACCAGGACGACCGCCAGTCCGATCGCCTCGCTGAAGCCCTTGAGGAAGACGCCGCCGAGCAGGGCGATCAGCACCAGTGTGATCAGCACCTGTTTGCCCGTCAGGGCGTCGTGCAGATGGGGGTTCTCGACCAGGTGGGCGGTGGCGTCCGCGGCGGACAGGGTGATGGTGATCATGAAGTCGGTGGCGGCGAAGCCGAGCAGGGCGAGGACGAAGAGCTTGCCCTGCCAGAACGACAGCAGGCGTTCCAGCATCGCGATCGAGCCCTCGCCGTGCGGGCTCTCCTTCGCCACCCGGCGGTAGACGGGCAGGGCGCCGCAGAGGGTGACGACGACGAGCACGACGGTGGCCACCGGGGAGAGCAGGCCGGCCGCGAGGGCGGCGATGCCGGGCTGGTAGCCGAGGGTGGAGAAGTAGTCGAGGCCGGTCAGGCACATCACCCGCCACCAGGGGCGGCTCTGTTCGGCGGGGGCCTGGGCGTGCGGGCCCGGGTGCTGCTTGGCCCGGTCGGAGAGGCCCTCCAGCAGCCAGGCGCGGAACCGGCCGCGGCCCGGGGCGCTGCGGCCGACCGATCCGGGGACCGGCGTCCCACGGCCCGGGCCGTGGGAGCCATGGGAGCGGTGGGAGCCGTGGGAGCCGTGGGAGCCGTGGGAGCCGTCCGCGCCGTCCGTACCCGAGGAAGCCACCCTGCACCCCTTGTCCACGGCCCCGAAGCCGTCCGGCGTCAGGCCGACGGCAGGGCGACAGGCTATGCGACCGGGCCGCCGACCTGCGGGAACGCCTCGGTGGTGTCCCCTCATCGGGCCAGTGCGGACGGTGGCGGGAGCGTCCGGACGCGCGGGAGCACCCGGAACCGGGTGGTTCCGGGTGCTCCCCCGCCTCTGGTGCGGGGTCAGCGGAAGGTGCGCAGCCGCAGGCTGTTGCCGACCACGAAGACCGAGGAGAAGGCCATCGCCGCTCCGGCGATCATCGGGTTGAGCAGTCCGGCGGCGGCCAGCGGCAGGGCGGCGACGTTGTAGCCGAAGGCCCAGAACAGGTTGCTCTTGATGGTGCCGAGGGTCCGGCGGGAGAGCCGGATGGCGTCGGCGGCCGAGCGCAGGTCGCCGCGGACGAGGGTGAGGTCGGCGGCCTCGATGGCGGCGTCGGTGCCGGTGCCCATGGCGAGGCCGAGGTCGGCCTGGGCGAGCGCGGCGGCGTCGTTGACGCCGTCGCCGACCATCGCGACGACCTTGCCCTCGCCCTGCAGCCGCTGGACGACCGCGACCTTGTCCTGCGGCAGCACCTCGGCGATCACGTCCTCGGCCGGGATGCCGACCTCGGCGGCGACGGCCTCGGCGACCAGCCGGTTGTCCCCGGTGAGCAGCACCGGCCGCAGGCCGAGTCCGCGCAGTTCGGCGATCGCCTCGGCGCTGGTGGGCTTGACGGCGTCGGCGACCTCCAGCACGGCCCGGGCCTCGCCGTCCCAGCCGACCGCGACGGCGGTGCGTCCGGCGGCCTCCGCGGCGCGCTTGGCCCCGGCGAGGACGGCCGGCAGGTGCTGCGACCACTCGGCGAGCAGGGCCTCGCGGCCGGCGACCACCGCGTGGCCGTCCACCACGCCCTGGACGCCGAGGCCGGGGACGTTCTCGAAGCCCTCGACGGCGGGCAGGGTGCCGAGCCTCTCGGCGGCGGCGGTCGCGACGGCGGCGGCGATCGGGTGTTCGGAGGCGTGCTCGACGGCGCCGGCCAGGCGCAGCGCCTCCTCCTCGGTGACGCCCTCGGCGGTGCGCACGGCGAGCAGGGTCATCCGGCCGGTGGTGACGGTGCCGGTCTTGTCGAGGACGACGGTGTCCACCCGGCGGGTGTTCTCCAGGACCTCGGGACCCTTGATCAGGACGCCGAGCTGGGCGCCGCGGCCGGTGCCGACGAGCAGGGCGGTGGGGGTGGCCAGGCCCAGGGCGCAGGGGCAGGCGATGATCAGCACGGCGACGGCGGCGGTGAAGGCGGCGGTCCAGCCCTCGCCGGTGCCGAGCCAGTAGCCGAGGGTGGCCAGGGCCAGGGTGATGACGACCGGCACGAAGACGGCGGAGATCCGGTCGGCGAGCCGCTGGGCGGCGGCCTTGCCGCTCTGGGCGTCCTCGACCAGCTTGGCCATCCGGGCGAGCTGGGTGTCGGCGCCGACCCGGGCGGCGCGGACGACCAGGCGGCCGCCGGCGTTGACGGTGGCGCCCGTGACGGTGTCGCCGACGGCGACCTCGACGGGCACGGACTCGCCGGTGAGCATCGAGGCGTCGACGGCGGAGGCGCCCTCGACGACCACGCCGTCGGTGGCGATCTTCTCGCCGGGGCGCACCACGAACAGCTCGCCGACGGTCAGCTCGGCGACCGGGACGCGGACCTCGGTGCCGCCGCGCAGCACGGTGACGTCCTTGGCGCCGAGTTGCAGCAGCGCCTTCAGCGCGGCGCCGGCGGTGCGCTTGGAGCGGGCCTCGAAGTAGCGGCCGGCCAGGATGAAGGCGGTGACGCCGGCGGCGGCCTCCAGGTAGATGTTGGAGGAGCCGTCGGAGCGGGCGATGGTGAACTCGAAGCCGTGCCGCATGCCGGGCATCCCGGCGTGGCCGAAGAACAGCGCCCACAGCGACCAGAGGAACGCGGCGCCGGTGCCGAGCGAGACCAGGGTGTCCATGGTCGCCGCGCCGTGCCGGGCGTTGGTCCAGGCGGCCCGGTGGAACGGCCAGGCGGCGTAGGTGACGACGGGGGCGGCGAGGGTGAGCGAGAGCCACTGCCAGTTGTCGAACTGGAGGGCGGGGACCATCGCCATCGCGATGACGGGGACGGCCAGGGCGAGCGCGGTGATCAGCCTCTGGCGCAGCGGGGCGAGTTCGTCGGCGGGCTCGTCGTGGCCGTCCGGCTCGGCGGGCCCGGGGGCGGCGGGGCGGGGCACGGCGGCGGTGTAGCCGGTGGCCTCGACGGTGGCGATCAGCTCGGCGACCTCGACGGCGCCGGAGACGTTCACCTTGGCCTTCTCGGTGGCGTAGTTGACGGTGGCGGTGACCCCGTCCATGCGGTTGAGCTTCTTCTCGATCCGGGCGGCGCACGAGGCGCAGGTCATGCCGCCGATCTGGAGTTCCACCTCGGTGGAGGCGGGTGCCTGGGTGGTCATCTGGGCTCCTCGTGGGTCGTCGGTGGGGCGGTTCGGGCGGGTCGGTCCCGGGGCCCGGTACCCCCGGGGGGTTCCGGGCGGGCGGGGTGCCTGCGGCGCCGGGGGCGCCGGGCCCCGGGCCCGCCGGGCGGTCAGGCCCGGCCGGTGAGCTCGTAGCCGGCGTCGTCGACGGCGGCGCGCAGGGCCGCCTCGTCCAGCTCCGCCCCGGCGGAGACGGTGACCAGGCCGGCCGGGACGTCGACGCGCACGGCGGTGACGCCGGGGAGGGCGGAGACCGCCTTGCCGACGGCCTGCTCGCAGTGGCCGCAGGTCATCCCGGCGACGGCGTAGACGGTGGTGACGGCCGCGGGGTCGACGGTGACGGTGGTGCCGGTGGAGCAGGTGCCGTCGCTGGAGCAGCAGGACATGGGGTTCCTCCGTGGAGTCGGTAGCATCTCGTCGATACCCAGTGGGGGTATCGGTGGGCGGTGACTCCTTTATACCCCTGGGGGGTATGTCCCGCAACCCCCGGACCGCCGCGATCGCTCCTTGACTGCATACCCCCCAGGGGTATCTAATCGAGGACGTCGGAGGACCAGCTCGACGATCCCGGGAGATCCGCCATGACCGGCTACCACCACGAAAAGGACCAGGTGCAGCGCAGACTGCGCCGGGTCGAGGGCCAGATCCGCGGACTGCAGCGGATGATCGACACGGACAGCTACTGCATCGAGGTGCTCACCCAGATCTCGGCCGTCACGAAGGCACTCCAGTCGGTCGCACTGCAACTGCTCGACGACCACCTCGGCCACTGCGTCCAGGACGCCATCGCCCGCGGCGGCACCGACGCGGACGCCAAGGTCGCCGAGGCCTCGCAGGCGATCGCCCGCCTGATGCGGGCCTGAGCCGCCCTGACCGCCGCCCCGATCACCGCCCCGATCACCGCTCCGCCCGCCGCGCACCCCCGCTCCCCCACCCACCGCACCGCCCGAGCCGCAAGGAGTCCGCCATGAACACCGCCCTGAAGATCGCCGCCTTCGCCACCGGGGTGACCACCGCCTTCGGCGCCGCGTACGGCGTCGGCCACCTCACCGGCGGCAGCTCGCCCGCCCCGCGCCCCGCGAACGCCGCGCACGCCGGGCACACGCCGGCCCCCGCCGCCACGGGCGCCGCGGCCGGTCAGGAGCAACTGCCGGGCGGACTGCGGATCTCCGAACGCGGCTACACGCTCGCCCTGGAGAACGCCTTCGTCACCGCCGGCGCCCCGACCGAGCTGAGGTTCCGCATCCTCGGCGCCGACGGCCGCCCGGTCACCGACTACCGCCCGGCGCACGAGAAGGAGCTGCACCTGATCGTCGCCCCGCGCGGCCTCGCCACCTTCCAGCACCTGCACCCCGTCCGCGCCGCCGACGGCACCTGGAGCGCGCCGGTCGCCCTGCCGGCCGCCGGGGAGTACCGGGTGTTCGCCGACTTCACCCCGGCCGGTGCCGAAGAGGGCCTGACCCTGGGCGCCGACCTGCACGCCGCCGGCGAGCTGCGCCCGGCCCCGCTGCCGGCGACCGGACGGACCGTCACCGTCGACGGCTACACGGTGACCCTGGACGGCGAGCTCACCCCGGGCCGGGCCGGGCAGCTGACGCTGAGCGTCGGGCGCGACGGCCGGCCGGTCACCGACCTCCAGCCGTACCTCGGCGCGGCCGGTCACCTGGTCGCCCTGCGCGCCGGCGACCTCGCCTACCTGCACGTCCACCCCGACGGCCACCTGCCCGAGGGCGCCGCCACGGCCGGCGGCCCGGCGGTCACCTTCACCACCACGGCGCCCAGCGGCGGCGAGTACCGGCTCTTCCTGGATTTCCAGCACCAGGGCACCGTGCACACGGCGGCGTTCACCCTCCCCGTGGGCGGTGCCCCGGCGCCCGCCGCCGAGCAGACCCCGGCGCCGACCACCACCCCGACCACCGCACCGGCCGCCGGGGCGAGCGGGCACGGCGGGGCGGGGCACCAGCACTGACACCACGCCCCCGGGCCCACGGAACGGGCGCGCGAGAACGGGCCCCGCACCGGAGGAATCCCTCCCGTGCGGGGCCCGTCGACGGTCCGCCGGACGGCGGCACGGCCGCTCAGTCGAAGTAGCCGAGCGCCCCGACCGCGCACAGGCCGCCGGCGCCCATGAAGACCGGCATCAGCACCTTCAGCTCCACCCAGCTGCCGGCCCGGAACCGCATCCCCTTCGGCGGACCCAGCGGGTACCAGCGCTTGCGGCCGATCGGGAGCGGCCACAGCACCGGGCAGCCCGAGACGGTCAGCGCGTCGCCCAGGCAGTGCACCAGCGCGCCGAGGGTGATCGGCAGGCCGATCCACAGGTACTCCTGCCCCGGCTGGTCGAACAGCCAGAGCGCGCCGTTGCCGGGCTTGTCCAGCACACCGGTGATGAGCCAGGTCCCGGCCGCGCCGAGCAGCCAGACCAGGACGTCGCTGGAGACCCGGGCCTGCCGCCACAGCAGCCCCTCGATCGCCAGCACCATGTGCACGAAGAGCACCAGCAGCACGCCCCACCGTCCGCCGTACACGGTGACGGCCGAGGCGCCCGCGCCGCAGAGCACCGCCCAGAGCCAGGTGTGGGTCAGCGTGCGGTGGCCGCCGGAGCGGCGCGGGTCGTGCTTGCTGCGGGTGGCCTTGTAGACGGCGTAGGAGAGGTTGTCGATCACCTCGCAGAGGATCCGCGACACCGGGCCGAACGCCCGGGATATGGTCGCCGCCTTGTGGTCGAGGTCCGGCGCCAGCGCGGCGCCCGCGCAGATCAGCGCTCCCGTCAGCAGCACCGGCCAGGGCATCGGTTCACCCATGGCCTCCGCGATCGCCCCCACGCCCAGCCACGCTGCCGCGCCGGACAGCGAATGCGCCGGTCCCATCATCTTGTCGGCTCCCGCCCTCGTCCCGGACCGCCCATCGCGAGGGCTTCGCGAGGGCCTGACGGGGCCGCAGCATAGTCGCCCATGATCGAAAACATCGGAAGGTCCGAATTCACCCGAATGGAGGAAGGGTTTCCTGCGGACAGGGGAGGCCGCCGAGCAGGGATGCTGACGCCACATCACCCCTGAGAGTGGATTCGCAGCCCGGGCGCGTCGCGGGCGCCCCCGAAGTACGCCCAGCGAGTGCGCCCAGCGAGTACGCCCAGCGTGCGGCCGACGCGCGCCCGCCGGCGCCCGGCGGCCGAGCCCGGCAAGTGGCCCAGGAAATCCGCGCGGGACCGGCCCTTCCTGGCGGTCCGACAGGCCCCTACGCTCGGCCGGGTGACCAACACCGTGGACTTCTACTTCGATCCCGTCTGCCCGTTCGCCTGGATCACCTCCCGCTGGATCCTGGAGGTCGAGAAGCACCGGGAACTCGACCTCACCTTCCGGGTGATGAGCCTGTCCGTGCTCAACGAGGGCCGCGAGGGCCTGCCCGAGCGCTACCGGCGACTGCTCGCCACCGGCTGGGGCCCGGTCCGGGTCTGCACCGCCGCCGCCGAGCAGCACGGCGTCGAGGTGCTGCGCGACCTCTACACCGCGCTCGGCACCCGGCTGCACCTGGAGGACCGTGAGGCCGACGACAAGCTCGTCCGGGAGGCGCTGGCCGAGGCTGGCCTCCCGGAGGAGCTGGCCGAGGCCGCGCACACCACCGACTGGGACGAGGCGCTGCGCCGCAGCCACCACGCGGGCATGGACCCGGTCGGCGAGGACGTCGGCACCCCGACCATCCACGTCGACGGCACCGCGTTCTTCGGGCCGGTGCTCAACGCGGTGCCGCGCGGGGAGGAGGCCGTCCGGGTCTTCGACGGCGTCCGGCTGCTGGCCGGGCACCCGGCGTTCTTCGAGCTCAAGCGCACCCGGACGGGATCGCTGGACTTCAGCTGAGCGGCCGCCGGGGGTCGGGCACCGCCGCGTCCCCGGACCCCGCGCCGCCGGCCGCCGGGCCGGGCACCGCCGCGCCGCGCCAACGCGGCCGCGACAGCGTGGTGAATGCCCGCAGCAGCCACTCCACCGGCCCGTACGGGTGCCGGGCCAGCCACCAGCGGCAGCCCACCGCCTGCGCCGCGAACAGCGCGACGCCGATCGCCGCCACCCCGGCCGGCGAAACCCGCCCGACCAGCCCGGCCCCCACCCCGGTGAAGACCAGCACGCAGACCAGCGACTGCGTCAGGTAGTCGGTCAGCGTCATCCGCCCGGGCGGCGCCAGCACCGCCACCAGCCGCCGCCCGTACCGCCCGCGGGCGAGGCGCAGCACGGTGGCCGCGTACGCCGCGGCCAGCACCGGCGCGGTCACCACGTCCACCCCGAGCGCGAACACCTGGGCCGAGGCGCCCGGGTGGGCGAGCGCCGACCAGGTGTAGACGCCCGCGCCGAGCAGCCCGAGCGGGAAGCCCAGCAGCTGGAGGCGGCGCAGCGTGCGCTCGTGCCGGGCGAGGTCGGCCAGCGCCCGGTGCCGGCCGGCCGCCAGGCCGAGCAGGAAGGCCGCGAGGGCCGCCGGGGCCTGGAAGAACGCCAGCAGGAACAGCACGTCCGGCAGCTGGTCGAGGTGGGCGCCGACCACCGATCCGAACCCGCCGCGCAGGGCCTCGGTGGCCCGCTGCGCGTCGGCCGCGGCAACGGCCGGGTCCCCGCCGTCGGCGCCGCGCAGGGCCAGGGCGAGCAGCAGGTAGGCGGCGGAGGTGACGGCGAACAGCACCACGGCGGTGCGCACCGCGGTGCGCGGCCGGATCCGGTGCAGGACGAGCAGGACCAGCCCGAGCACCGCGTAGGTGGTGAGGATGTCGCCGGGGAAGAGCAGCACGGCGTGCAGCCCGCCGAGCACGAACAGGCCGGCCAGGCGCCGCAGGAAGCGCGGGGTGAAGCGGGCGCCGTGCCGGGCGGCGGAGTCGAGCTGCAGGGTGAAGCTGTAGCCGAAGAGGAACGAGAACAGCAGGAAGAACTTCGCCTCGAACAGCAGCGCCACCACGGCCCGCACGGCGGTGTCGAGCGGTGAGCCGAAGCCGGGCTCGTCGACGCCGGTGCCGTGGTAGGCGGAGGCGAGGTAGGTGATGTTGACGGTCAGGATGCCGAACAGCGCGAATCCGCGCAGCGCGTCGACGTCCGCGAGGCGCGCCGGACCGGCCCGGCCCCCGTCCGGGGCGGCGGTCGCGGTGGTGGTCGTGGTGGTGGTCGTCCCGGCTCGGTCCCGCGTCATGGAATCCCCTCCGAAAACTATCGCTTCGAAAACGCTCGTTTCGAGGATGAACGTTATATGCTCGATCGCGCAAGTCGAGGCCGGCAACGAGAGGGGCGCGCCACCATGGGGACCGAGGACGGGAACGGCGGTCCGACGCTGCTGCGCGCGGTGCCGGCCGGCGCCGAGGCGCGGGTCGCCGCGCTGTACTGGGAGGCCTTCGGCCGCAAGCTCGGCGCGGCGCTCGACCCGCCCGAGGCCGGGCGGGCGTTCATCGCCGCGCACCTCCACCACGACCGCGGCGTCGTCGCCGTGCACGGCGGGGAGGTCGTCGGCGTGGCGGGCTACCGGCTCGGCGGGCGCGGTCTGACCGGCGGCAGCCCCGGCGACGTGCTCGCCGCCTACGGCCTGTTCCGCGGCCTGCCCCGGCTGGCCGTCCTCGCCCTCTTCGAGCGCACCCCCGAACCGGGCGAGCTGGTCATGGACGGCATCGCCGTGGACGCCGGCCGGCGCGGCCTGGGCACGGGCGGCCGGCTGCTCACCGAGGTCGCGGCCGTCGCCGCCGAGCACGGCTGCCACCGGGTGCGGCTCGACGTCATCGACGTCAACCCGCGCGCCCGCGCGCTCTACGAGCGGCACGGCTTCACGGCCACCCGCACCGAACGGACCCCGTACCTGCGCGGCCTGCTGGGCTTCGGCGCCGTCACCACCATGCACCGCCCGGTCTCCCCGGCCGACGCCCGCACCTGACCGCCCGCACCCGACCGCCGGGCCCCGATCGGCGGCGGACGGCGGGCGCCCGGTCGCACGGTGGTGCCCTCGGAGGTGCGGGTGTGCCGCCGTGCGCCCCGCCGTGTGCCGCCGTGCTCCCTTCCGGCCCCGGGCGGCGACCGTCAAGATGGTCCGCGCCCTGCTGGGCCGGAAGCGGGGCGGACCGGTCCGGACGAGCCGACGGGGGTCACGGGGACAATGGCACAGGTCATCATCACCATCGGAAGCGGCGCCCCCGGGGACGGCACGCACGCGGACGGCACGGCGGCCGGGGACGCCGCCGTCCACGAACTCGCCGCCTGGCTGGCCGGCGAGCCCGCCCTGCGCGGCCGGATCCGGCCGGGCCGCAGCGCTCCTCCCGCCGCCGGCGCGATGGGCCCGGTGAGCGACCTGCTGATCGCGGTGCTGGAGCCGGGCGGGGCGGCCACCGTGCTCGTCGGCGGCGTCGTCGCCTGGATCCGCGGCCGCCGCGAGCGGCGGACCGTCACCTTCCACCGGGCCGACGGCACCGAGGTGACCGTCTCCACCGACCAGGTCCACCGGCTCGACGCCGAGGAACTGGCCGCCCTGGTCCGCGCCGTCACCGAGGCGATCGAGCCGCCCGGCGCCCGCACCGCCGAGGCCTCGGCCGGGCCGGCCGGCGCCGACGGACCGTCGTCCGGACCGGCCCCCGAGGACACCGCCGAGCCCGGTCGGCTGCCGCCCCGCGACCGGGCGGAGGAGCCGTGAGCGGCGGCGCCCAGCCCGGGCTGGGCGCGCTGCCCGGCGCGCACGCGATCCTCGTCGGCACCGGCCGCCACCGGCCCGGATCCACCCTGGAACCGCTCCTGGCGGTCGACGCCACGCTCGCCGACCTGAAGACCGCGCTCCAGGAGGTCTGCGGCCTGCCCGCCGAGCGGATCCACTCGGTGCCGGCCGAGGCCGACCAGACCGAGGTGCTCGCCACCGTCGAACGGGTGGTCGCCGAGGCCTCCGGCGCGGTCGCCCTCTACTACGTCGGCCACGGCCTGCTCGGCCCCAACGACGAGCTCTACCTCGCCACCTGGCACGTGCGGACGGAGCACGAGATCGCCCACGCCGTCGCCTACCGCACCGTGCGCGACCTGCTCGGCCGGGCCCGCGGCGGCAGCATCGTGGTCCTGGACTGCTGCTACTCCGGGCGGGCCGCGGCCCCCTTCGGCGGACCCGACCGCGACCCCTTCGCCCGGCTCTGGCCGGTCGGCAGCTTCCTGCTCACCTCCGCGCACAACTTCACGCAGTCCTTCGCGCCGCCCGGCGCCAAGCACACCCGGTTCAGCGGACGGCTGCTCAAGGTCCTCACCGAGGGCGACCCGGAGGGCCTGCCGGAACTGACCATGGACGGCCTGCACGCGGTGCTCGCCCGGCAGGCCGAGCACGAGCCGGTCCGCCCCCGCGCGCACAGCGAGGGGGACATGGGCACCCTCGCCATCGCCCCCAACCGCGCCTACCGGCCGGCCCCCGGCGACCGGCGCGAACCGCCGGGCAACGTGCCCTGCCCCTACCCGGGCATGCGGCCCTTCCGGCCGAAGGAGAGCCGCTGGTTCGCCGGCCGCGCCGACCTCGTCGAGCACCTGCTCGACGCCGTCTGCGACCGGCGGACGCCCGGGCCGACCGTCCTGGTCGGCGCCTCCGGGGCCGGCAAGTCCTCACTGCTGCGCGCCGGCCTGCTGGCCGGGCTGGCCGACCGCCACGGCCGCGGCGCGGCGGACGTGCCCTGGCCGGCCCTGGAGGTCCCCTCCCCCGGCCCCGCGCCGATGGCCGCCCTCACCCGGCAGTGGGCCGGGCTCACCGGCCGCACCGCGGAGGACGTCCAGGAGGCGTTCGCCCAGGGCCGCTTCCCCGCCCCGCTGCCCGGGCACGCCCCCTGCGGGCTGCTGGTGGTCGACCAGTTCGAGGAGGTGTTCACCCGCTGCGAGGACGAGCGGCAGCGGGACCGCTTCATCGACCTGCTCTGCCGCCCCGACGTCCCCGGCCGCCCCGAGACCGTCCTCGCCCTGCGGGCCGACGCCTACGGCCACGCGCTCGCCCACCCCGACCTCGCGGCCGCCCTGGAACGCAACCAGCTGGCGGTCGAGCCGCTGAAGGGCACCGCGCTGCGCGAGGCGGTCGAACAGCCCGCCCTGGAGGCCGGGCTGACCCTGGAGAACGGCCTGGTCGACCGGCTGCTGCACGACCTGCGCCAGGGCGGCGGCAGCCACGAACCGGTCGAGGGCCTGCCCTTCCTCGCCCACGCGCTGCACGAGACCTGGCAGCGCCGCGCCGGCGCGGTCCTCACCCTGGCCGGCTACCAGGACACCCGGGGCATCTGGCACGCGGTGGCCAACACCGGCGACCAGCTGTACGAGCGCCTCGACGCCCCCGGGCGGGCCGCGCTGCGCGACGTGCTGCTGCGCCTGGTCCACCTGGACGCCGACGGCGGGGCACGGCGCCGCGGCGCGGACCTGCCCGCGCTGCTGGAGGGACGGCCGCCGGAGGAACGGCGGGCCCTGCAGGACGTGATCGAGGCGCTGGACCGGTCCCGGCTGATCACCCGCTCCGAGCACGGCGCGCAGATCTCCCACGAGGCGCTGCTGCGCGGCTGGCCGCTGCTGGGCCGCTGGATCCGCGAGTCCCGGGCCGACCTGCTGCGCCACCAGGAGATCGCCGAGAGCGCCGCCGCCTGGGTGGCGGACGGGCGCCGCGCGGAGAGCCTGCTCACCGGCAAGCGGCTGGAACGCCTGCTGGACCTCCTGGAGCAGCCCGCCGAGGGGCCGGGCCTCCCGCTGGCCCCGGTGGAACGCGAGTTCCTGGACGCCGGCCGGGCCGCCGAGCGCCGAAGACGCCGACGGCACCGGCGCCGGCGCGCCCTGGCCGTCACGCTCGCGCTGGCCGTCACGGCGGCCGGGACGGTGGCCGTGGTGAGCGCCGCGCGGGCGCGCGGCGAGCGGGACCGCCGACGGGCCGCCGTCGTCGCCTCGCAGCGGCTCGCCGACCAGGCCGAGGCGCTGCGCTCGGAGAACCCGGGCGAGGCCCTGGACCTGAGCCTGGCCGCCTACCGCGCCGCCCCGACCGCCGAGGCCCGCGGCGCGCTGCTGGCCTCCGCCCTCCAGCCGGTGCAGGCCCACCTCACCGGTCACTCCGCCTTCGTCACCGGCCTCGCCTTCAACCGCAGCGGCCGCACCCTCGCCAGCGCCGCCGCCGACGGCAGCGTGCGGATCTGGAACACCGCCGACCGCTACCACCCGTCCGCCGGGGAGGTCCTGGAGGCCCGGGGCAACGCGGCGCTCGCCTGGCACCCGGACGGCAACCACCTGCTCGTGCACACCCCCACCGACCTGTCGGTCTGGGACCTGGAGGACCCCTCCCGCCCACGCCTGGTCTCCCGGACCGCCGCCGACGCGGGCCCGGTCACCTCCCTGTCGCCGAGTGCCGACGGGACCGTCCTCGCGGCGTCCACCAGCGGCGGGAAGCTGTGGCTCTGGGACCTGCGCGACCTGTCCCGCCCCGGCGCCGTCTCCCCCGCCCTCGCCCCCGGCGGCCCCGAGCCTGGCTCCGAGCCCGCCCGGGTCTACTCCGTCTCCTTCCACCCCGACGGCCGCACGCTCGCCCTGGCGGTGGCCGGCGGCCGGGTGCGGATCCTGGACGTCTCGGACCGGGGCCTGCCGCACACCGTCACCGAGCTCGGCACCGGCGCGTCGGTGTCGGTGGCCTTCAGCCCGGACGGCCGGAGGCTGGTCGGCGCCGCGGCGGGCGGCGGACTGCACCTGTGGGACACCTCGGACCCGGCCAGGCCGGCCGCGCTGCCCGATCCGGCCGCCGGTCAGGAGGCCTCGGCCTCGCTCTCCTTCCCCGCGCAGGAGCCGCTGCTGGCCACCGTCGATCAGAAGGGGCGGCTGGCGCTCACCCGGATCGACGAACCGCTCGCCGCCCGGCGGGAGGTCCCCGGCGGCGCCGGGCTGCGGGCCGCCGCCTACGCGCCGGACGGGCGCACGGTCGCTGCCGGGGACGAGAGCGGCACCGTCACGCTCTGGAACCCCCCGGTGCAGAGCCTTCCCGAGCTCCTCACCGGCTCGCTGGACCAGGGGGAACCGGTGCTCTCGGCCGACGGCCGCTACGGGGTGGGCCGCTCCGGGACCATCTGGCGCCTCGGCCCGCAGGGCCCGCCGGCCCCCGTCGGCACCGTCCCCGGGGCCACCGGGGAAGTCCGCTTCCTGCAGGGCCGCGACGTGCTGATCGGCATGGCCGGGCCCGGGTTGCTGCGGCTCTGGTCCTTCAGCGACGGCACGGCGCGCCCGGCGGGCGAGATCCCGGTCCCCGGACCGCTCGCGGGCCGCCCGGTCGTCGGAGCGAGCCCGGGGAGCACGGTGATAGCCGTCTACAACGGCACCCCGCCGGCCGTGCACCTGTGGGACATCCAGCAGGTCCACCACCCGGTGCAGCTGGGCACCGTCGCCGACCAGTACCCCAACGCCGACACCCGGCTCACGCTCTTCGGCGCCAACGGCCACCGGCTCGCCGTCCGCCACTTCACCCAGTTCAGGATCCTGGACATCACCGAACCGGCCAAGGCGCGGCAGCTGGCACTGGTCCGGGGGCAGCCGCAGAGCCTGAGCACCAGCGGCGACGACTGGCTGATCGTCAGCCGCGAGGTGATCGCGGACGAGGCGCCCCACCAGCCGAACACCGCCTGGGTGCCGGGCCCGGACGGTGAGGCCACCCGGCTGGCCACCGGTCCCCGGCTCGGCGACACGGCCCACTACGTCCGCGCCGGGACCGTCGCCGCCCTCTCCGACCTCGGGCAGCCGTTCCTCGCCGACCTGGGCAGCCCCGGCAAGCGGTACGCCCTGCCCGGCGGGCTGAGCAGGGTGACCTCGCTGGCGGTCGGCCCGGCCTCGGGCCTGCTGGCCGCCTGGGGGTCGACGGAGCCGGCCGGGGCGCCGCTCGCGCTCTGGCGGCTGCCGGCCGCCGGCGCCCCGACCGGCGGTGCCGAGCTGCTCGCGCAGACCCGCCTCGACCGCTCGGGCCTCACCGTCCAGGGGTTCCGGCCCGGCGACGGCGCGCTGCTGCTCGGGCTGTCGCGCAGCCCGCTGGCGCTGCTGGGCGCCGAGAGCGTCCTGGTCCCGGCCGACTTCGACCGGCTGCACCGGGAGCTCTGCGGTGTCCGGACGGTCCGCTACGCCCGGGCGGAGTGGGAGAACACGTTCTCCGACCTGCCCTACGCCGACCCCTGCGGCTGACCGGCGGACACCGCAGGGGCCGGGTCCTGTGAGGGCCCGGGATCAGCCCAGCCGGTCGCCGTAGACGTGGTCGACGGCGAGGATCATCAGGACGCGCCGGTCGGCGACCATGGCCGCCCGGTACTCGTCCCAGTCCGGGTGTTCCCCGGCGGCGCGCCGGTAGTAGTCGACCAGGGCCTCGATCTCCGGGCCCGCGGGGTCGGCCGACGGGCCGATCAGGGTGACGGTGCCCTCGGCGGTGGCCCAGGCCCGCCCGTCGGCGCGGGTGACCTCCAGGGCGGCGCGCGGGTCGCGGCGCAGGTTGGCGGTCTTGGCGCGGCCCGCCGTCATCGACACGTAGAGCCTCTCGGCGGACCGGTCGTAGAACGGCATCACCGGCGAGAGCTGGGGCCGGCCGTCGGACTTGATGGTGGCGAGCACCCCGAGGCGGCTCTCGGCGAGCAGGGCGCGGGGGTCGAAGGTCGTCGTCATGACGGTCATTCTCCTTCGGCCGGCCCGGCGGACGGCCCCGGCACCCCGGGCCGGCGGAACTGTTCGACCAGCGCGGCGTAGCTCGCGCCGCCCTGCCCGGCCGCCAGCGCACGCCCCGCCAGCGCCCTGACCAGGGCGGGGAGTTCGGTGCTCACGCCGAGGGCGGCGCTCTCCTCGGCGAGTTCGGCGGCCTTGCCGGGGGTGCGGTTCCACACCGTGGTGGGGTGGCCCGCGCGCAGGAACGCCCCGGCCAGGGCCCGCCCCATCAGCCCGAGGCCGAGGACGGCCACCGGGACGTCCTTCGCAGATCCGTGCTCAGGTCCGTGCTCAGGTCCATGGTGAGGTCCGCGCTGGGATCCGTGCGGGGACCCGTTCCGTTCGTCGGTCATGGCGCCATCCTGGACCTTCACACCGGTGTGAAAGTCAAGCCGCAAGCGGACTTTGATGGGCCATCAGCGCTTCAGATAGGCGAGGACGGCGAGGACGCGGCGGTTGTCGTCGGCGGAGGCCTCGATCCGGAGCTTGGCGAAGATGCTCGCGGTGTGCTTGGCGACGGCGCTCTCGCCGATGTGCAGGGTGTGCATGATCGCGGCGTTGGAGCGGCCCTCGGCCATCAGCCGCAGCACCTCGTGCTCGCGCGGGGTCAGCTCGGCGGTGGTGCCCCGGGCGTCGCTGCGGGCCAGCAGCTTGGCGATGACCTGCGGGTCCATCACCGTGCCGCCGCCCGCGACGGTGCGCACCGCGTCCACGAACTGGGCGGTGTGGGTGACCCGGTCCTTGAGCAGGTAGCCGATCGCCCCCTGGCCACTGGCCAGCAGCTCCTGCGCGTAGAGCTGGTCGACGTACTGGGAGAGGATCAGCACCGGCAGACCGGGCCGCGCGCGGCGCGCCTCCAGGGCGGCGCGCAGGCCCTCGTCGGTGAAGCCCGGCGGCAGCCGGATGTCGACCACGGCGACGTCCGGCCGCCGCTCGCGCAGCGCGCGCAGCAGGGCCGGCCCGTTGTCGACGGCCTCGACCACCTCGCAGCCGTGCTCCTGGAGCGTGCGGATCAGTCCGTCCCGCAGGAGGAAGAGGTCCTCGGCGAGGACGACGCGCAGGGCGTCCCGCCGGGGCTCTCGCACAGGATCTCGCACGGTATCTCCAGGGTCACGGTGGTCGGGCCGCCCGGCGGGCTGTGCAGGGCGAGGGTTCCGTCGACGGTACTCAGCCTGCGCACCACGCCATGCAGGCCGGTGCCCCCGTCCGGGCGGGCGCCGCCGTGGCCGTCGTCGGTGACCACGGCGCGCAGGGCGCCGTCCGCGTGGTCCAGCCGGACCGTCACCTCGCGGCCGCCCGAGTGCTTGGCCGCGTTGGCGAGCAGCTCGGCGACGGCGAAGTAGGCGGCGGTCTCGACCGGCGCCGGCAGGCGCCCCGGCAGGCCGGCCGTGACGTGCACGTCGAGGAAGCTGTCCAGGGCGAGGGAGCGGACGGCGTCGCCGAGGCCCCGGTCGGTGAGGATCGGCGGGTGGATGCCGTGGACGAGGTCGCGGAGGTCCTGGAGCGCCCGCGCCGAGCCGGCCCGCACCTCCCGCAGCAGGGCCCGGGCGCCGCCGGGGTCGGTGTCCAGCAGCCGGGTCGCCTCGTCCAGGGCCATGCCGACGGCGACCAACCGGGCCTGCGCGCCGTCGTGCAGGTCCCGTTCGATGCGCCGCAGTTCGTCCGCGCGGGCGTCCAGCGCCTCGGCGCGGGTGTCGGTCAGGTGCTCGATCCGCCGCTCCAGCTCGGTGGTGTACGGCGCGGCGAGGGCCCGGCGGCTCCAGCGGGCGTGCAGCTCCAGCGCGGTGGGCGCCAGCCGCAGGCCCGCCGCGACGAACAGCAGGCCGAGCACGGCGGCGGCGAGCATCGAGCCGGTGGAGTCGACGAGCACGAAGGCGTACCAGTTGCCCGGGCCGAGCCACGGCCAGACGAAGGGCTGGACGGCGGCACCGAACAGCCCGAACACGGCGAGTGTGAGCGGCACCGCGACCAGCAGCCCGCCGGTCCACGGCTCCAGCCACGACCACCTGAGGTCCCGCCAGAAGCCGTCGTCGCCGAGGATGCGCACGGCCCGCCGGCTCCGCGGGCCGTCCGCGGGCGGCAGGGGTTCGGGCGGGCTGATCGTGGTCCCCGTCCAGAGCTCCGTCCAGGAGCGGTAGCGGTCGGACAGCCGGCGCAGCGCCTGCGCCGCGCCCGGCAGCAAGGGCCGGCCCACCCCGACCGGGAGCAGCATCAGCGCCCCGACCACCAGCGCGCCGGCCGCGCTCACCGCGATGGAGTACAGCGAGAGCCGCTGACAGCGGGCCAGCGCCAGCAGCTGGGCGCGCGCCGTGGGCACCGCCCCCGCGCCGGCCCCCGCCGTCCCGTCCCGCCCCGCCGCCATGCCCGCCCGTCGCTCCGTCACCTCAGCGCGCCCCGTGCCGCGCCGCCGGGATCCTATCCGGCGCGGCCGGCAGCGGGTGGTCGTGGTGCCACCGGCCGTGGGTGCCGCGGGCCCGCAGCACCCACGGCACCGCCGCCAGCAGGCAGGCGCCGCCGAACAGCAGCATGGGCGCCACCGTGCCGCCCTCCTCGTCCATCGTCAGCAGCATCCCGAGGTTGACCAGGGTGTGGAAGCCGCCGGCGAGCAGCAGCCGGTTCGCCCGTACGCCCTCCAGCGCCAGCCCGAGGACGACCGACATCGCCACCGTGGCCAGCAGGAACCCGGCCGTGTACCCGGGCCGCCGCGCGAACACCTGCACATGCCACCCGCCCCAGAGCAGGCCCACCAGCGCCGAGGCGGCGAGCGGCCCGAAGCGGGTGCGCAGCAGCGGCTGGAGGAAGCACCGCCAGCCGATCTCCTCGCCGCACGCCCCGACCAGCTGTGCCAGCACGATCAGCGTGAACGGGTGGGCGAGGGAGCGCGGGTCGGTCAGCCGGGCGTCACCGTCGAGCAGCGCGTAGGCCCCGGCGGCCGTCACGATGACGAGCAGCGCGGTGAGCAGCAGCCACCACCCCGCGCGGCCCGGTCCCGCCCAGGCGGTGTCCGCGCGGGTCGCCCGGGCACCGGTGCCCAGCCCGGCCAGCCGCCCGCGGATCCGCTCCGGCCACACCAGCGCCGCCACCAGCACCCCGGCGGCCGGGCCGAACTGGGTGAGCTGGACCACCTCCTCCGGGATCCCGGTGGCCGGCTGGAGCGCCGCCAGCGCCCCGGCCGCGGGGAAGGCGACGGCGAGGAACACCACCGCCTCCGCCTTCCACGCCACCCGCTGTCCCCGTGCTCCCCGTCCCCGCATGTCGTCCGCCTCCCGGTCCGCCCGATCACGTCCTTGCGACGTCGACTCTTCCGTCCCGGCCGAGCCCTGCCATTGCAGCCAGCTGCCCGAGGGGGGTACAGCTACCTGCACCCCCGGCCACCGGTTTCCGACCGGTCGGCGGCGGGTAAGGTGCCCCGGTTCGTCGTTCGGCGGACCTTCGGTGCTGACCTGGAGAGAGCTTGTCGATACGCATCACCGCTCTGGCCGATCCCGAGCGTGGCCCGTACAGCCGGCGGCTCGTCTGGCTCGCGGCGGACGGGGAGGGGAACCCGGTCGGAACGGCGTCGCTGCGCCTGCTCACCGATCCGGGGCAGGCGCACCTGGCGGAACTGGCGGTCCGGGTGCATCCGGTGGAGCGGCGCGGCGGTGTCGGGTCGCGGCTGGTGGAGGCCGCGCTGGCCACGGCGCGTTCGGAGGGGCGGCGGGCCGTGGTGGCGCCGGCGGAGGGCGGGACGGCGGGCGAGGCGTTCCTGCTGGCGCGCGGGTTCCGCAAGGCGCTGACGCTGCGGCACGCACGGCTGGACCTGGCGACGGCGGGCGGGGGCGGGGCGGCCGAGGAGGCGGGCGGGGGCTACCGCCTGGTGGCCTGGGACGGCACCGTCCCCGACGGGTTCGCGGCGTCGTACGCCGCCGCGCGCCGGGCGATGGACGACATGCCGATGGGTGAGGTCGACCACGGCACGGTGACCTGGGACGTCGAGCGGCTGCGGGCGGTGGCCCGGGCCGTCGCGGAGCGCGGCGAGCACCTGCTCACGGTGGCGGCGCTCGCCGTGGCCGACGGCACGATCGCCGGCTTCAGCGAGCTGGTCGTCCCGGCGGACGGGCTCGGCGACGGTCTGCACTACGGCACCGCCGTCCTGCCCGAGCACCGCGGCCACGGGCTCGCCCGCCGGATGAAGGCCGAGGCGATCCGCCGGACGCGCGGCCGTCACCCGGAGCTGGCCGGTCTGGTGACCGACACGGCCGAGGAGAACGCCGCCATGCGGAGCGTCAATCAGGCCCTGGGCTACCGGCCGACCCACGTGACCTTCCAGTACCAGCGGATGCTGTGACGGGCCGGGGCCGGTGGTTCAGAGGTCGAGGAGTTCGACGGTGACGGCGGCGGTGTCGCCCGGTTCGAGGTCCTCGGCGGTGCGGACGGCGCGCTTGACCGGCAGGACGTAGCAGCCTCGGCTGCTGTCCGGGAAGATCGACGTCTGCCAGTTGCTGCTGCCGAGGGTGACCCGCACGCGCAGCGAGCCGAAGCCGCGGCGCGGCCCGGCGGCCACGTCGCGGATCTCCTCGGAGGCCTCGACGGGCAGGCTGACGAAGGTCCAGCTGTCGGCGCGCCGGGCGTCCCAGATCCAGAGCTCGGCCTCAAAATCGAACACCACCGGCCAAGCATCGCACGCGCCACTGACAACCCGGCCCCGCACGCGCCCCCGTGGCGTGCCGTCACATCGGCGGCCCGCGCTCGCGTCGGCGGCCGTCCCTCACATCGGCAGGGAGTGCAGCCGCACGGCGCCCTCGGGCCACTGAGCGCCCTCGCGCAGCGGGAACCACATGGTGCGCAGCGGCATCACCGTCGGGCCGGCCGGCTGCTCGACCTCGACGGGGACCTCCAGCGGGTGCCAGCCGAGGCGGGCGTAGAGGCCGGCCACGTCGGGCCGGCAGAAGAGGATCGCCAGGTGCGGGCCGAGGCCGCGGGCGCGGGCCAGCGCCCCGTCCACCACGGCGCGGGCGAGTCCGGTCCCGCGCCGGTCGGCGGCGACGGCCACGCCGCCCAGCCCGACGACGTCGGTGCGCAGGCCGCCCACCGACAGCGGCAGCACGACCAGCCCGGCGTGCGCGACGAGCCGGCCGTCCGGTTCGTCGCGGATGCCGACGTGGTGCTCCTTGGGCCGCCAGGTGAACCCCAGCGCGGCGACCCCGAAAGCGTCCTGGGTGTCCCCGAAGATCTCGGCCAGGTCGTAGCTCTCCAGCGGGACGACGGTGTTCTGATGGTCGGTCATCCCCGCATCGTGCCATCCCCGACCGTCCGGGCCTCCGGCGGTGCCGGGGAAGGCCCGGTCGGCGGCGGGGTCGGCGGCGGCGTCAGCGGACGACGTCGAGGATCTGCTTCTGCAGGCCGTTGGAGTAGACCTCGTGCTCGACGAGCTTCAGCTTCTGGGCGTCCTTGTCCGTGCTGCTGAACAGGCGCTTGCCGGCGCCGAGCAGCAGCGGGTAGACGAGCAGGTGGTAGCGGTCGACGAGGCCGGCGTCGGAGAGGGCCCGGTTGAGGGAGGCGCTGCCGTGGACGATGATCGGGCCGCCCTCGGTCTCCTTCAGGGCGGCGACCTCGTCGAGCGAGCGCAGGATGGTGGTCTCGCCCCAGTTCTCCACCAGGTCGTCCTCGGCGAGGGTGGTGGAGACGACGTACTTGGGCAGTTCCTTGTAGCGGGCGAACTCCGCCATGTCCGGCCAGACCTGGCTGAACGCCTCATAGCTGACCCGGCCCAGGAGCATCGCGGTGGCCTCCTCCTGCTCCCGCCCCTTGATCTCGTAGGCCTCGGGGACGAACTCGACGTCCTTGAAGGTCCAGCCGGAGTTGCGGTAGCCGGGTTCGCCGCCGGGGGCCTCGACGACGCCGTCGAGGGAGATGAAGGCGGTGCTGATCAGGGTGCGCATGGTGATTCCTCGGTGAGTGTGGGACTGCGGTTCGGGAAGGACCAGGGATCAGGCGTCGGGGAAAGGGGTCAGGGGTCGGGGGTCGGGGGCCGGGGGCCGGGGGTCGGGGGTCGGGGGTCGGGCGAGGACGCCGGTGAGCCGGTGCTGCCAGGCGGGCTCGGCCCCTTCGGGGCCGGGGCCGAAGAGGTGGTGGGACGTCAGGACCACGCCGCCGCCGTGGCGGAAAGTGTAGAGGCCGCCGGGCACGGGAACGCCGAACGGGGCCCGCGCGCATCGCGCGGGCCCCGTTCGGAAGCGCCTCCGTCAGGCCACGACCTGGACCTTGTCGGCCTGCATGCCCTTCTGGCCCTGGACCGCCTCGAACGTCACCTTCTGGCCCTCGACGAGGGACTTGAAGCCGCTCCCCTCGATCGCCCTGAAGTGCACGAACAGGTCAGGACCGGACTCCGGGGTGATGAAGCCGTAGCCCTTCTCGTCGTTGAACCACTTCACGGTGCCGTTCTCGCGCTCGGCCATGTCTTCTCCTTGCATGCGGATCACGCTGACCACGCCAGTCTCTCACGCAGTGGCGTCGAGCCCGTACGAAACGTGACGAGTGCCGTCAGCTGTCCGCGCGGAAGGCCCCGTGCACCCGCAGGTCGGCCTGGATCGCCACCTTGTCGTCATTGGTGTGCAGGATCCAGCCGGCGCTCTTGCTGCGGACCGAGAGGTGGTCGTTGGCGTTGACCTTCCCGTGGAAGAGCGACTGCCCGCTGACCCAGAAGTCGCCCTGGATCGCCAGCTTCTCGTCGTTGACGTGCAGGATCCACCCGCTCTCGCCGCGCACGGACAGGTGCCGGTTGGCGTTGACCTTCCCCTCGAAGACCGAGTCGCCGTGGACGGTGAGGGCGTAGTCGCCGCTGGTCGTCAGCTTGCCCCCGACGGTCAGGTCGCCCGCGCTGACGGTGCCGCCGACCTCCAGGTTCCGCAGCGGCCGGACGTCCCCGTGCACGGTGAGGCTGCCGTCGACCACCAGGTCCCGGCCGGCGTGCACCTCGTCCTGCGCCTCCAGCCGGCCGTGCACGACCAGCCGGGCCGGGCCCTCCTGCGTCTCCAGCACGTCACCGACCGTCAGCCCGCCCTGGATGGTCAGGCGCTCCTTCACCACGGCCCGGGCGGTGAGCAGGTCGTCGAGGTCCGCCTTGCCGGCCGCGACGGTGCCCCACTGCCGGCTGCCCTCGCCCTTGAAGACGTTCAGCCCGGCGGGCGGGAACTCGATCCACCCGGCGCTGCCGTCCGGGCCCTGCACCCACGCGCTGTGGACCCCGTGGGCGGTGACGGTGCCCAGGTCCCGCTGCGAGCCGTGGAACACGTTGATCCCGGCGTCCGGGAAGTCGATCCACCCGGCGCTGTCGTCACGCCCCTGCACCCACCTGGTCTTCACGCCGTCCACGTCGGCCAGGTGGGCGGTGACGTTGCCCGCCTCCCGCTGCGGACCGCGGAACACGTTGATGCCGCTCCGCGGGAAGTCGATCCCGCCGTCGGCCTCCTCGCGGCCGTGCACCAGCCTCGTCCGCACGGTGTCGGCGTCGACCGTGCCCAGGTCCCGCTGGAGGCCGTGGAAGACGTCGATGCCGGTCTCGGGGAAGTCGATCCACCCGTCGGCGTCCCCGCGGCCCCGCACCAGCACCGTCTTCACGCTCTGCACGTCGGCGCTGTCGGCCGCCACCCGGCCGGGCGCGTGGGCGTCGGTCCGGATCTCCACGCCGTCCGCGACGAAGCCGACGCGGCCCCTGGCCGCCGTGCCCTCGATCCACAGCGCGCGCGTGCCGCTCTCGAACTCGGGGATGCGGGCGTGGACGGTGGTGGTGAGGAAGAAGCCGGCCTGCGTGCGGTCGGCGCCGGCCGCCGCGGCCACCAGGGTGTAGGTGGTGCCCCGCTTCGGCGTGTCGACGACCACCGAGTAGCCGTCCTGGACGACCGGGCCCTGCAGGGACGCCACGATGTGCTCGATCGGGGCGCCCTCCGCGTCGAGGACCCAGTAGTCGAGGTTGCTGGGGCCGTCCCACTCCAGGACGAGGGTCTCCCCCGCGTCCACGTTCAGCAGGGACTTCTCCGCCCGGAAGTTGCGCGGCGCCTTCGAGGTCTGCTTGGCCACGCCCAGCACGGTGGTGTAGTGGCCCGACCGTTCGGCCACGACGTTGTCGCCGCCCTCGGCCTTCTCGTGGATGGTCAGCAGGACCAGGCCCTCCACCCCGGAGACGGGGATGTTCTCCAGCTTCAGGACCAGGGCCTCGTGGCCGCGCAGCGTCACCTTGTCCTCGCCGGGGTCCTTCGCCCGGAACCGGTCCTGGCCGTCCCACACGACGGTCGGCGTCACCCGCCACTTGCGGTTCCCCGTCTTGCTGACGGTCGCGCGGATCGCCGCCGGGTTGTCCGTCAGGTGTTCGGCGTCCTTGCCGACCGGGACCTCGATGTCGATGTACTCCCAGTCCACGGCGGCCTGGTGGGTGTTGGAGGCGATCACGTACACCGTCCCGACCGACGGCACCCCGTCGGTGGACACCTGGAGCGATGTCGGATCCGTGACGATCTCGTACTTCAGCAGAGCGGGCACGATGAAGGACTCCCTACCTCGGCGATTCACACGATGCGGGCGGACGACGCGCTGTGGAGGACCGGTACGGGGCATGCGCTGAGAACGGTGCCGACGCGCCCTTCGACGGTACGTGCCGACCCGCGGCCCACGAACCGCGATCCGGCGCGGCTGGCCCGAACCCGCCCCCGGCTGTCCGGAACCACGGGATCGGCGGCGGCCGGCGAGCGCGGCCTCCAGGTGGGGCCGATCGCCGGCGACCGTGAGGATCGGCGCACCCGTTGTCAGTCGCCGCCGACTCATTGCCGGTTGGCGAGGGGGCGGGATAGCTTCACTCGGGCACCACCCGTCATACCAGTCATTCGCCTGCCCGACCGACGCTCCGTCCTCGGGCGGGTCCCCCACCCGGATGATGATGTGGAGACCAGATGGCAAGACGACGTTCCTTACTCCCGCTCGGCCTGGCCGTACCGATCGTGCTGTCACTGGCCGCCTCGCTCGGATCCCTCCCCACGCCGGCCTCGGCGACGCCACGAGCACAGTCGGCCGCGCAGGCCGGGGACGCCCAATCCCTGTCGTACGTCGTCAACACCGAGACCGACGGCCGCACGACCGCCGCGGTGCGGCGGGCCGTCACCGCGGCCGGCGGCACCGTCGTCGCCACGTACGACGGGATCGGCGTCATCGTCGCCCACTCGGCGAACCCCGACTTCGGCAAGCGACTGCGCGCGGTGCGCGGAGTGCGGTCGGCGGGCGCCACGCGGACCGCTCCGCTGGGCACAGCGGCGACGGCCGACGAGGGCCCGGTGCGGTACCTCTCCGAGGCGGAGGTCGCGGCCGCGGCCGCGACGAGCGGGAAGGTGTCCGGCGACGGCACCGAACCCCTCGAAGCGGAGCAGTGGGACCTGCGGGCGATCGGCGCGGACAAGGCGGCGAAGATCAACCCGGGCAGCGGGAACGTCACGGTCGCCGTGATAGACACCGGCGTCGACGACACCCACCCGGACCTGACCGCGAACTTCTCCCCGTCGCAGTCCGCGAACTGCGTCAGCGGCAAGGCCGACACCGCCTACGGCTCCTGGCGGCCGGTGACCGCGGACCACTTCCACGGCACGCACGTGGCGGGCACGATAGCCGCGGCCCGCAACGGCACCGGCGTCGCGGGCGTGGCGCCCGGCGTGAAGGTCGCCGGCATCACCGTCTCCCAGCCCACCCCGCGCCAGCTGATCTACGCCGAGAGCGTCGTCTGCGCCTTCGTGTTCGCCGCCGACCACGGTGTGCAGATCACCAACAACAGCTACTACGTGGACCCGTGGCAGTACAACTGCCTGGACGACCCCGACCAGAAGGCCATCGTCGACGCGGTCAACCGCGCCCAGCTCTACGCGCAGCGCAAGGGCACCCTCAACCTCGCCGGGGCCGGCAACTCCAACCACGACCTGGCCGCCAGGGCCTTCACCAGCGGTGGCGGCCCCAACGACTCCACCCCCGGGAACCGGACGATCGACCCACGCAGGTGCCCGCAGTTGCCCGCGCAGTTGCCGGGCGTCGTCACGGTCGGCGCGACCGGCCCAGCGAGCGCGAAGTCGTACTACTCCAGCTACGGCCTCGGCGTGATCGACGTCGCGGCGCCAGGCGGCGACCGGTACGTGGCCTCGGACACGCCGTCCGGGGAAGGCGGCATCCTGTCGACGCTGCCGAACAACCAGTACGGCTACCACCAGGGCACGTCCATGGCCGTGCCCCACGTCGCCGGGGTGGCGGCGTTGCTGAAGTCGGCCCATCCGCAGGCGACACCGGCCCAGTTGCAGGCTCTGCTCAAGGCCCATGCGGACAACCCGGGTTGCCCTGCCGACCCGTACGACGGGGACGGCGACGGCGTCGTGGACGCCACCTGTGCGGGCGGCAGGCGCCACAACGGCTTCTACGGCTTCGGCATCGTCGACGCACTGCGCGCGGTCGAGTAGCCGGCGCCGCCACCAGCCCGCTCCTCCTGCCCGCGCGACACGCCCCCGTCCGAATTGGTCAGGGGCGTGTCGCGCAGGAGCGGGGCGAGGGCGAGCACGGTCGAACCCAGTGCGGGAGGTCGACGGAGCCGCGCGTTCCACACCACCGGACCGCTACGCCGCCACGCACGGCAGGGTCGGCGCGAAACCGTGCGTCGGGAGGGATGTGCCGTGGAATCGGTCGAGAGAGCGCTTCGGAACCCCGCCGAGAGGCGGACCCTGTCCCTGGAGCGGATCGCGGCCGTCACCTGGGACCGGGAGCCCGGCGAGGTCGCCACGCACGGCGTGCTCATCGGCACCCGGCTGTGGCCGATGCGGCACCTCATCGGCGCCGCCCTCGGCGTCGGCGCCGAGCGGGTCGGCAACGTGGCCGGCCTCAAGGCTCTCGACCGGCTCGGCCTGCGGACGTTCAGCCTCGTCCCCTACGAACCCGGTCCGGTCCGAGCGCGCCGTTCGGCAGGCCGACATCTCGCGCCGCGCCGCCGTCAGGAGTTGAGCTCCCCGTAGGGCCTACTGGGTCGCGTCGCAGGTCTGGCAGCGGCTCACCGCGGTGCGCTTGGTGTTGCCCTCGGTGGCCTGGAGCGGGCTGGAGTCGGAGAGCCGGCGCCACGTCCCCGGCGAGGGGGCGAGCACCCAGCCGTAGACGGGCGGTCGGACGTCGGCCGGGACGATGTGGCCGCAGCCGGGCAGATGGGCGATCCGACTGGCGTGGATGATGATCGCGGACGCCGGCCAGCCCTCCCACTCCGCGCCGGGCGCGCCCCTCCCGGGCCGCGTGCGCGGGGCGCACTCGGCGCAGTTGCTCAGCTCGTGGCGGCAGTAGTCCATCGGCCCTCGTCCCGTTCGGCCCTTGTCCCGTTCGGCTCGCGGCCGAGTCTACGGCCCGTCAGCCCGCGCCGGGCCGAGGCCGCCGAGGCGGGCGTCCGCCGCCGTCAGGAGTCCTGCGGCACGCCGCTGTAGGCCGGGGCGAAGAAGACGAGGACCACGAGGTCCTGCGTGACGTCGTGGAAGCGGTGCTCCTCCCGGGCGGGCACGAAGAGGGCGGTACCGGGGCCGACCTCGACCGTGGAGCCGCCGGCGGTGAAGGAGCCCCGCCCCTGGGTCACGACGTAGATCTCGTCCTCGTTGTGCGGCGACTGCCCGTCCACGGCGCCCGCCGGAACGGAGTAGGTGCCGAAGCTCAGTGCGGGAACCGTCAGGTGCTCCGCGTAGTCGGCGGAACCGTCGTTGCCGGGCCTGAAGTGCCCGCTGTCGATGATCTGCATGGCGGACGATCCTGCCACGCCGGGCCGGGCCCGGGTCACGGTTCCGGTGGCACGGGGCGCCGCTCAGAGGTGGGCGCTGATCTCGCCCCCGGCGGAGAGCACCATGTAGACGCCGTTGGCGACGCCTCCGGCGTCGTGCTGGTCGGCCTCCAGCGTGCCGTGCACGGCGCCGTCGGGGCCGAGGATCTGTGCGCGGTAGTGGAGTTCACCGACCTCGGTGACCTTGGCCGTCCAGCCGCCCGCGAGCTTGAACGTCCCCGGTCCCTGGTGACCGCCGCCCATCCAGGAGTGGACCTGGCCGTCCAGCGAGAGCACGACGAACATGCCGTTGGCGTTCAGCCCGGCGTCGGTGTCCTTCGTCCCGAAGGTGGCGAGGACCGTGCCCTTGTTGACGATCCTGGCGGTGTAGTTCTGCGGCCCGCTCTGCTGGACCTCGGCCGTGCTGCCGTCCACCAGGGGGAAGCCGTGGACCGAGGGCTTCGGCTTGGCGGGTGTGGCCGACGGGGCCGACGGCGTGGCCGGCGTGGTGGGCCTGGGCGAGGCGGGCGGGGTCGGCGTCTGCGTCTGCGTCTGCGTCGCCGGGGCAGTGGGCCTGGTCGGCGCGGCCGGCGTGGCCGGCGTGGTCGGCGCCGTGGTGACCGCCGTCACGGGCCCGGTGCCCTCGGCGGTGGCGGGCGCGGCGGCCGTGGAGCTGCAGGCCGTCGCAGCGGGGACGATCAGCGCGGCGGCCAGGACGGTGCCGGCCAGCGTACGGACGGCGGTCGCACGGCGGGTCGTCGAGCGGGACATGCGGTACTCCTGGGCGCAGTACGGGTGAGGGCGCGCACGGCGGCCCGTCCCCCCGTGTGCGGGGACTTCGGGGGCCGCGTGGCGGCGTGCACGATCGAAACTAGTGCGAAAAGTCGACGGAACCGCGCGTTCCATGTCACCGGGCCGCAACCGAACGCGGCGGCGGGCGGCCCGGCGATATCCGGTGGTCGCACCGGGAGGAGACCGGAAGAATCCTTCGGCATGAGCCTGCTGACGCACTGGCCGCTCACCGGACTGCGGCTGACCACCCCCCGTCTCGAACTGCGGCTGCCCGGCCCGGAGGAACTCGCCGCGCTGGCCTCGCTCGCCGCCGAGGGCGTGCACGACCCGGCCGTGCAGCCGTTCACGGTCGCCTGGACGGACGTGGCGCCCGAGCCGCGGGCGCGGAGCGTCCTGCAGTACCACTGGCGCTGCTGGGGCGAGTGGCAGCCGGAGAACTGGGAGCTCAACCTCGTCGTGCTGCAGGACGGCGTCGTCGTGGGCACCCAGGGCATCGGCGCCCGGGACTTCGCGGTCCGTCGTGAGGTCCACACCGGCTCCTGGCTCGGCCGGACGCACCACGGCCGGGGCCTGGGCACCGAGATGCGCGCCGCGGTGCTCGACCTGGCCTTCGCCGGGCTCGACGCGCGGCACGCCACCTCCGGCGCCTATGCGGACAACACCGCGTCGCTGGGGGTGTCGGGCAAGCTGGGGTACCGCGAGGACGGCGTCGAGCACCACGTCGTCCGCGGGCGGGCCGCCGTCCTGCGCCGGCTCCGGCTCACCTCCGACCAGTGGCGGGAACACCGGCGGGTCCCCGTGACGATCGAGGGACTGCGGGAGTGCCTGCCCTGGTTCGGCCTGGGGTGACCCCCCGGACCGGCGGAGGCCCTCAAGAACGGGACGTCCGGGGTCACCGGACGGCTCGTCGACGGCCTGCTGCACGAGTTCCCGCCTGACGTTCGTTCCTGCCTTCTCGGTCTGCGGCCGCGGGCCTCGTGGGCGCCGCTCACCCCGGAGTCGGTACCGGCGGTGGGATCTCGACATCCCGGGCGCGGCGAATCGCGTCGGGCCCGGCGAACGGCTCCGGGCCCGGCAGCGCCGGCGCGTCGGTGCAGGTGGGAGGATCGTGCCCAGGCGTCAAGCTCAGGAAGGGTGGCCGTGACGGCGCTGGACCGTGCGAGCGCGATCGCGCTGGTGCAGGGAATCATGGACGGCCGGTACACCGACGAGGCCGGGACGGACGCGGTGCTGGAGGCACTCGACCGAGGCCTCGCCTGCCCGCGCGGCCACGTCGCCGGGCTGATCTTCTGGCCCGGGGCACCGGACCCCACGGCGGCCGAGGTGGTCGACCAGGCGCTCGGCTACCGCCCCTTCGCCCTGTAGCAAGGGGCCGCTTCCCGCCTCGCTCGGCGGGCTTTCGTCGTAGGCCAACAGGATATGGTCCGCTCATCACACCCCTGCGTTCCGAGGAAGACCATGCGCACCCGTACCACCGGCCTCGCCGTCACGGCGGCCGCCCTGCTTGCCGCCGGGCTGACCGCCTGCTCCAGCACGGCGGCGAGCACCGACGCGAAGAGCACCGCCGCGTCGACCACCGCGGCGGCGGCGCAGCCGACCTCGGCGCCGCCCGCCCCGGCCGCCCCGGAGGCCGCGCCGAGCACCCAGGCACCGGCGCCCGCCGGCACCACCCCGGCCGCGCCCGCGCCCGCGTCGGCCGCGCCCGGCGGACTGCCCCCGAAGCCGGATGCGGCCACGACGGCGAAGTACATCGCGGCCCTGACCGCCATCGACCCGGAGATCGTCGGGGACAAGCCGGACCGGGCGGTCAGCCGCGGCCGGGACCAGTGCAGCTCGGTCGCCCAGCACTCCAAGGACGAGGCGAAGCTCGTGGAGCTGACGGCCCAGCGCTTCACCTCGCCGCAGCACCCCCAGGGCTTCGGCCCGGAGAAGAGCGCCAAGATCCTCGCGGCGGTGCGCACGCACATCTGCCCGACGTTCTGAGCCCGGGCAGCACGAAGTGCCCCCGCAGGCCCGCGTCGTAGCCGGCGACGCGGGCCCGGATCCGGCGCGGCCGCCGGCGAGGACACCCACGGCTCCAACGTGCCGGGGGCGGATGGCGGAGAGCCCGGGTGCGACCCCAGAATGGTCGGATGGTCATCCTTCAGACTCCCCGTTTGATCCTGCGGCGCTGGCGCGAGGAGGACGTCGCTCCCATGGCCGCCGTCAACGCCGATCCCGAGGTCATGCGGTGGATCCGGGACGGCAGCGTCCGTGACGAGCAGCAGACCCGCGACGGGATCCGGGCGTGGGAGAGCGAGTGGGAGTCCCAGGGCTTCGGCCTGTTCGCCGTGGAGATCCGGTCCACCGGCGAACTGGCCGGGTTCACCGGCCTCTCGGTGCCGCACTTCCTGCCGGAGGTGCTGCCGGCGGTCGAGGTCGGCTGGCGGCTGGGGCGTTCGCACTGGGGGCGGGGCCTGGCCACCGAGGCGGCCGCGGCCGCCGTCCGGTTCGCGTTCGAGGAGCGCGGGCTGGAGCGGATCGTCAGCATCGCTCAGATCGGCAACGACGCCTCCGAACGGATCATGGTCAAGCTGGGGATGCGCCCGGTCCGGGAGACCGTGAATCCCACCTGCGGCCGACGGGTTCGGGTGTTCGAGCTGTCGTCGGACCAGTACGTCGCCTGACCGGGATTCCCGGACGGGGAACACGAACTGAGCTCGCGTCAGGCGGGTCCCGAACTCGCCTCTCCCGCACCACCGGCACCGGGCGCGCCCCCGGTGCCGTCGCACTGTCACAGGACCGTCCCCGCTCGGTGAACGGGACCCGATCGCCGTTCCCAACCACCCTTCGCAGCGGCACTCTTGGGCTGGCGTCCGGACGTCACGACCCGTCCGGACGAAGGCGGAACGCCGGCCCCGGGCCCGTGGGACGGGGCCGCCGTCCAGGCGCGAGCGTAGGGGGGACGGGTGAGAGCGCTCACGGTCATCGGCGCCGCCACGGTGCCGGAGGAATCCCGACCCGCGTGGATGGGGGCGGTGATCCGGGGCGGGCAGCACGTCGCCGACGCGCTCGGCATCCCCGCCCATCTGACCACCATGGACCCGGACGCCGCCTTCGGCGCGATCGCCATACCGGTCCTGCTGGCGCTCATCCTCCTGGGCGTCCAGGCCGGGCCCATCGCCCGCGCCGTCGCCTCCCGGGACTTCTGGGACGACACCGGCCGCCTGCTCGGCGTGGCGCAGTTGCTGCTGCTCCTGCTGGCCTACGCGTTCGGGACGGGCGGGCAGTCCCGCTCGTTCGGCGCCGCCGTCGGGGACATCCTCTCCGGACAGCTGCCGGACCTGCTGCCGATGGCCGTCGCGACCCAGTGGCTACTGCTCTCCGCGCTCTGGCTGGTGGTGGGCGCGTCCGCCGGAGTCGGCCGCTCGGATCTGACCGCCCCGTTCGACGCCGTCCGCGGCATGGCCCTGCTCGCGGTCTTCGTCGTGGCGTTCACCGCCGCCTGGATGGCGCCGCCCAGCGGCGAGGGACCCGCCGGCCGGCTGCCGGCGGTGGGCGCGGTCGGCGCCGTCCTCCTCGTGTTCGGCTACCTCGGCGCCGTCAGCCGCGGACACGAGCAGCGGCCGCATGCCGTGCGCCGGCGCCGCGAGGCACTGGAGCACAGCTTCCGCAGGCGCGGCGAGGGACCGCGGAACGACGGGGAGAACCGGCCCGAGGACGCGCTGATCGCCGCGCTGCTCACCCGGGGGCGGGACCGGACCGTGCCACCGGCGGGCAGCATCTGGCGACCCGCTCCGGCCCTGGTCCTGCGGATGTGCCTGCTCTGGGCCGTGCTGTTCGGTGTGCCCGCCGCAGCCGTCACCTGGATCTTCAGCACCGGGCGCTTTCCCCCGCCCGACCTCCCGGGCGTCCTGCGCGTCGAACTGGCCGTCCTGTCCGTCATGGTGCTGCTGATGGTGTTCTCGTTCCGGCGCAAGCTCGACGGCCGGGTCCGGGTGTCCCCGGCGGTACCCCGGCTGATCGATCTCAGCCTGCTGCTCTCGGTCGGCTGGCTGGGCCTGTCCGGTGCCTTGAGCTCCCCGGTGACCCTCGGTCCGCTGCCGGCCTGGGTGGTGGCGCTGGGGCCGCCCCTGGTGATCGCCTCGCTGGTGCTCCTCCTCGGCGTCCTCCCGCACCGGCGGGAGACTCCGCGGCTGGCCCTCGCCCTGACCGTGGCCGTGGTCGCGGGACCACTCGTGCTGCCCCTGCGGGCGGCTGTCCACCACCTGCTGGGCGGGATCGTGCACGTGCTCGGGTAGAGCCTGCGGAGAGAAGAAGAGACACCCACCGGGACGGTTCCGGAGAACGCCGGAACCGTCCCGGGGTTCGGGCCTGCTGCCCGGAGGCCCGAGGTCAGCAGAGGTGCCAGGGGCCCCAGCCGTCGTTCATGGTGCGGCACCAGAACTGGTAGTCGCCGCTCCAGGCGCCGACGCTGGACGGATTGGGCCAGGCCACTCCGTACTTCAGATCGAGCCCGCTGCCGCCCAGGCTCACCCAGGAGGCCCAGGATCCCCCGGCCGTGGTCTGCGCCGAGGTCCAGACGGCGTGGTCGGTGCCCAGTCCGGTGACTTCCTTGCGGCCGTCCGCCCAGGTCACGATCGTGGTCTGGCTCCCGCACAGGAGCACGCGGGAGGGCGCCCCGTAGGAGAACGTCGCGGTACAGCCGCTGACGCCGTCGTAGTAGCCCGGAGCGGCGCCCACCTCGATGTCGACGTAGTTGTTGGCCGTGGCGTGCGCAGGCGCGGCAAGGCCGAACAGCCCGCCGACGACAGCGAAGAGGAGCGCGATCAGACGTACCTTCGTCTTCAAGGTCCCACCTGTCCCATTCATCCCGGGGAATCTCCGCCGGGAAGCTGGGAGTGTGTCAGAGATCCTTCACCGCCCCGTACCCCCAGGGAGGTAATCTCCCCAGGGACTTTCCGACCCCTCGGATCACGGACGGCAGCAGCGGCGCCGACCGCCGAAGGCCCCCGGCACTCCTCTTCCGCCGAGCCGCGGATTCCCGCTCTCGGTGGAGGCGGGAAATCCAGTTCCCGAGCCGCCGTCGGAGAATTCCGCCAAACCGGGAGATTTCCGGTGATTCGGCCCATGGACGACAGGGCACCCGAGAGGCCGAATTCCCGCAGCTGGTACGACAAGCGCCCAGATGTGATCGAAATACGAGTCCTTCGAACGCAGCACGAGATCCGGAGACAGCACGATGATCCACTCCCGCTTGGCCAAAGCGCTCACAGCGGTCCTCTGCTTCACCGTCCTGGTGGTACTCAGCCTCTACTCGGTCGGCATGCTGTCCACTGATTCCCTCGTGGGAACTTCGGTTCGGGCCGGCGCCGGAGGGATCCTCGCCGCGGCCACCCTGGGCCTCGTCCACTACCTGGCATCCCTCGTCCGCACGGGAGGGGACGGCAGCGAGGAACCCTGAGGCTCCGAGCACACGGCCCGCAACCTGACCCCGCGCGGTCTGACACCTGTCCGGAGTCCCGGGCGCCACTGAGGAAGCAGTCCATGGGGAAGCCGGATCGGCGGAACCTCGGATCCGAGCACATGCCGGTGAGTCGGCCGGGCGGAGCACCTACTCCACCCGGCCGATCCGCAGCATGATCCGAGGAAGCAGTTCGGGTGGATGGAGTTCGCCTTCTGAAGGCCGGGGATCCGGCGGCCGGGTGGAGGCATCCGTGAGTGGACGCCTCCACCCGGCATCAGTATCGGAAGCGAGCATGGGGAGCAGGAGTGGAACTGAAGGTCCTGGCACCCGGGCGACACTGGATGGCTCGGACGAAGGAACGAAGGAAGCTGGCGGAGATCACCTCTCCGCTCGGAATGATCGATGTCATTCGGGGGCCGATGAGCGCATCAGCCCACCCTCGGGAGTTCTTGGAGAGGTGGGAGTTCGTTTTGGACGGAGCTGATTTGCTGCTGGTGGACGACATGCGAGTGCCTGGCTACGGGGCACGCAAGCGGGTGGCTGCTGAATCGACCGTCCTCCTCCAAGGCGTTCCGGGTCACCTCTCCGGCGCTCGCACGCTACGGCCGTCCAAGCGCTTTGTGGCGTTGACCTGGGGTGGCAACCGGATCACGGCCAAGGTGGGGCGGCCGCGCTACTCCATCAGGGACGCCACGGGGGCCGAATGTGCGGCTTTTATCGGGAAATCGTGGACATTCCATCGCGCTGATCCGGCCGTCGTCGCCTTCGCGGCATTCTTCGTATCGGCCAGTATCGAGCCGATGCTCATGTCCCCATTGCTGGAGTTGGCATGACCTTCGACGTCCCCGGCGTCGACGAAGACCTCGTCGACGCCGCCCGGGAACCCGATCGGGGCCGATCACCCCTCTGCCGGCGTGCGCCGTTGTCCCTGCCAACCGGGCGGGAGAGTTCGACGTTGTCCGACGTAGGATCACTGCAGGCAGGACCACAACCCCGACCGGCCCGCCGCATCGTGATCGCCAGCACTCTCGCCGCCGCGCCCAGGACGACCGGGTCGCCGCCGGCCTGGGCGGCGGCAAGGGCGCGGTCGACCGTGGCCCACGCGACATCAGCGTGCGACCTCACCGCGAGTTCGGTGGCCAGCACCCAGGCCCGCGCGACCTGGCCGCGCTGAAGCGCCGCCAGCACGGAGGGCCGGCATTCAGGCAGAAGCATCAGTCGGCACTGAGCGGGCTCTCAGCTCAGTGCCGACTGATGGTCTCTCAGCACCATGCCTCAAACAGCGCACCCCGACCGGCAATCCGGTCGGGGTCCGCACAGTTGATCTCGGGTCCCGCCACCTGGTTCCGCTCCTTCGAGCCGGAGCATGCTTCGAACGCGGCCTGTTGGTCGAGCGCGGCGAGGCGACCGCAGCGTGATCGGCATCTTTCTGTTCTACGATCATCGGCGCTTCGGATCAGACAACGATCGTTCGAACGGGTGGTGTTGAGATGACCGCAGAGGCACTGGCGATCTTGAAGGCGGTGGGAGCCGAGGGGATCGAACACCCCGGCGGAACACTGCTGGCGCACCTGCGGCGAGTCAGCGCCCTTCTCGCCTCGTGGGGTGCTCGCCCGGCGCTGGTGTCGGCCGGGCTCTGTCACGCGTTCTACGGGACCGACGGGTTCCCGGTCGCGCTGTTGGATGTCGAGCGCCGGGCCGAACTGGTCGAGGCGATCGGCGCCGAGGCCGAAGCACTCGTCCACTTCTACGCCTCCTGCGACCGCAAGTCCTCCTACCAGGGGCTGACTGATGACCGGGGCACGTTCGTCGACCGGTTCACCGGCGCACCGCTGGATCCAGGCCTCGAAGCGCGTCGAGACTTCGCCGAAATCACCGCCGCCAACGAGTTGGACATCGCCGCGGTCAGCCCGGAGGCCCGCCTCCGCCACGGCGCGGACCTGCTCGACCTGTTCACCCGATGGCAGCCCCTGCTGTCCGAGTCGGCCTGGGCTCACTGCCGCAGTGTGCTGGACCAGGCCGACCACTGACTGCACAGGAGTGGCGGCGTTGGACTTCATGCCCAACGCGGCAGAGCGGCGCCTCAAACAGCGGACCCCGACCGGGAATCCCGGTCGGGGTCCGCACGATGAGCTTGCGTCAAACGGTGCCGAACTCGCCCGCCTGCACACCGGCGACGAAAGAGCGCCAGGCGGAGGCCGGGAAGACGAGGGCCGGGCCCTCGGGGTTCTTCGAGTCACGGACGGGAACAGCGCCCGGGAAGCTCGCGGAGACCTCCACGCACTGACCGCCGTTCGTGGAGTACGACGACTTAACCCAGGATGCGCCAGACAGGTCGAGGTTCATGGGGCTAGCTCCTTTCGAGCCTTGTGGATCAGCGCCAGGGAGGCCGCCTTGGGCAATGCCTCCACCACCAACTGATCGTACTGCCTCTCCCACGCCTTGACCGATTCACGGACCCGCTCAAGGTAGCCACGAGCATGCGATTCGGCATAGCCGACGACCGATCCATCCGGCAGGTCAAGCAAGGTCACCGGCAGCGCGAATGGCAGGTGCTCACCCAGGGAGAACGGGGCCACCTGGACCGTGATGTTCGGACGGGAAGCGAGCTCGGCAATGCGATCGAACTGCTTCACCATCACGGGCCGCCCCCCGATCGACCGGACCAGGCATGTCTCGTCCATCACCATGTGGATCAGCGGCGGGCTCTTCCTGTCAAACAGGCGCTGCCGGGCCAACACGAACTCGACGCGCTGCTCAGCCTCGGACTGGGTGATCGCCCCTCGCTGGACCGCCGCATACGCCAGCGCCTCGGCGTACTCCGGCACCTGGAACAACCCGGTGACGATCATCATCGAGAACTCGCGGAGACGACGGCACTTCGCCTCGCCGTCGGCGAACTCCGGGAAGCCCTCCAGCAGGCTGGCCTTCGCGTGCCTGCGCCAGAGTTCGTAGAACGTGCCTCCGGTTTCGAATACCTGGTCGGCTTTAACAGCGAAGTTCCTTGTTGGAGGACGCTTCGCTCGTTCGACGTACGAGACCAGGGTGTTGGAGTACCCCATGCGCTTCGCCAGGCCGACCTGCGACCACCCTCGCGCCCGTCGCAGCCTGGCAAGTTCCAGACCGAAGCGAACGGCAGGAGATGACACCGCGTCAACAACGAGCTCGTCCATGAACGCTGGCACCTTTCACGCGCCCAATTGGTCAACGTTCAGACCCTGGCCATCGTAAACCGGAACGGGTCACTATGGCTACACCCCGTGAGATATCCGGGACCCTGCGCAACCAATGGAGCCAACATGCCCAGCCGCCCCCGCATTCCTGCCTATTCCCCCACCGTGGGGGAGGTCGTTCTCGACCTCGGGCACCGTGACTTCTCCGGCCGGCCCGTCGAGGCCGTCTACATGGACACCCTCGCCGGGCTCGCCTACCTCCGGCCCGAGGGCGGCGGCTGCGAGTGGACCACCGAACCCGACCACATCCAGGCCCTCACCGAACCCCGCTTCACCACCGTCCAGCACCCCAGCCGGCCCCGCACCGCCGACGTGGCGTGAACCGCCCCCTCAAACTGGCGGCCGCCCTCCTCGGCGTCCCCACCCTCAGCGCCCTCGCCGCCACCCTCGTCTGCTGGCCCATCCGCAACGGACCACCAGGCCCCCAACTCCTCATCTTCGGGCTCATCCTGGCCGCCGGCGTCTGCGCCGGCCTGCCCGCCTGCTTCACCTGGCTCTCCTCCGACGACCCGGACGAGAACTGACCCCACCCCTCAGGAGCACCACATGCCACACACCCTCCCCGCCCTCCTCACCCACCCGCCCCGCCGCCGCCTCGGCCAGCAGACCCTCATCCTCAACCGCGACGGCGCCGTCCTCCTCGTCGCCACCACCTACAAGACCGGCCTCATCCTCCCCGGCGGCAGCGCCGAGGCCAACGAACTCCCCCACCTCGCCGCCCGCCGCCACACCGAGACCGAAACCGGCCTCGCCCTCCCCCTGCGCCACATCCTCGCCACCGACTACGTCGACGCCCGAAACCTCCCCGAGGGCATCAACTTCGTCTACTGGGGCGGTCGTTTGACCAGTTCCCAGGAGGACATCGTCGCCCGCCACCAGCCCCCCGCCACCATCACCGCCCTCCACTGGCTCCACCCCCACCAGCTCCCCGACGCCATGGCCCCCGACCAGCACCGCCGCACCACCCACGCCCTCACCGCCCTCACCCGCGGCATCCACCTCCCCTTCCTCCTCCGCGGCACCCCCGCCGAATAAGCAGAGGCGGGTGCTCCGGGGCCCGGAACCGTTCGGTTCCGGTCCCCGGAGGGACGGCCTGCGGATCAGGTCGAGCAGGGAACCATGAGCGGAGCCCGTAGGCTTGCGCGCACCAACTCGGCTATACAGCACGCGAGTTGAAGTGATCATCGCACGAGAGAGAAGCCCGCAATGACGAACACCGCGGAGGCGGCCATCAACCCCGAGACCTCCCCCGAACGCCTGCGCGAGCAGATGATCACCGAGTTGGAGCAATCCGGGGACCTCACTTCGCCCCTGGTGAAGGCGGCACTGCGCAAGGTGCCCCGCCACGAGTTCACCCCGGAAGCGCCGCTGGAGAAGGCCTACGCCGCCTTCGACGCGGTGGTGACGAAGGTCAGCGACCACGGCGTGGCGATGAGTTCGGTCTCCGCTCCGCAGATCCAGGCCTTCATGCTGGAGCAGGCCGCCATCGGCCCCGGCATGAACGTGCTGGAGATCGGCTCGGGCGGCTACAACGCCGCGCTCATCGCGGAACTGGTCGGCGACGACGGCCAGGTCACCACGATGGACATCGACCCGGACGTCACCGAGCGGGCCGGGCGGCTCCTCAACCAGCATGGCTACGGCGCCGCCCGGGTGGTGACCGGGGACGCCGCGGTGGGCGTCCCGGAGCGTGCTCCGTTCGACGCCATCGTGGTGACGGCCGGAGCGTGGGACATCGCCCCGGCCTGGCTCGACCAGCTCGCCGAAGGCGGCCGACTCGTGGTACCCCTGCGCGTACGCGGCCTGACTCGCTCGATCGCCTTCGTCCGCCACGGTGACCGGCTGGAGAGCGAATCGGTCCGGGTGTGCGGCTTCGTGCCCATGCAGGGCACGGACGAGCACCACACCCAGGTCCTGCTGGTGACCGGCACCGAGGAGATCGCCCTCAAGTTCGACGACGAGGTCATGGGCGACCCCGGTGACCTGAACAACGCCGTGAGGACGCCCAGGTCCGAGACGTGGACCGGGGTGACGATGGGGATGCGGGAGCCCTTCGACTCCCTGCAGATGTGGCTCGCCACGCAGCTGGACGGGTTCTGCATCATGACCGTCCGCGAGGACCTGGACACCGGCCTCGTCGCCCCGGCGAACAAGTGGTTCTCCATGGCCGCCGTCGATCGCGGCTCCTTCGGTTACGTCACCTGGCGGCGCATCGACGCGGGAAGCCGGCTGGAGTTCGGCGTCCACGCGCTGGGGCCGCAGGCCACCGAGCTGGCCGAGACGATCGCCGGCCACATCCGGGAGTGGGACCGGGCGCAACGCGCCGGTACCGGCCCCGTCTTCGCAGTCCACCCGGTCGGCACTCCCGACGACCAGCTGACCCGCGAGCGGGTCGTCAACAAGCGCAACAGCCGGATCACGATCTCCTGGCCCGCGCCGTAATCGCAGGCCAGGCGTCCTGTACCACCCCAACCATCAAGGAGAGTGACCACCATGACGGCTCTGCTGGCCGGGTGCACGGCCGTCGAGGACGACCTGTTCGACCTCGACATCAAGGTCATCGTCGCCGCGCACCCGAGCGGGAAGCTGATGTGCGCCACCAACGACGGCTGCGGCAGCACCTGCGCGACGGGTTCCAGCGCGTGCGGCTCGTCCATCCAGGACCCCTCCTGACCGGCGGCTGAGGCGCGGTGCGGGTGGGTCGAAGGCATGCTTCGGCCCACCCGCACCACCGGAAGGGCCATCATCCGCACCGGCAGGGGGAAACGTGAACGAGGCGACACCGGTGTACCGATTCAGCGGCGCGGCCATGCTCCGCGCCAGCACCTTCCCGGACGGCCTGGAGCTACCGGCCGGCCCCGACCCGGGTGGCGAGGATGCCACCGCACAGGCCCGGAAGTGGCTGGCCGAGGTGTGGAACCACCCGCTGATCCGCGAGACCGTGCTGCTGGCCAGTCCTGTGCTCGGACCGGAGATCCAGCGCGCGATCGGGGGCGCGGGCAGCCCTCGGCGCGTGCGCCGCCTGGTGCTGTCGCTCACCGCCTACCTGACGCGCTGGCAGCGGCGGGCAACGCCGTTCGGCGGCTTCGCGGGTGTGACCGGCGTGGAGGTCGGAGGCACGGCCGCCACCGCGTGGGGCGCCCGGCACGATCGGATACTGCGCGCGGACGGGGCCTGGCTCGCGGGTGTCATCGCCCGCCTTGAGAACGTACCCCAACTGCTGGAGCGGTTGCCGTTGCTGGCCAACACCACCGTAACGGTGCGTGGGGACCGCGTCGTGCTACCCGGTGTCCCGGCGGGCGGCGACACTCCGGAGATGCCGCCTGTCGAGGTGTCCGCACGCGCTACCGCCCCGGTCCTGTTCGCGTTGGAGCTCGCCGCCGAGCCGGTGCCCTACTGCGCGGTTCGGGAGGCGCTGGCCGAACGCTACCCGACGGTGCACCGGGCGCGGTTGGACGGCCTGCTGACCGGCCTGGTGGAGCAGCAGTTCCTGGTGACGGCCCTGTGGCCGCCGATGACCGTGCCGGACGCGCTCGGACATGTGTGCGCCGTCCTGAACGACGCCCGTGCCGGTGACCTTCCGGAAACCGCCGACCTGACTGCCGACCTGGAACACATCAGGGCCGCGCTCGGGCGCCCCGACACCGAGGCCACGACGGTGATGCAGCAGATGCGGGCGGTGCACCACGGTGACACCGTCCCCGTGATGGCCGACGTCCGGCTGGACGCCCAGGTGCGGCTTCCCAACTCGGTGGTCCGCGAGGCCGAGGCCGCCGCTGCCACCCTGGTCGCGGTCTCCGCGCACCCCTACGGTTCCGCACGGTGGCGTGACTACTTCGCCCGGTTCCGGGCCCGGTACGGCGTCGGCGCACTCGTCCAGGTGTTGGAGCTGGTCGCCGACAGCGGACTCGGCTGGCCGGCCGACTTCCTCGGCTCGGCCCGGCGGACCGCTCCGCGTCCGGCCACCGGCCGCGACACGGCGCTGCTGACGCTGATCCAACAGGCACTGGTGGACGGCAGCGACGAGATCGTGCTGACGGACACCGTGATCGGCGACCTCGCCGACTGGCAGGACGATCCCGTGTGGGCGGACCGCATCGAGGTGTGCTTCGAGGTCCACGCTCCAGCCCTCGAAGACCTGGCCCGGGGCCGGTTCGAACTCGCCGTCACCGGCGCGCCCCGCCCCGCCAGCAGCATGGCCGGGCGCTTCACCCACCTGCTCGACGACCACGAGCGCCGGCAGTGGGCGGACAGCTTCCGGACGGGCACCGACACCACCGCGGTCCAGTTGTCCTTCGCACCGCGGCGACGCCGCGACGACATGCTCGTCCGCTGCCCCCAGCTGCTGCCGGACATCATCCCCCTCGGCGACTATCACGGAAGCGGCCCCGGTGTGATCGCCGTGGCGGACCTCGGCGTCACGATCGACACCCACCGCTTCCACCTGGTCGATCTGGCCTCCGGCCAGCCAGTCGAGCCGCGCGTCCTGCACGCCCTGGAGGCCGGCAGGCACACTCCTCCGCTCGCGCGGTTCCTCGCCGAACTGACCTCGGCCCGCTGCCCGGTCTACACCGCCTTCGACTTCGGCGCCGCCGCGAACCTGCCCTACCTGCCCGGCGTCCGCTACCGGCGCACACTCCTCGCCCAACCCCGTTGGCTCCTACCGGCATCAGCACTGCCCGGCCGGACAGCCGTGGCCCCGGAGTGGGACGAGGCCCTGGACACCTGGCGGGCACGCTGGCGGATGCCCGACCATGTCGCGATCGCCGAAGGCGAACAGCGCCTTCCGCTCGACCTGACCCGCCCCGTCGACCGGCAGCTCCTTCGCTCACGCCTCGCCCGCTCCACCGGACCCGTGGAGTTGCGGCGCGTCCCCGCCCCGAACGCGTGCGGCTGGCTCGGCCGCCCCCACGAAGTCCTCCTCGCGCTCCACCACCAGCCCACCACGCCACCGGCAGGCGGCCGAACCGCAGGAAGCCGACCACTCGCCGCCCCCGCCCCCACCCTGCCGCCGCAGGACATCAAGGTGCTCCACGCACAGTTGCTCGGCCATCCGGACCGCTGGGACGAGATCCTGACTCAGCACCTGCCCGCCCTCCTCGAAGGCCTCGCGTCCGAAACCGTGTGGTTCCAACGGTTCAAGGACACCGCGCGCCCCGACGCCGACCAGCGCCTCGACCTGTTCTGGCGAGCACCGTACGAGCACGGCGACGAAGTACTGCACGGGATCGAAGCGTGGGCGGTTCGGCTGCGCGGCCGTCGTCTCCTCGCTCAGCTGTCCCTGACCGGCTACCAGCCCCAGGCCGGCCGGTACGGAGACGGTCCCGCTCTGGAAGCCGCCCATGCCGTGTTCGCCGCAGACAGTGCCGCCGCCATCGCCCAGATCCGCACGGCTCAAGCCTCCGGTGTCCCCGCGCAGGCACTCGCCGCGGCCAGCATGGTCGATCTCACCGCCGCGCTCGCGCCCGACCCGGCCCACGCCCCGCGTCTGCTGTGCGCGGTGCTGCCCCAGCGCACCGGACCCGCCGACCCGGAGCTGCGGAGGACCACCGGACCACTGGCCGGCTGGAACGGGCCGTCACCGGCCCTGTGCGAACTGCCCGGTGGTGACGTGATCGCCGACACCTGGCGGCGGCGCGCCGCCGCCCTGGCCGCCTACGGGGCCCAGCTCGACCAGCAGGGCCGCGCCCCGGTGACGGTGCTGCGGTCCCTGCTGCACGGGCACCACCTACGTGCGGTTGCCGCCGACCCCTCCCGTGAGCGCGTCACCGAGCGGCTGGCGCGGTCCTGCGCGCTGTCCGAGGCCGCCCGGAGGCCGTCATGACAACACCCCGTTCCGCTGCCGAGGACGAACAGGCATGGGCGGCGCAGAGCCTCGACAGCGGGGCGGCCGGGACGGCGCTGCTGCACGTCGAACGCGCCCGCACCGGCGGCGGTGACTGGCGGGCGGCACACGCCTGGATCTCCCGAGCGACCGCCCATGAGCTGAACGGCAGCCCGAGCGCGGGGCTCTTCCTCGGTGTCCCGGCAGTCGCGTTCGTCCTGCACGCCGCCGCCGACCCGCCCGAGCGCTACCAGGCAGCCCGCACCGCGCTGGACAAACACGTACGGAACATCGCCCACCAGCGAGCCTGTGACGGCCTCGCGCGCATCACCTCCGGCCGTCCCACACGCTTCAACGAGTACGACCTGCTGTACGGGCTCACCGGGATCGGCGCGCTCCTGCTGCGCACCCAACCCGGCAGCACGGCCCTCGAACACATCCTGACCTACCTGGTCGCGCTGACCCGTCCACTGGAGCACCACGAGCAGCGGATTCCGGGCTGGTGGGTCGGCCACGGCCCACGTTTGCGCGGCGGCACGCACGACGGCCCGCCACACCTCAACCTCGGAGCGGCCCACGGCGTCACCGGACCGCTGTTGCTGCTCGCCCAGGCCGCCCGCCAAGGGCTGACCGTTGTCGGCCACCTCGACGCCATCCGCACCGTCCACGCCTGGCTCCGATCGTGGCGGCAACACGGCCCGGCAGGGGTCTGGTGGCCCGAGACCATCACCGCGACGGAGATCACCGCCGGGCGTCCCATCCAGTCGCACCCCGGCCGCCCGAGCTGGTGCTACGGCACCCCTGGTATCGCTCGCGCCGGACAGCTCGCCGCGCTCGCACTCGGCGAGGAGCAGCAGCAACACGTCTGGGAACAGGCCCTAGCCGACTGCGCGGCCGACCCCGCCCAGCTCCGTCAGGTCACCGACCCCGGCCTGTGCCACGGCTGGGCAGGGCTCTACCAGACCCTCTGGCGCGCCGCCCAGGACGCCACCACCAGTGACCTGCACCGGGCCCTCCCTGCCCTGGGAGAGCGGCTGCGCCGGCACTCCGCCGACAACCATGGCGATGGCTTCCTGAACGGCCGCGCCGGAACCGCACTCGCCGAGGCCACCCACGCCACGAACCAACCACCCGCCACCGGATGGGACGCATGCCTGCTGATCGACTGACCGCCACCCACGCAGACCCCGTCACGCTGCGGCCCGACCCCGGCCGCGTCGAAGCCGCGGTCCTGCACGTCCTCGCCGGAACACCTGTCACCGACGCGGCTGCCCTCACCGGACTCGATCCGCACCAGTTGACCGCCGCTGTCGAGGTCTACCGGCAGGCCGGCCGGGATGCCCTCCACCAGCAGACCGTCGCTACCTGCTGGCAGGCGTACATCCAGTTCACCGACTGGCCCACCGCCGAGACTGTCGCCGCCCGGCAGCTCGCACCCGCTCTCCATGCCGCTGAAGCCACGGGTGCGACCTGGTGGTTCATCCGCAAGCACCCCTGTTGGCGGCTCCGCCTCCACCACGACCCCCGCCGGGGCGACGGCCCCGCCGCCGTGGCCGACGTCCTGGACGCCCTCGCCGCCGACGGAGCGGTCCGCTGGTGGACGGGCCGGTACGAGCCGGAGACCCTCGCGTTCGGCGGCGAGGACGCGATGATCGTCGCGGGCGGCCTGTTCCACGCCGACAGCCACGCCATCCTCCAGCACTCCGAGAGCGAGCCATGGCCGCTCGGCCGCCGCGAACTGTCCGTGCTGCTGTGCACCACGATGTTCCACGCCGCCGGGCTGGAGTGGTACGAAATGGGCGATGTCTGGCAGCGCGTCGGCCAGGAACGCCCCCTGCCGGACCGGGTTTCGCTCGACCGACTACCCCGGCTGACGAACCAGATCAGGCAGTTGCTCCTCGCTGACACCGAACCGGCCGGTGCCTTGTTCCACGACGGAGGCCCTGCCGCGTTCGCCGCCCACTGGGCGGGCGCTTTCCGCAAGGCCGGGACAGCCCTCGGTGCCGCCGCACGGGCAGGCACGCTCGAACGCGGCCTGCGGCGCGTCCTCGCCTACCACGTGATCTTCCACTGGAACCGGCTCGGCATCCCGCACACGGCGCAGGGGGTACTGGCCCGCGCCGCCAGAGATGCCGTCTTCACTTGAGAGCCGCGGCCGTCGCACCCGGCCATCCTTCCTTCTGTGCGGCATCCCGCCGCACAGCCGAACCGAGGCACGCCCGGGGCCCGGAACCAGCTGGTTCCGGGCCCCGGGAACGCCTGAGGACCAGTGGATCAGCCGGTGGCGTCGGCCGCGGGGTCCGGCACCGCCGTGGCCCAGGTGCCCATGGCTTCGAGGACGTCGCGCAGCCCTTCGCCGAGCGGGGTGAGCGCGTACTCGACGCGAGGGGGGATCTCCGCGTAGGTCGTGCGGGTGACGATGCCGTGTCGCTCGAACTGGCGCAGCCGGCTGGTCAGGGTGTGCGGGCTGATCCCGGGCAGGGCCTCGCGCAGCTGGTTGAAGCGGTGGGGGCCGTGCAGCAGTTCCCGCACGATCAGGGTGGCCCACGGACCGTTGAGCAGGACGAGGAAGCGGGCGACACCGCACTCGGGCAGACGGGATTCGGTCACGTTGTCGACCGTAACCCATTAGTGCAGTTGATGTAACTGGTGCACTGCATGCACTAATGGCGCCATGACCTACGTGATTCACGGCGCCACCGGCGCCCAGGGTGCCCCCGTCGTCGCCGCTCTCGCCGCCGCGGGCAAGTCCGTGACCGCTCCGACCCGCCACGCCGACGCCGTCGTGGACGGCGCGCGCGTGGTGGTGGCCGGATACGACTCCGTCGCGGAGCTGACCCGCGCCTACCGCGGCGCCGAGGGCGTGTTCGTCCACCTGCCGATGGCTTCCGAAGAGGACCGCCGGACGTATGCGCGCAACATCCTCGCCGCCCTGCGCGAGGCCCGCCCGGCCCGCGTGGTGTTCTCCACCAGCGGTGCCCCGACCGACCCGGGCACCGGTGGCGCGGCCTCGGAGCTGGTCCGCGGCCTGGCGGACAGCGGGGTGTCGCACGCGGTGATCGAGCCCACGCTGTACCTGGAGAACCTGCTCCTGCCGTTCGTCATCGGCACGGTGCACGAGCGGGGCGCGCTGCCCTACCCGATCCGCGCCGACTTCCCCGTCTCCTGGGCGTCGCACCTGGACATCGCCGACGCCGTCGTCGCCCTGTTCGACCGCCCGGACGTCACCGGCGGCGTCTCCATAGGCCAGTACCCGGCGCCCACCGGACCGGACCTCGCCGCGGCGTTCGGCACCCATTTCGGCAAGGACGTGGTCTTCGAGCCGATCACCCCCGAGCAGTTCCGCGCCTCGGTCGCCCCCTTCATCGGCGAAGGCCCCGCCGCCGGCGTCGCCGCCGTCTACGAGGCGCTGAGCGCGCTCGCCGACCTCTCGATCACGCCCGAGAACTCCGCCCGGAAGCTGCTCGGTCTCACCACCCGTACCACCGGTCAGTGGCTGACGGACATCGGCCTCTGACCGGCCGACCCCGGCACGCTCGAACGGCCCCGCGCCGTACGGACGGCGCGGGGCACGTGTTCGCCCGGTGGGGGCCTGGCGGCGCTCGGGGTGCAGCCGGCGCGGGAGGACACCAGTGCCGCATCAGGAAACGTTCGCCCCGTCGTCGGCCCTGCCTGCCGATGGCTTCGACCGCTGGCGATAATCGACCAATGAGCACCGTCGAACGCCTTATGCCACCGCTGAACGCCGACGAGCGCACCACGCTGGAGAGCTGGCTCGGCTTCCACCGCACCACTCTGGCCATGAAGTGCGAGGGCCTGGACGACGAGCAGGCGGCCGTCGCGTCCGTGCCGCCGTCCGGCTTCACGTTGACCGGCCTCGTACAGCACATGGCAGAGGTGGAACGGAACTGGTTCCGCCGAGTGTTCGCCGGAGAACAGGCCCCGCCCATCTTCGACCCGCAGGCCGACCCGTCCGCCCCCGACGGCGGCTTCGAACTGGCCGAGGGCGCCACCTTGGGCGACGCCCTCGCCATCTGGCAGACGGAGATCGCCCGCGCCCGCGAGCTCTGCGCCGACCGTGCGCTGACCGACACTGGTCGCTTCATGGAGCAGGACGTCAACCTCCGCTGGATCTACGTCCACATGATCGAGGAGTACGCCCGCCACAACGGCCACGCCGATCTGGTGCGGGAACGCATCGACGGCGCCACCGGCGTGTAGCGCGGACCGGGCAGCGTCGGGCCCTGCCGACGACCGGCGCGTACGCGCCGGTCGTCGGCAG